>NZ_JBHUSG010000001.1:340997-445414 GCF_042673745.1 Kitasatospora sp. NPDC057015
ATCTCACGCCCCCAGGCCTTGCAGAACACGTAGTTGGTGCCCTGGTACAACGTCCCCGTACTCGCCGTACTCGTCGGGGACCCGTACACCGAAGCATTGGCGAGCGTGTCCACCCAGTACTTCGTCGTGCTCGGAGGCGGGGTGGATCCGCCCGGGCAGTCGGGGATCACCGTGCCGTTGTTGTCCTTGGCCACGTCGTTGCCCCACCTCGACAGGTAGTACGCCGACACCCACTGACCACCCGGCCCCACATCCGGATCCGTCTTCAACCACCAGTGGTTGAAACTGCTCCCACTACGGATCTCACGCCCCCAGGCCTTGCAGAACACGTAGTTGGTGCCCTGGTACAACGTCCCCGTACTCGCCGTACTCGTCGGGGACCCGTACACCGAAGCGTTCGCGAAGGTGTCCACCCAGTACTGCCCGCCGCCGGGCGGCGGAGTGGGGGATCCGCCGCCCGGACCGTAGAGCCGGATGGCGCCGTAGTAGTCGCCGTGCGAGGACAGCGCCGCCACCTGGACGTAGCCGCCGGAGTACGGCGCCTCCGCGATGTACCCCTGACCGAGGTACATCGCCACATGGTGGATGGTGGAGGCGGTGTTGCCGAAGAACACCAGGTCGCCCGGGAGCAACGGGCCGGTGCCGTCGGCCCGGTAGAACCGGGCGACCGCGCGGGACGAGGGCCACTGGGTGGTGGTCACCCCGTTGATCACGTCGGCGCCGACCGCCAGGTAGTACGCGTAGCGGACCATCCCGGAGCAGTCCAGACCGCGGACGTGGCAGTCGTTGGGCGCGCCGTTGGACGCGTCGCAGATCCCGTACGAGAGCCCGGGCTGGCCGCCGTGGCCGCCACCCCAGGAGTAGGGCGTTCCGATCAGCCCGCAGGCGGAGTTCACGGCGGCGGCGGCCTGCGGCGCGGCGCCCTGGGCGAGTACACCGCAGGCCGGCGCGGCCTGGGCGGGCTGCACGCCGGAGAAGAAGAGGAGGACGGAGGCGAACATGGCCAGCAGAGCCGCGTACCGGAGGCCGGCAACGGCTCGGCGCGGTAAGAGGTCGACGCGCGTAGTCATAGGGGAGTCCTAGGCTGATGTGTGCCACAAGTGGCAGTAGGGGGAGGTGATTTGGTGGCGGTCATTCAAGCACCGGACGGCCGCCGCGGATAGAGCGGGCGGCCACCTTCCCAAAGTCCTCACCGGCCGGTGGCGGCGACCGCCACCACGCCCGCGACAATGGCGGGATGACCACCACCCGCCGGCCCGGCGCACCCCTGTGACGGCGCCGCAGCTGTACTCCGAACAGGCGCTCGCGGACTGCGACGTGGTGGCCAACTCCACCATGAACCGCGCCCGCGGCCTCACCGGCGTGAACAGCTACGCCCGCGAACTCGGCTTCGACCCGGTCGTCCGGCTGCTGGCCGCGCCCGGCCCGCCGGCCTGGCTCGACCTGTGCAGCGGCGAGGGCCACGCGTTGCGCGCCGCCGCGGCCAGGCTGCCGGACGACGCCGTGCTGACGGGTGTCGACCTGGTCGGCCCGCGCACCCGGTCACCGCTGCCGCCGACGGTGGAGCTGGTCACCGCCTCCACGGCCGACTGGCGACCGGTCAGGGCGTACGACCTGATCACCTGTGTCCACGGGTTGCACTACCTGGGCGACACCTTGGCACTGCTCACCCGGGCGGCCGGCTGGCTGAAGTCCGACGGGCTGCTCGCCGCCGACCTCGATCCGGCCTCGCTGCGCCTGCCCGACGGCGGGCCGGCCGCACGACCCGTCCTCGCCGCGCTGCGGGCCGCCGGGTTCGAGTACGACGCCCGCCGCCACCGACTCACCCTGCACGGCGGTCGGACCCTCACCCTGCCGTTCACCTGGCTGGGAGCCGACCCGGCGGCCGGCCCGAACTACACCGGCCAGCCGGCCGTGGCCTCGTACTACCGCCCGTCGGGCTGACCGACCCGGGCGAACGAGCGGCCTCACGCACAAGGACGACCCGCCGGCGCAGACCTCGCCGGCGGGTCGTCCCGCCCTGTCGCCGGCCGCCTCCGGGGGCGGCCGGTCCCGACTCAGCAGATCCGGGGCAGCTGCTCACCGATCGGCAGGTCGACCACCCTGGTCCCGCCCAGCGCGGTACGCGCGACCACCATGCCGGGGTGCTCGGCGACGCACTCCCCGATCACCGCGGCCCGGGCGCCGAGCGGGTGGGCGCGCATCGCGTCCAGCACGGCGTCGGCGTGCTCGCGCGGCACGAACGCCACCAACTTGCCCTCGTTGGCGACGTACATCGGGTCGAGGCCGAGGATCGCGCAGGCGTTGGCGACCTCGTCCGGGACGGGGACGCTGCGCTCCTGGACGAGCACGCCGACACCCGCCGCGACGGCGATCTCGTTGAGCGCGGCGCCCAGCCCGCCCCGGGTGGGGTCACGCAGGACGTGCAGGTCGGGGGTGACGGCGAGCATCGTCTCGACCAGTCCGCCGAGCGCGGCGCAGTCGCTCTCGATCCGGACCCCGAACTCCAGACCCTCCCGCACGCTCATCACGGCCACGCCGTGGACGCCGATGTCACCGCTGACGATCACCACGTCCCCCGGTGCGGCCCGCTGGGCGCGGATGTCCACCCCGGCCGGGATCAGGCCGATCCCGGCGGTGTTGAGGTAGATGCCGTCGCCGTGGCCGGCCTCCACCACCTTGGTGTCGCCGGTCACCACCTCGACGCCGGCGCGGCGGGCGGCGTCGCCGAGTGCCTGGGCCACCCGGGCGACGACCGCCATCTCGACGCCCTCCTCCAGGATGAAGGCGCAGGAGAGGTAGGCCGGCCGAGCCCCGCTCATCGCGAGGTCGTTGACCGTGCCGTTCACCGCCAGGTCTCCGATGCTGCCGCCGGGGAAGAACAGCGGCCGGACCACGAACGAGTCGGTGGAGAAGGCGAGTCGGGCGCCGCCGAGGGTGAGCGCGGCCGAGTCGCCCAGCGAGGCCAGCACCTGCCCGCCGAAGGCCGGGGCGAAGACGTGCTCGACCAGCTCGGCGGACATCGCCCCGCCGCCGCCGTGGCCCATCACCACCCTCGGGTGGTCGCGCAGCGGCAACGGGCAGCTCCAGTTGGCGAAGTCCGGTGCGGGCGCGGTGCTCGCCGTGCGGGTGCCGGTGGTGGTGGTGTCAGGCAACGGGGCTCGCCTCCAGCGGAACGACCGGCAGGGTGCTGGCCGGCAGGGGTGCGGCCGGCATGCCGAGCCGCCGGTAGAGGTAGTAGGCCGCGCAGGCGCCCTCGCTGGAGACCATGGTGGCGCCGAGCGGGTTGCGGGGGGTGCAGGTGGTGCCGAAGGCCTCGCACTGGTTGGGCTTGAGCAGCCCCTGGAGGACTTCGCCGCTGCGGCACTCGGCCGGCTCGCGGGTGGTGATGCCGGTGACCTCGAAGCGGTGCTCGGCGTCCTGCTCGCGGTAGCGCGGGGAGAGTCGCCAGCCGCTCTGCGGGATGACCCCGATGCCCCGCCAGGAGCGGTCGGTGACCTCGAAGACGTCCGCCAGCATGGCCTTGGCAGCGGGGTTGCCCTCCGGGCGCACCGCACGCCGGTAGGCGTTCTCCACCCGGTGCTCGCCACGCTCCAACTGCCGTACGGTGCGCCGGATCCCCTCCAGGATGTCGAGCGGCTCGAACCCGGTCACCACGATCGGCACCCGGTGCCGCTCGGCCAGCTCCGGGTACTCGTCCACGCCCATCACACTGCAGACGTGGCCGGCCGCCAGGAAGCCCTGGACCCGGCACTCCGGCGAGGTCATGATCGCCTCGATGGCGGGCGGTACCCGCACGTGCGAGACGAGGAGGCTGAAGTTGCGGATCCCGAGCCGGCGCGCCTGGTACACCGTCATGGCGTTCGGCGGGGCGGTGGTCTCGAAGCCGATGCCGAAGAAGACCACCTCCCGGTCGGGGTTCTGCTGAGCGATCCGCAGCGCGTCCAGCGGCGAGTACACCACGCGCACGTCCCCGCCCTCGCCGCGCACCCGGAACAGGTCGCGGTCGGTGCCGGGCACCCGCAGCATGTCGCCGAAGGAGCAGAAGATCACACCCGGCCGGGAGGCGATCTCCAGCGCCTTGTCGATCACCTCCAGCGGTGTCACGCAGACCGGGCAGCCCGGCCCGTGGATCAGTTCGACGCCCTCCGGCAGGAGTTGGTCGATGCCGTGCCGGATGATGGTGTGCGTCTGTCCGCCGCAGACCTCCATCAGCGCCCACGGCCTGGTCACCGTGGCCCGGATGTCGTCGAGCAGCCGACGGGCCAGTTCCGGGTCCCGGAACTCCTCCAGGTACTTCACTCCTGCACCTCCTGAACTACGCCGCCCGCACCGGCGGCCGCCTCCCACGGATCCCCGAACTCCTCCTGCAACAGACCGAGTTCGTTGAAGAGCTCCAGCGTCTTGCGGGCCGACTCCTCGTCGAGCCGCTGCAGGGCGAACCCCACGTGGACGATGGCGTACTCACCGACCGCCAGGTCCGGCAGGTACTCCAGACAGACGTCCTTCACCACGCCGCCGAAGTCGACGACGGCCATCCGGGTACCGTCCCGCTCCTCGATCTCCACAACCCTTCCGGGTACTGCCAGGCACATCGGGCTCTCCTCACTTCTCGGCGACCGGTCGAACTGCACACCCGCTGCTCAGGATTCGGCCGTGGCCGCCTCCTCCGCCGGGATTCGTCCCGCCACCATCAGCTGGCCGAGCGCCAGCCCCCCGTCGCCCGGCGGGACGAGCCGGTGGCGCAGCACGGTGAATCCGTCGGCCGTCAATCCGGCGGCGCAGGCACGGGAGAGCAGCACGTTGGCGAACACGCCGCCGGTCAGCGCCACCGTCTCCAGCCCGTGCTGCTCGCGCGCCCGCCCGCAGGCCCGGCGGACCAGGTCGGCCACCGCCTGGTGGAAGCGCGCCGCGAGCAGTCCGGGCGGCGCACCCGAGCGGAGGTCGGCGGCCATCGCGGTGAACACCGGTGCGGGGTCGGCGATCAGCGACGCGTCGCCCGGGTGCCCGCCGCCCGGGCCGGCCTCGACCGGGCGCAGCTCGAACGCGTATCCGCCGCCCGCCTCCTGATGGCCGACCGCCGCCGCCTCCAACTCGATGGCGGCCTGGGCCTCGTAGCCGGCCAGCTGGCAGATTCCGGCCAGCGAGGCGGCCGCGTCGAAGAGCCGGCCCATGCTGGAGGTCGGCACGCAGTTCAGGTTCCGGTCCAACTGGCGTGCCAGCACTCCCAGTTCCTCCGGCGGGCAGGCCGCCACGCAGGGCAGGTCCGGCGCCCAGTCGATGCCGGCGGCGTGCAGGTGCGCCAGCGCCATCCGGTAGGGGCGGGCGACCGTGGCATCGCCGCCGGCCAGCGGCGCGTACCGTAGCCGGGCGTACCGTCGGAAGCCGTCGTAGTCGGCGATCATGACCTCGCCGCCCCAGACGGCCCCGTCGTCCCCGTAGCCGGTGCCGTCGAAGGCCACGCCGATCACCGGCCGGCTGCCGTCGAGTCCGTGTTCGGCCATGGCCGCCGCGATGTGCGCGTGGTGGTGCTGCACCCGGACGAGCGGACGGCCCTCGGCGGCCCGCCGCGCCCACCCGGCCGAGCGGTAGCCGGGGTGGCGGTCGGCGGCGAGCAGTTCGGGCTCGACCCCGGTGATCGCGCCCAGCTGGCCCACCGCGCGGCCGAAGGCGCGCTGGGTGTCCAGGTCGTCCATGTCGCCGATGTGCCCGGACAGCCAGGCGCGGCGCCCCTCGCCGAGGCAGAAGGTGTTCTTCAGGTCGCCGCCGACCGCGAGGGTGGCGCGTACCGGCAGCGGCAGCGTGAGCGGCAGCGGCGCGTACCCGCGCGAGCGGCGGACGGGCAGGCTGTGACCGTCGCAGATCCGGACGACCGAGTCGTCGCACGGGACGTGGATGGGGCGGTCGTGGGTGAGCCAGGCGTCGGCGAGCGGCGCGAGGCGGGTCAGCGCCTCGGCGTCGTCGGTGACGATCGGCTCACCCGACCGGTTCCCGCTGGTCAGCACGAGCAGGCCGGGCCCGGGAGGGTCGCCGGGCAGGCCGAGCAGCAGGTGGTGCAGGGGCGTGTAGGGCAGCATCACGCCCAGGTCGGGGCTGCCCGGCGCGACCTGCTCAGCCGGCCCCGGCCCGCCCGGCCGGCGGCGCAGCAGGACGATGGGGTGGGCCGGGCCGGCCAGCAACTCCCGTTCCTCCGGGCCCAGCCGGACGTACGGCTCGACCTCGGCGAGGGAGCGGGCCAGCAGCGCGAAGGGCTTGTCACCCCTGGCCTTGCGGCGGCGCAGCAGGGCCACCGCCCGGGCGTCGGCGGCGTCACAGGCGAGGTGGTAGCCGCCGATGCCCTTGACGGCGAGGATGGCGCCGGCGGCCAGCATCCGCCGGGCCAGCGCCATGGCGTCCGCCCCGCCGGTGTCGGGCCGGCCGGGGACGATCAGGGCGAGCCGGGGTCCGCAGGCGTGACAGGCGACGGGTTGCGCGTGGAAGCGGCGGTCGGCCGGGTCGCGGTACTCACGGGCGCAGTCCGGGCACATCTCGAAGCCGGCCATGGTGGTGTTGGCCCGGTCGTAGGGCAGTGCGGTGACGATGGTGAACCGCGGGCCGCAGTTGGTACAGGTGATGAAGGGGTGGCGGTAGCGGCGGTCCGCCGGGTCGGCCAGTTCGGCGAGGCAGTCGGCGCAGGTGGCGACGTCCGGTGGGACGAGGGTGCGGCGCGGCCCGCCGGCGCTGGAGGCGACGATCGCGAAGCCCTCGCCGCCGGTGACCGGTAGCGGCCGGTGGCTCACCGACTCGACCGCGGCGAGGGCCGGCGCGTCGCTGGCGAGCCGGCGGCAGAAGGCGGCGACGCGTTCGGGGTGGCCCTCCACCTCGGCGGTCACGCCCTCACCGGTGTTGGTGACCTGGCCGTGCAGCCCGAGCTCGGTGGCGAGGGTGTAGACGAAGGGCCTGAACCCCACCCCCTGCACCACGCCCTGCACGGCCACCCGCCGGCGTTCCCGGAGGTCGGGGGACTCCTGGAGCGTCAAGACCTGTCCCCGGAGGCAACGGTGGCGTGGCCGTGCTCGTGCCCGTGCCCGTGGTCAGTCCCGTGCCCGTGGTCGTGCTCGTGGTCGTGGTCGTGCGCATGTCCGTGGTCGTGGCCGTGCCCCGACCCCGCCGGGTGCCCGTCCCCGCCCTGCTGCCGCGCCATCACCGGCAGGTGCACCGGCCCGCCCTCGCGCACCGCCAGCGCACGGTCCAGGAGCAGGCCCGCTCCCAGGCCCCTGCGGGCCGAGGTGAAGAGGATCTCCACCCCCGGATTGACCCGCCCGACGTTGGCGCGGAACGCCGCCTCGTCGAACTCCACCGCCTCGGCGATGTCGGTCTTGGTCACCACCACCAGGTTGGCGAGGCCGAAGGCCGTCGGGTACTTGAGCGGCTTGTCCTCCCCCTCGGTGACCGCCGCCAGGGCGACCCGCAGCGACTCGCCGAGGTCGTAGGAGGCCGGGCAGACGAGGTTGCCGACGTTCTCGACGAACAGCACCTGCGTCGCCTCGGGCAGCCAGCCGTCCAGGTGCCGGCCGAGCATCGAGGCCTCCAGGTGGCAGAGGCCGTCGGTGAGCACCTGCTTGACGGGCACTCCGGAGCGCGCCAGGCGGGTGGCGTCGTTCTCGGTGGCCAGGTCGGCGGTCAGCGCCGCCACCGGGATCCCGCGCTCGCGGGCGATCCCGAGCTCGCTCTCCAGCAGGGCGGTCTTGCCGCTCCCCGGACTGGACAGCAGGTTGACGGCGATGGCGCCGCGCGCGGCCAGCGCGGCCCGCAGGTCCTGCGCGCTGCGGTCGTTCTTGGCGAGCACGGCCTGCTGCAGGTCGACGACTCGGCACATGGGCTTCAGCCTTCCCGGTGGGCTCGGGCGGGCACCGGGCGGTCGGCCCAGCGGACGCCGGTGATCTGGAGTTCACGCCCGGCCAGCAGTTCGGCCTGCGTTCCGCCGCACCGCGGGCAGACCAGGTCCGGCGGCATGCCGACGGGCCACTCGGCGGCGCAGGGTGCGCAGCGGGCCCGGGCGGGCACCGTCTCGGCGACCAGTTCGGCGCCCTCCAGGACGGTGCCGGCGCAGGCGAGTTCGAAGCAGAAGGCGAGCGCGTCCGGGACGACCCCGGCGAGTTCGCCGACCTGCAGGTGGACGGCCTCGACCGCGGTCTCCCCGGTGGAGCCGGCGGCCTCCTCGACCTGCTCGACCACGGCCATGGCGATCGACATCTCGTGCATGGGCCCTCCTCCCCGCGCGTCCTCGCCGCCGCGGGCGTGCACCCGTCCATCGGGGCGCCGTGGTCGGCGCTCGGCGTCCGGGCTCCATTACAGAGCGCGGTGACGGCGCGGCCCCGGAGCCGCGCCGTCACCGCGCCGTCGCCTACGCCATTCGCCGCAGCCCCGTCACCGGACGGCGCGGCCGGCGCCGGCGCCCCTCACATGCAACGGATCTTCAGGTAGCGCTTGATGTCGGGCAGGCTCACCACCACGAGGAGGGTGACGAAGCCGGCCACGCCGGCGATCAGGATTTTCCGCATGCTGGTGTCCTTCTCTCTTCTCGGTCCCCCGCGCTGAGGGCCGCCACCGGTTCGGCGGCGGCCCGACTGCCGTTCCCGCCCCCGCCGCCCGCCTCGGCGCCGGGCTGCTCCGCCGGGCTCCCCGTCCCCTCCCGCAGCACCTGGAGCACCACCTCGACCGCCTGGGGGACGGCGGCGGCCACCGGCTCGCTGAGGCCGATGCCCTCCTCCAGCGACTGCGGCTCGCACCCGACCACCAGGACCCGCCCGGGGGGCGCGCCACCGGTGCCGGCGCTGAGCGTGTCCAGCAGCGCCAGCACCGCGTCCGGGCCCATCCGGTGCCCGTCGAGGACCGGGGACTGCGGCTCCACCGAGCCCGGAGCGGCCGCCTCGATGAGGTACACCGTGCCGGGCACGCCGCCGCGGGCGGTGGCGTCCACCAGGACCAGGGCCCGGTAGCCGTCCAGCAGTTGGTAGGCGAGGTGGACGCCGCGGACCCCGAAGTCGACCACGTCCACGTCCGGCGGCAGCGGCCGGGCGGCGAGCAGCCGGACGGTCTCCACGCCGAATCCGTCGTCGCCGAGGAAGATGTTGCCGACCCCGGCCACCAGGACCCGGCCGGCCGCGCCCGGGGCCGCCGCGCTCTCGCTCACACCTCCTCCAGGGGGACGACCTCGTCCGGCTGGAAGTAGAGGAACCGGCCCTGCTGGCGCCAGAGGTCGGCGCCCGGATCGCCCTCGACGGTGACCGCCAGGTGGACCGCGCCGTCGACGTCGTGCAGCACCGCCTCGACCAGCGCGCTGCGCCCGTCGAGGAAGAGGTCCTGTGCGTCGGTGCGCCGCAGGCCGGGCTTGAGGAGCACCCTGCTGCCGGCACCGACCGAGTGGTCGCCGATCCGGACGCGGTCGCGCGAGGGATCGACGCTGCGGTCGCCCGCCGGGTCCCACCAGGGGGTCTCCGGGCGCGGGGCGAAGGGCTCGCCCGCCTCCGGCGCCGCGCCCGGGTCCTGCCGGACGGCCGGATCGGTGATCTCCCGCAGCGCCCGGACCGCGCCGTGCAGCCGCTCCCACACCTCGGGCGGCAGCGAGTCGGCGAGGTCGATCACCTCGCCGGCCCGGATGTCGGTGCCCCTGGCCTCGCGCTTCTCCCGGTCGGTGAGGGCGGTGGTGCGCAGCGCCAGGATCTCGTCGATCTCGGTCGCGTCGTAGAGCGTGCCGGCGCTCTCGGGCGCGACCATCGGGTGGTCCTCCAGGATGATCGGGGAGGAGAGCAGCACGTCCGCCCGGCCCTGCTCGCCGGCCAGCACCGGCCAGGTGCGCTCGTTCCGGCAGTCGGCGACCGCGCCGCGGGCCCATTCCGGCGGGTCGGTCATCGAGACGAAGGTGCCGGCGGTGAGGCCGAGCAGCAGGTGGGCCGAGATGAGCGAGTGCGGTAGTGCGGCGTCGCGGGCGGCGGCGGCCTGCGGGGCCCAGCCGCCGGCGTTGGCGAGCTCGGCGGTGAGCTTCAACGCCGCGTACGGGCCGGGGACTTCGGTGGTGCGCAGCCGGAGCAGGCCGTCCACCTGCTCGCGTCGGCGCAGCAGCCGGCCGGTCACCTGCCCCTCCTCGGTGTGGACGAGCTCGCTGTCCTCGGAGGCCGGCCTGCTGAACGGGACGCTGACCCCCTCCCCGGTCAACTCGTCGAGCGACAGGGTGAGTTCGATCCGCTCCTCGACCCCCTCGTCCCAGGGGACGAGGATCCGGTCGGGCAGTTCCAGCGCGTCCGTCGGCTCGAACGCCCAACCCGGCAGCGCCCGTTCGACGGTACGGCGCTGGGCCCGGAGGAACCGCACCTCGATCAGCAGGCTCGCGCCCCGGCGTGGTTCCATCAGGCACTCGGTGCGCTGCGAGGAGTGCTCGGCGCTGTCGGCGCCCCAGGCCGGGGGGACGAGGACGCCGAACTGCCAGCGCAGCCGGTTCTTCGCGGCCGACGCCCGGTACGGGTAGAGCACGTAGCCCTCGAAGAGGACGGCGTCGGCGATCTGGCGGGCGGCGGAGAAGCGGGTCTCCACTTCGGGCACGGGGGCGCTGGTGGTCACCGTACGGTCCCTTCGGTCGACAGGTGTGCTGGTGCCGCGGTGGTGCTCAGCGGCCGGGCCGGTCGCGGTGCGGACGGGCCGGTGCCCGCGGCGGCGAGCAGGGCGCCGACGGTCGCCTCCCAGGAGGGCAGGGCGTGCCGGGAGCGGTATCCCAGCAGGGCGTCCATGGCGTCGTGCGGCAGCCGGATCCAGCCGCAGCCGGGGAAGTGCTGTTCGATCATCTGGTGCCAGACGGCGACCGGCATCGCGCAGCGGGCCTCGCGGTCCCAGGGCACGGGCTCGACCTGGAAGCCGCCGGCGCCGGTGAAGGCGGTGCCGGAGAAGAGCAGCAGCAGCGGCGCCGTGCCGTCGGCGAGCGCGCCGAGGTAGCGGGAGGCCGCGATGTCCATGTCGTAGGTGCAGGGCACCACGAGGTCGGCCTCGGTCTCCCCGGTGAACCCGGGGACGGTGAGCGAGACCTGCGCGAACTGCACCGGGTTCAGCGTGCTGCCCCAGCGGGAGCGCTCACCGAACAGGTCGGCGAGCCGCTCACCCTCCTGCGTGTCGTAGCCGCGCCGGGCGGGTTCGAGCCGGAGCTGGCAGCGCAGCGCGAGGGCATGGACCCGGGCCCCGTCGGCGGCGGTGATCCGCAGCCGGAAGACGAGGGTCGGGCCGGCCGCGTACGGGTCGGCCCGGACCCCGGTGCAGGTGAAGGTCAGTTCTGTCACGGCAGTTCGCCCTTCGGTAGGGTGCGGGCCCGGGCCCGGACGCGCTCGAAGAAGGCCGCGAGGTCGGCGCGGGCCTCGGCCCCGCCGTCGAAGCCCTGCCAGAGCAGGCGCATCCGGCCGACCAGCTCGTAGCAGATGTCGATGGGCACCAGGTAGCACTCGGTGCGCCCGGGGGCGCGGTGCAGCAGCAGCGCCTCGACGTCGGCCGCCAGCCGGTCGGCCAGCACGCTGCGGCCGAGCACCGACTCCCAGGTCTGCGGGTCGAGTTCGCTCTCGGTCGCGCCGGCCGGGCTGGGGTAGAGCGCGACCAGGCGCTCCAGCGCGGCGTTGCGGAAGAAGAACGCGGTGCTGACCGGGATCTGGAGCTGCTCCCAGGCGCCGTCGTCGAGGGTGTGGTGCGGATCGACGAGGTAGCGCTCCGGCACCGCCTGGTAGTGGCCGCCGCCGGCGCCGGCCTGCGCGAAGAGCACCGCGCAGGCCTGGCAGGCGCAGGCGAGGGCCCGCAGGCGGGTCTCCACCAGGTGCCGGTGCTCCGTGGCGAGTGCCTGCCCGCACAGTTCGCACCGCTCCGGCCGCGGGGGCGCGGGCTCCCGGAACCGGCGCAGCGCGGCCGTGCCCGTACCGGGCCCGGCGGTCGGCGGCGCGGTCACCGGGCGCCCGCCGGCCGGGCGCCGATCTGCAGCAGCACCGGTTCGGCGGCGCGCGGTTCGGCGGGCTCCAGATCGACCGCCGTCACCTCGGGCGCGAAGCAGGCGAGGGCGCCCTCGATGCTCTGCCGCGCGCTCTGCTCGGTGCTCCCGCAGCCGCAGCCTCCGCCGGTGGCGGCGGCCAGGCGCAGCCGGAGCGTGCCGGTGTCCTCGTCGAAGTCGAGCACCTCGGCGGGGTGGTCCGGCACGGCGGCCAGGGCCCGTCCGATCCGGGTGGTGACGTCGTACGGGTGCAGGTCGTGCAGCACCAGCAGGCCGGCCACCAGCTCGTCGTCCAGCAGTCGGGCCAGCGCCGGCGCGGGGGTGCCACCGCCGTTGCCGCCGCCGGCGGGAGCGTCGGTGAGCAGGGCCACCGTGCGGGCCAGGCCCGCACCGTAGAAGTCCATCAGGACGCGGACCAGCTCCTCTGCGGCGGCGCCCACGGCCGGGTCGCCGGTGGCGGCCAGCCGGTCGAGGACCTCCTCGACCCGCCGGCCGGTCTGCTCGGCGCTCGGCGCGCCGCCGTGGGTCGCGGTGCTCATCCGCCCATCCCGCTGAGTCCGGTGGGGACGTGCATCTTCTGCACGGTCTTCCCGTCGCCGACGTACATGTGGACGCCGCACGGCAGGCAGGGGTCGAAGCTGCGCACGGCCCGCATGATGTCGATGCCCTTGAAGTTCTCCGGGGAGTTCTCCTCGAAGATCGGGGTGTTCTGCACCGCGTCCTCGTACGGGCCCGGCGTGCCGTAGGTGTCGCGGACGCTGGCGTTCCAGGGGGTCGGCGGGTACGGGTGGTAGTTGGCGATCTTGCCGTCCCGGATCACCATGTGGTGCGAGAGCACGCCGCGCACCGCCTCGGTGAAGCCGCAGCCGAGGCCCTCGTCGGGCACCTCGAACTTCTCCCAGGTCTGGGTGCGCCCGGCGCGCACCTCGGCGAGCGCCTTCTCGGCGAAGTGCAGGGCGGCGCCGGCCGCGTAGGCCTGGAAGTACGTCCGGGCGCGGTTGCGCTCGATCGCGTTGCTCCACTGCGGGATCTTCCACTCGAAGCTCTTCTCCGGCTTCGTCATGGTCCGCGGCAGGTTGATCTGCACGCTGTGCCCGGTGGCCTTGACGTACCCGAAGTCGACGAGGCCGGAGAGCGCGGTGGACCAGAGCCGGGCGAGCGGGCCGCCGCCGGTGTCCAGCGCCAGGTAGTCCTTGCCGTCGAACCAGCGGGGGGACATCACCCAGCTGTACTTGTCGTCGAAGTTCCGCTTCTGCGGGGCCGGGATGGTGTGCTGGTTCCACGGGTGGCGCGGGTCGACCGGGTTGCCGAGCGGGTCGTGGGTGACGAACTGCTCCTGGCCCTCCCAGTCCTGGTAGTAGGAGCTGCCGAGCAGGATCCGGATGCCGAGGTTGATCTCGGTGAGGTCGTTGGTGACCAGCTTGCCGTCGACCACGATGCCCGGGGTGACGAACATCCGCCGGCCCCAGTCGGTCATGTTGCGGTAGGTGAAGTCGCAGTGGTCCGGGTCGTTGAGGCTGCCCCAGCAGCCCAGCATGATGCGGCGCCGGCCGACCTCCTCGTACCCGGGCAGGGCCTGGTAGAAGAAGTCGAAGAGGTCGTCGTGCAGCGGCACGACCCGCTTCATGAACTCCACGTAGCGCATCAGCCGGCTGAGGTAGTCGGTGAAGAGCTGGACGGTGGCGACGGTGCCGACGCCGCCCGGGTAGAGCGTGGAGGGGTGCACGTGGCGGCCCTCCATCAGGCAGAACATCTCCCGGGTGTAGCGGGAGACCTGCAGCGCCTCGCGGTAGAACTCGCCCTCGATCGGGTTCAGCGAGCGCATGATGTCGGCGATGGTCTTGTAGCCGTGGTCGCCGGCGTGCGGCGCCTCGGTGCGCTCCGCCAGTTCCAGCACGCCGGGGTTGGTCTCGCGGACCATCTTCTCGCAGTAGTCCACCCCGACCAGGTTCTCCTGGAAGATGTTGTGGTCGAACATGTACTCGGCGGCCTCGCCGAGGTTGATGATCCACTCGGCCAGGTGGGGCGGCTTCACGCCGTACGCCATGTTCTGCGCGTACACCGAACACGTCGCGTGGTTGTCGCCGCAGATGCCGCAGATGCGGCTGGTGATGAAGTGCGCGTCGCGCGGGTCCTTGCCGCGCATGAAGACGCTGTAGCCGCGGAAGACCGAGGAGGTGCTGTAGCACTCCGCGACCTTCTTCTGCTTGAAGTCGATCTTGGTGTGGATCCCGAGGCTGCCCACGATCCGGGTGATCGGATCCCAGGACATCTCGGTCAGGCCGCTGCCGTCGCCGGCCGCCTTCGTCGTCGGTGCCATCGTCTCTCTCGTGCCTTTCCTCGTCGGGGTGGTCACCGGGCGGAGAAGCCGGCCGGCTGGTACGGCGTCAGGGGATCACCAGGGCGGCCGGTACCCGGTCGTCAGCTTCTTCCCGGTCTGGCGCCACTTGGGTTCCTTGTCGACCGTGCTGGCGGTGATGCTCCGCAGCTTGCGGATCACCACGCCGTACGCGGTGCTCGCGGTGCTGGACACCTTGCCGCCGGGCGGTTCGTCCATGAACGGCATGAACTTGTCGGGGAACCCCGGCATGGTGCAGGCGATGCAGATGCCGCCCACGTTGGGGCAGCCGCCGACGCCGTTGATCCAGCCGCGCTTGGGGACGTTGCACTTCACCACCGGCCCCCAGCAGCCGAGTTTGACCAGGCACTGGGGCGAGCCGTACTCGGTGGCGAACTGGCCCTGCTCGTAGTAGCCGCCCCGGTCACAGCCCTCGTGGACGGTCGCGCCGAACAGCCAGGTCGGACGCAGCTTGTCGTCCAGCGGGATCATCGGAGCGGAACCCGCCAGCTGGTAGAGCAGGTAGAGCAGGGTCTCGGAGAAGTTGTCCGGCTGGATCGGACAGCCGGGCACGCAGACGATCGGCAGGCCGGCCTTGGACTTCCAGTCCCACCCGAGGTAGTCGGGCACGCCCATGGCGCCGGTCGGGTTGCCGGCCATCGCGTGGATGCCGCCGTAGGTGGCGCAGGTGCCGATGGCGACCACGGCGGTGGCCTTGGGCGCCAGCCGGTCGAGCCACTCGCTGGTGGTGATGGGCTGGCCGGTGGCGGGGTCGTCACCGAAGCCGCACCAGTAGCCCTCCTCCTTGATCTTCTCGTTGGGGATGGAGCCCTCGACCACGAGGACGAAGGGCTCCAGTTCGCCGCGCTCCGCCTTGAAGAACCACTCGACGAAGTTGTCGGCGCCCTGGACGGGCCCGCACTCGAAGTCGATCAGCGGCCAGTGGACCGCGACCGGGGGAATGCCGGGCAGTGCGCCGGTGACGATCTCCTCGATGCTGGGCTGCATCGCGGCGGTCAGCGACACGGAGTCACCGTCGCAGCTCAGGCCCGCGTTGATCCAGAGGATGTGCACCAGCGGCAGTTCCTGGCCGCCCTGCGGGGCGGATCCTTCGACGGTGGTGGTTTCTGTCGCACCCATGAGGATGCCTCCTCGAACACTGGGACGAGCCCGACAAAACGGACTCGATTCTTCATAGCAGCACCAAGCGCCCGGGGCTCAGGCGAACAGAGCCGAAGCGGTGGCGGCCCGGACCGCAACCCGGGTGGCCCGATCGCGGGCCGTCAGGGCCGGGCGGCGGGCCCGCCGGCGTCCTCCGCCGCCGGATCCCCGGGGCCCGGAGCCGGCGGGCGCAGGTGCGCGGGCGTGCCGGGTCGCGGACGCTTGCGGACGAACGCCGACCGCAGCGCGTGGTACGGCTCCCCCGACCCGAAGAAGGCACGGTGCATCAGGGCCAGCTCCCGCTCCCGGTACCCGGCCAGCGGCCGTCGCCCCTCGTCCCGCTCGCGGGCCTCCTTCTTCGCCGCGATCAGGCCGCCGACCACCGGACTCGCCGCCAGCAGTCCGGCGAGCCGCACCGCCTCCCGGCCGAAGTCCTCCGGCGCGACCGCGAGCACCCGGTCGGCCAGCCCGATCCGCTGCGCGGCCGCCGCGGTCATCGGCAGGGCCTGACGGGTGAGCCGCTCGGCGGTGGCCGCGCCGACCCGCCGCGGCAGCGTGTACGTCCAGTACTCGGAGCCGTACAGGCCCATCAGCCGGTAGTGCGGGTTCAGCACCGCGCCGTCCCGGCACCACACCTCGTCGGCCGCCGCCGCCAGGGCCACCCCGCCCGCCGAGGCGTTGCCGCCCACCGCGGACACCACCAGCCGGTCGGTGGTGGTCAGCACCTCCTCCACCAGGTCGTCCATCGCGGTGATGTTCGCCCAGGACTCCGCGGCGGCGTCGCGGGCCGCCTCGATCACGTTCAGGTGGATGCCGTTGGAGAAGAAGTCCCGGCCACCGCCCAGCACCAGGACGGTGGTCGGCCGGGAGCGGGCGAAGCGGTACGCCTCCAGCAGCCGGCGGCAGTGGTCGGTGCTCATCGCACCGCCGGGGAAGGAGAACCGGAGCAGGCCCACCGCGTCCTGCTCCCGGTAGCGGATGTCCGTCCAGGTCCGGCGGTGGTCCGGCAGGTCCAGCGGCGCGGGCACCTCCGGCAGCCGCGGCAGGCGGTCGCCCAGTGCCAGGGCGGCCGGGAGCCTGAAGGTCTCCGGACCGCCGGGGCGCCGCCTCGGGCGCAGCTCCGGGATCCACACCGCGCCGTCCACCGTCGCCCGGCAGAGCGCCCCGGTGCGGGTCGCCAACAGCTCGCCCGGGCGCCCCCGCAGCTCGTCCTCCGGGTGGCCGCCGTGCAGGTACCACTCGCCGCCGAGGAGTTCGTCCAGCACGCCGGGCTGCGAGTCGGCCGCCCGCAGGCTGCGCAGGACGGCCTCGGTCGGGTCGCGGGCCCAGTCGATCCGCCGCAGGCCCTGGTCGAGGTACGGCCGGTCGTGGTCGGGGACGTCCCAGTCCGGTCCGTGCTGCGGACGCGGCCGGTAGGTGCCGGCGGCGAAGCGCTCCACGGCGAGCAGCACCGCCCGCACCGCCGCGTCCGAGAGCTCGTTGCGGTAGAGGTCGCTCTTGCCCACCGGCGGGACGGGGAACTCCGCGTCGGCCCAGACCTCGCCGCCGTCCGGGCGGCCGTCGGCCTGCAGGACCGTCACCCCCCAGCGCTCGACCCCCTCGTGGATCGCCCAGTCCAGCGAGGACGGCCCGCGGTCGCCGGGCGGGCCCGGGTGGACCACCAGGCAGGTGTGCCGGGACCAGACGTCGGCGGGGATCATGGTCTTGAGCATCGGCGCGAGCACCAGCTCGGGCCGCTCGCAGCGGACGGCGTCCCGCAGCGGCTCGTCACCGCAGGCCAGATGGACCGTCAGATGGTTTCCACGGTCGCGCAGTTCGGCGAAGAGGCGCTGGGTCAGACTGTTGAACGCGCTCGCCAGGAGCAGGACCCGCATCACGACCTCCGGAGCCGTCCGGGCCGGCGCCGAGCAGCCGGCCCCGCCGGCAGCGATCGTCCCTCCGATGCGGGGTGGCGCCGGGCCGACTCGGCGCAGACCTGCCCGGGAGTCACCCGGTCGGACCGCACCGCGACGACACCGGCGGCTGCGGGCGGACGGCTGACGGGTGGCGGCGGACGGGTGGCGGCTGTGAGCGGACGGGTGGCGGCGGACGGGCCCACGAATCACCGGTGGCCGCCGGGCCCGCTCACAGCCGGGTGAAGCGGGCGATGTCCTCCTCGAACTCGGTGATCGCCTGCGGGGTGAGGGTGGGCCGGGTGTCGGCGATGGCGGACAGGTAGTCCTCGGTGCCGGCCGGACGGCCCTGCCGGTGCAGGACCTCGCGTTCGAAGGCCGCCTGGGCGCCCTTGCGGGCGGCGAACTCGATGTCCGCCGGGGTGAACAGCCCGCTGGCCGCCACCAGCCGGTCCAGGTCCACGCCCGCGGCCGCCCGCCCCGCGTACCGGGCCCAGATCGCCGCCCGGGCCACCGGGTCGGGCGGCCCGATCGGGATGACGTAGTCGAAGCGGCCGGGGCGCAGGAAGGCCGGGTCCAGCGAGCGGACCGAGTTGGTGGCGCAGACCAGCAAGCGGTCGCCGTGCTCCCGGAAACCCGGGATCAGCTTGAGCAGTTCGTTGGTCACGCCGTGACCGGGGTCGACCGCCAGGCCGGAGCGGACGGCGGCGATCTCCTCCACCTCGTCGATGAAGAGCACCACGGCGTCCAGCTCCGCCAGGTCCGCGAACACGTCGCGCAGCGAGGCGGCCAGTCCGGCCTCGCCGTCCGCCGCCAGCCGGGACGGGAAGAGCTCCACGAACGGCCAGTCCAACCGGGAGGCCACCGCCTTGGCGAAGCTGGTCTTGCCGGTGCCCGGCGGGCCGAACAGGATGACCGCCTTCGGCGGCGCCACCCCGTAGCGGTCGGCCAGCTCCTGCTCCGCGAGCGGCAGCACGATCCGCCGCTCGACGACCTCCTTCTCCCGCTCCATGCCGGCCAGCGCCTCCCAGAGGCCCGGCGGCTGCTCGCGGCCGCCCAGCTCGGCCAGCAGCCCCGCCTCGGCCGCGCCGCCGTGCGAGACCTTCTCGAAGTAGACCAGCCCCTCGCGCCCGCCGTAACCGCTGTTCAGCAGTGCCTGGGTGCCGGTGCCCCCTTCGGGGAGCAGCGCGCAGATCCGGCGCACGCCCTGCTCGCGCAGCCGCCGCTCCAGTTCGGCGAGCAGTGCGCTGCCGATCCCGCGCCGGCGCCAGCGCGCGGACAGGGCGATCAGCAGCACCCAGGCCCGCTCGCCGTGCGCCTGCGCGACCGCCAGCGCCACCAGCTCCTCCCCCGCCACGGCCACCACGGCCGGCTGGCCGCTCCTGGCCGCGGCCATCACCTCGGAGACCGGGAAGACGGGGAGCTGTTCGCCCGGCGGACGGCTCTGGTCCCACACCAGGACGGCCTGGTCCAGATCGTCCTCGTGGAAGTCCCGCAGTCGCCAGGCCGGCATCGCCACCACCTCGCCCTCGGCCGGGGCGGCCGACCGCGGGCAGCGGCGGCGGCGCACCGGGCCGTCCGTACCACCGTAGGCCGCGGGCCGCGGAGCGGCAGGACGGGTCCCGGGCGCGGGCCGTCGCCGCGGAGCGGCCGCGGCGGGACCGCCGTCGGACCGGGGTCGGGCGGTGGTCGGGCGGTGGTCGGTTCGCGGTCGGACGGTGGTCGGGCCGTGGTCGGTACACGGCCGGTTCGCGGCCGGTTCGCGGCCGGGCCGCCCGTCCGTAGGGCCGAACGGGTGGCCGGGTCGGTGCCGGTGCTGGTCCCGGCGGGTGACGCCCCGCGGGCCAGCACTGTCGCCGGTCGGGTGTCCGCCTAGCGTGGGGGCGAGGTCGGCCTGCCGGACCGGCCCGGCCCGACGCCCTGGAGTGCGCCATGACCGACATCCCGCTCGCCGAACTCACCGGGACCTACACCCTCGACCCCGCCCACACCGAGATCGGCTTCGTGGCCCGCCACGCGATGGTCACCAAGGTCCGGGGCGCGTTCAGGGAGTTCGAGGGCACCGCGTACCTCGACGGGGAGGACCCGACCAGGTCGACGGCGACGGTCACCATCAAGACCGCCAGCATCGACACCCGCAACGAGCAGCGGGACGGGCACCTGCGGACCAACGACTTCCTGGACGCCCCGACCTTCCCCGACATCACCTTCGTGTCGAACCGGGTGGAGCGGCTCGACGCCACGCACTTCCGGCTGGCCGGCGACCTGACGATCAAGGAGACCACGCGCGCGATCGGCATCGAGTTCGAGTTCCAGGGCAGCGCCCGCGACCCCTACGGGAACCTGCGGGTGGGCTTCGAGGGATCCGTGCCGATCAGCCGCAAGGACTACGGGGTCAGCTGGAACGCTGCCCTGGAGGGCGGCGGCGTCCTGGTCGGCGACCGGATCGTGCTGGAATTCGAGATCTCCGCGGTCAAGCAGTCCTGACGAGCAGTCCCGACGGGCACTCCCGACCGGGCCGGTGGGCACGGCGGCGCCGCGGACGCGCCGCTGCCCGGGGCGGTGGGCCCCGGGCAGCGGCGGGCGGCGAGCAGCGGGCAGGCGGCGGGCGCGGCGGAACTGCGCGACGGCGGGACTGCGCGCCGCCGGCTACCTCGCGGCGTCAGAGGGTCGCGGCCTCAGAGGGTCGCGGCGTCAGAGGGCCGTGACGTCACGGAGTGAGGGCCGCGACGTCGGCGCGCAGTGCGGGGAGCGTGCCGTACATGGTGGCGCCCGGGCAGTCGGTGGCCAGCCAGTCGCGGTGCCCGCTGATCATCTCGACCGCCTTGGTCACCCCGTTGACCGGGTTCACGAAGGTGACGTGCGCCTCCGGGTCGAGCCCGTGCGCGCAGGACAGGCCGGCGAGCAGGGCGGTCAGCGAGGAGCGGGCCGCCGCGGTGGGGCCCTGGTCGACCAGGGTGCCCAGCAGGGCGACGCCGAGGTTCCCGGAGTTGAACCCGGAGGTGTGGAACGCCGTCACCAGGTTCCCGGACGCGTCGTGGGCGGGGATGCCGTCCGTGCCCGAGTAGCGGCCCTCGTAGATCCGGCCGGCCTCGTCGATCAGGAAGTGGTAGCCGATGTCGCCCCAGTCCAGGGTGACGGCGCGGTACTCGTAGATCGCCCGGACGGTGGCCGCCGGGTCGGGGTCGGCGTTGACGCCGTCGGTGTGGTGCACGGTGAGCGTCTGCAGCGGGTAGTACGCGGTGGGCGTGTTCTCGACGCCGTTCTTGAACCGCTTGGACTCGTCCGCGCCCCAGGCCGCCCGGGACAGGTACTCGATCTGCCCGAACATCACCGGCGCGGTCGCCGACACGGCCGCCTGGCGGCTCGGCCCGCCCACGGTGTCGATCGCGGCCGAGCGCACCTCGGTGGCGCCGTCGGGCAGGCGCAGGTCGTAGCCGAGCGCACCGCCGGCGGCGATCAGCGCGGTGGCGCTGCGGGCCGGGTCGGCCGTGTGCCCGTCCGGACCACCGGCGCAGCCGGTCGGCAGCGGCTGCCACTCGCCCGCGACCCCGCCCTCCCGGTGCAGACGGATCGAGGCGCCGCGCTTGGGACCGGTCCAGCTCACGCCGACGTACTCGATCGGGAAGGTGGTGCGGACGGCCTTGGCGGCCTCACCGGCCGCGGACCGGGCACGGGTCTGCGGGACCTCGGCGATCCGGTGACCGGCTGCCGGGCTCCCGCTCGACGGCCGTTCGACGGTCGCGGCCTCCGCGGCGGCGGCGCTGAGCGGGGCCACGGCCACGGCCGCGGTGGCGGCGCCGATCGTGCCGATCACGGCCCGGCGGCTGACGGCAGGTTTGGAAGACGACATCGAGGTCCCATCTCAGGCGTGAAACATGAACAGGGGAGGCGTCGGCGACTGACGAACCCGGGCCGGCCGGAACGGAACCGACCGTCGCCCGCACGTGCTCGCGAGGAGCACGGCCGGCGGGAACGGTGTCCAACGGGGATTGATCTTGCCGAGGGCCGCCAACGTCGCACCAACGAAGCTCCAACGCGGCGGTCGCGGCGCACAGCGGAGCGCAGGGCAGCGCGATGGGGCGCAGGGGGGCGCGACCGACCGATCGATCACCCGGTGTTGTATACGATCTGCGAGCGGATGAGTCGGCGGACCGGGCCGCAGCCGACCCCCTCCCCCGCGCCCCCTCCCCCGCGACTGCGGCCTCAGGAGCCGGCGGCGCCTCCCGGCTCCCGCCGCCGGTAGGCGCTCTGGGCCGCGGCGATGTGCCGGGCCACCACCTGCCGGGCCGCGACGGGATCGCCGCGTTCGACGGCCGCCACGATCTCCTCGTGCTCGCGCCAGGAGTCCTCCGCCCGGCGGGGCAGGTCGACCGAGTACACCCAGGCGATCTTCTGGCTCAACTGGGTGACCAGCTGGCTGAGCGTACGGCTGCCCGAGGCGGCCGCGATCACCTCGTGGAAGCGACTGTTCAGCCGCGCCACCTCGTCCAGCCGACCGTCCGCGACCGCCTCCCGCCCCAGCGACACCAGCTCCTTCAACCGCCCGAGCTGCTCGGGCGTGCGGCGCAGCGCGGCCCGGCCGGCACCGAGCGGCTCCAGCAGCGCACGCACCTCCAGCAGGTCCTCCGCCTCGGCGTCGTCCAGCTCCACCACGACGATCCCCGCGTACGGGCGGGACTGCACGAAGCCCTCGGCCTCCAGGGTGCGCAGCGCCTCCCTGACCGGCACCCGGGAGACGCCGTAGCGGGCCGCCATCGACTCCTCGGTCAGCCGGACCCCCGGGCGGTGGACGCCGCGGATCACGTCCTCGCGGATCGCCCGGCAGAGCGCCTGGGGCGAGAGCCTGCCCTTCCGAGCGGCCTGCTCGGCACCCTCGCGTTCCATCCCGCACCTCGATTGAATACAATCGTCGTCAGAACGACGAAGAGACCGACGCCGCGAACGTACTACAGCCCGGCCCCCGACCCGGGCCGCACTGCCGCGGCGGCGGACCCCACGGAACGAGAGGCGGCGCCCGGGTGAAGAACCTCACCGCACCCCTGAGCAGGGCCGCCGCCCGGTTCGGACTGGACCCGTACATCCTGGCGCTGCTGGCCACGGTCGGCCTCGCCCTGCTCCTCCCGGCCAGGGGCGTGGCGGCCGGCGCCCTGGGGCACGTCACGACCGCCGCCATCGCCGTCCTCTTCTTCCTCTACGGCGCCCGGCTCTCCACCCGGGCCGCGCTCGACGGCGCGCGGCACTGGCGACTGCACCTGACCATCCTGGCGGCGACCTTCCTCGCGTTCCCGCTGCTCGGCCTGGCCGCCCAGGCACTGGCCGGCTCCGTGCTCTCCCCCGAACTGGCCCGGGGACTGCTCTTCCTGTGCCTGCTCCCCTCCACCGTGCAGTCCTCCATCGCGTTCACCTCGATCGCCGGCGGCAGCGTCGCCGGCGCGGTGTGCGCCGCGTCGTTCTCCAGCCTGGCGGGCATCCTGGTCACCCCGCTGCTCGCCTCGCTGCTGCTCGGCGGGGGCGCGGTACGGGTGGACCCGGGCTCGGTGCTGACCCTCGTCCTGCAGCTGCTGGTGCCGTTCCTGCTCGGCCAGCTCTCCCGGCGCCGGACGGCGCGCTGGATCGCCGCCCACCGGCCCGTGCTCACCCTGGTGGACCGGGGCTCGATCCTGCTGGTCGTCTACACCGCCTTCGGCGAGGGCGTGGTCGCGGGCGTCTGGCACACCGTGTCGGCCCTCCAACTGCTGGTGCTGGCAGGGTTCTGCGTGCTGGTCCTCGCCGCCGCCCTGGCCCTGACCGACCAGGCGGGACGACGATTGCGGTTCTCCCGCGCCGACCGGATCGCGATCGTCTTCTGCGGCTCCAAGAAGAGCCTGGCGAGCGGCCTGCCGATGGCGGCGGTGCTGTTCGCCGCCAAGGACGTGGCGCTGATGGTGCTGCCGCTGATGCTCTTCCACCAGATCCAGCTGATGACCTGCACCGTCCTGGCCCGCCGCTGGGCCGTCGGCACGCCCCCGACGCCGGTACCGCGCGAGCCGGCCGTTCCGGTGGTGCCCGCTGCGGTGCCGGACCGGGTCGCCTGACCCCTCGGGCGCATCCGGCGCACACCGCGGCGCTCCGCCAGGACGCGGGTCCCGGGCCCGGTCCGGTCGAATCCGGCCAGTACAATTCCCGGATGGCGAATCTCCGGGAGCACATCCTCATCGACCTTGGCGTCAAGGCGACCATCGTCCCGAAGGTCGAGATCCGGCAACGGGTCGACTTCCTCAAGGACTACCTGCGGTCGACCCCTGCCAAGGGGTACGTGCTCGGAATCAGCGGCGGCCAGGACAGCACGCTGACGGGCCGGCTGTGCCAGCTCGCCAGCGAGGAGCTGCGGGCCGAGGGGCACGAGGTGACCTTCGTCGCGGTGCGGCTGCCCTACGGCGTGCAGGCCGACGAGCACGACGCGCAGATCGCGCTGGAGTTCATCCGGCCCGACCGGTCGATCACGGTCAACGTCAAGCCGAGCGCGGACGCCGTCGGCGCGGAGGCGGCGCTCGGCCTGCGCGAACTGCTGGGCGGCGAGCCCCAGCTGCGGGACTTCGTGCGCGGCAACATCAAGGCCCGCGAGCGCATGGTGATCCAGTACGCGATCGCCGGCCAGCTGGGCCTGCTGGTCGTGGGCACCGACCACGCCGCCGAGGCGCTGACCGGGTTCTTCACCAAGTACGGTGACGGCGGGGTCGACGTCACCCCGCTGACCGGACTCACCAAGCGCCAGGGCGCCGCCCTGCTCCAGGAGTTGGGCGCACCGCCGAGCGCGTGGGAGAAGGTGCCGACGGCCGACCTGGAGGACGACCGCCCGGCGCTGCCCGACGAGGTGGCCCTCGGTCTGCAGTACACCCAGATCGACGACTACCTGGAGGGCGCCGAGGTCACGCCGGAGGTGGCCGCGAAGGTGGAGTCGATCTACCTCGCGACCCGGCACAAGCGGACCGTTCCGGTGACGCCCCTCGACGACTGGTGGCGGGCCTGATCCCGTAGGGGTCGCCCCCGCCGGGCGGCCGACCCGGGGCGCCGCGCGGACTCAGACCAGCCCGCGCAGCGCGTCCAGGACCGACGGCCAGGCCTGCGAGGCGGGATCGATCAGCTCGAAGTGTCCGGTGTCCGGCACTTCGAGCAGCTTGACGCCGAAGTCGTCCCGGTAGCGGTGGGCCATCGCGACCGGGACGCGCTCGTCCCGGTCGCCGTGGACCAGCACGGTGGGCACCGTCGGGGCGCCCAGGGCGTTCGGATCGGCGGCGGCGAAGCGGGACGGCACGGTGACCGGGTCGCCCTCCAGGAACTCGGCCACCGCTCCCTCGCCGTTGCCCAGGCGCCAGGCCTCGACCAGGTCGGTGACGGCGCCCAGCGCGAGGACTCCGGCCACCCGGGGAGCCCGGTCGGCCCGACCCGGGGCGTCGGCGGGCAGCCTGTCCCGGGCGGCGGCCCAGAGCGCGAGGTGCCCGCCCGCCGAGTGCCCCGCGTACACCACCCGGTCGAGGTCGACCCGCCCCGGGTAGGTGCGCCCGATCAGTTCGGGCAGGGTGTCGGCGGCCAGCGCCACGTCGACGAACGTCCCGGGCCAGCCGCCGCCCGCGCCGACCCGTCGGTACTCCACGTTGGCCACCGCGTAGCCCTGTGCGGCGAGGGCCTCGGCGAGTGCGGCCGCGTGCAGCCGGTCGTGCCTGGCCCGCCAGAAGCCGCCGTGCAGGAAGAGCACCAGCGGGGCCGGCTCGCCGAGTCCGGCCGCCGCACCGTGCGGCAGCGTGATGTCGGCGATCTGGTCGGGGTGTTCGTGCCCGTAGCCCAAGGTGACGTCGGGGCCCGTCGGACGGACCTGCTCCTCGTCGTCTCCGGACATGGTCCGCCTCCTCCTGCGCCGGTACTCGCTTCGCCCAGGACTCTATGCGAGCGGGGGCGCCGCGCGGGAGGATCCGTGCCCGTGCCCGTGCCCGACCGGCGGCCGGAGGGCGGCCGGTGGCCCGAGGGCGGCGCTCCGAGGGTCGCCGGCCCGAGAGGCGGGTGATCCGAGGGTCAGCGGTCCGACCAGATCGGCCGGCGGGACCCGGTGCGCTCGCGCCGGACCGGTCCGAGCTGTTCGGTCCGGCGCGCGTGCCGACCACCGGACTCCCAGCGGCGTGCGTCCGCGATCAGCGCCGCCAGCGCCTCGGCGTCCTCGGTCTCTCTGGGCTTGCGGCCGAACATGGCAACCGTCCCTGCCTGGGCGACACTCTTCGCCCGGTCGTGCGAGTGGAGTTATGAGTGTTCCCCCGTCCGGCCGGTACGCGGCGCCCTGCCGCCGCGTGTCACGTCACGAGGCGGTAACGGTACGCGTGCGATGTGTTTCCGGGCGGGGGAACGCCCTACGGGCGGGCGGCTCAGCCGACCGGCACCCCGGGGCTCACCAGGCCGTCGCCGCCGGTGACGGTGTTGTCGGCGGCGATCGTCACGGGGCAGCCCGCCGGGTCGTAGTTGGTGATCCCGAACGCGTACCGCCCGGCGGTGCCGTTGGCGGCGCCCAGGTCGGAGGCGTTGTGCCGGAAGACCGTCCCGCAGCCCCAGCCGGGCTGCTGGGTGTGGGTCTGGTAGCCGTCCTTCAGGGTGCCGACGCCGGTGTTGTTCTCGATGACGTAGCCGTTGCCCTTCACGTCGACCCAGGAGTCGTCGAAGTTCTTGTTCGTCAGACCGTCCCCGTAGAAGGTGTTGCCGGAGACCAGGCCTCCCGTGGTCCCCTCCTTCAGGTCGATGTTCTCCCCGCCCACGCGCGGGCCGATGACGTTGCCGAGGATCTGCACGTAGTCGCTGCGGTCGGTGAGGGTGTTGGCGGTGCCGACGTACACGCCTTCGCCCTTGCCGTCCCCGAGGGTGCCGGTGTCACGGACGGTGGAGTTGCGCAGCACCCCGTAGCGGCTGGAGTTGCGGAAGTGCACCCCCTCCATGGTCAGGTTGCGCACGGTCACCGAATCGATCTCCACGTGGTCGGCGGAGTCGACCACGATGCCCTTCTGGGCGCCGGTCACGGTGATGCCCCGGACGGTCCAGTACCCGGCCCCGTCGAGGTGCAGGCCGTACCCGCCGCCGGTGGTCGTGGTGAGGACGGCGTTCGGGGAGCCGGTCAGGGTGATCCGGCGGTCCGCCGTACCCGGCGCGGTCGCCGAGAAGTTGCCGAGGTAGGTGCCGTCGGCGAGGGCGATGGTCTGGCCGGGCAGCGCCGCGGCCAGGGCGGCCTTCAGCTCCTTCGCCGTCGTCACCTTGACGACCCCCGTACCGGAGGTGGCGGTGGCGGTCGGCGAGGCGGTCGGCGTCGGCGAGGCGGTCGGGGTTGCCGTCTGGGTGGGCGTGGACGTCCGCGTGGGCGTGGGCGTCGTGGTGGGCGTGGCGGAGGTCGACGCGGTCGGTGAGGCGGACGGTGACGTACTCGCCGAGGCCGACGGAGTGCCCCCGCCCGACCCGGTGAGGGACAGGTCGTCCACGGCGATCGCACCGGCGCCGTACCACCCGCTCACGGTGACCGTCACCTGCGTGGTCTGCGGCCCTGCCGTGAACGTCGTGCCGAGCGAGGTCCACGCCGTCCCGGCCGTCCAGTTGGAGGCACTCACACCCGTACCGGTGGCGGCGAGTTGGACGTACGACCCCTTCACCCAGGCGCTGAGCAGGTAGCTGGTGCCGGGCTGGACGGTGACGGTCTGGGTGCAGGGCGCGAGGTCCTGGGCGCCGGGGACGGAGGCCAGGGCGAATCCGCCGGAGTGCGGCGTCGCACTGCTCACCTGCGAACTCCCGGAACAGGTCCAGCCGTTGAGAGTACCGGCCTCGAACCCGGGATTGACCAGGAGCTCCGGCGAGGCCGCGCCGGCGAAGGTGGCGGGCAGCGCGAAGGCGGCGCCCGCGAGGCCGAGGGTGACGACGGCGGCGAGGGCACCGGCTCGTCGCCGGCCGGTGTGCTTCGGAGTGTGCGTCATGGCGGGTCTCCACAGCTGGACATGTTCGACGCGGACACGCGGAACGAATG
Organism: Kitasatospora sp. NPDC057015; assembly: GCF_042673745.1. Classification (NCBI taxonomy): domain Bacteria; kingdom Bacillati; phylum Actinomycetota; class Actinomycetes; order Kitasatosporales; family Streptomycetaceae; genus Kitasatospora; species Kitasatospora sp. NPDC057015. The sequence goes on from NZ_JBHUSG010000001.1 coordinate 368,411, forward strand.
ACCACACAATGTGGACTAGACCAACTCGGACGTCAAGGGCGCGCCGGGACGGCCGCCGCACCGGCCCGCCCGGAGCCGGGGCTCCGGGCGGGCCGCGGGCGGTCGACGGTCGGCCGGGCGGCGCCCGAACGATCAGCGCTCGACGGTCAGCGACTGGCACACCCAGGAGAGCCTGGTACCCGGCGGCCCGGACGGGCGCGGGTGATAAGTCCCGTCGCTGACGGACATGTTGACGATGAGGTAGGCGTGCCAGCCGACCCCCACCCCGCGACCGTCCGCGTACACCCGCCGCCCCTGGACGTACCAGTCGACGGACCTCGCCCCCAGGGTCACCCGCAGATCGATCGTCCGGCCGGGGGCGACCGCACCGGACTGGTCGCGCCAGTACAGGTAACTGCCGTTGCCCATGTGGTTGGAGAGTTCGAGCAGGTTCGGGTTGTCCGGGTGGTACTCGAACACGTCGATCTCGTTCCGGCCCTCCCGCCAGGTCCAGATCGCCGGCCAGGCGCCGGCCCCCGACGGCAGCGTCACCCGGGCCCGCAGGACGTCCCCCGTGCGGACCTGGAATCCGTCCGGACTGCCCTCGGTGGTCAGCAGGTTGCAGTTCCAGAGGCCGTCACCCGCCCGGGCCACCGCCGAGAACACCCCGCCCGGGCAGTACTGCCCGACGAGGTAGTCCAGCTTGTGGTCCCCCCGGTTGGTCGGTCCCATGTTGGGATAGGCGCTGCTGCGCCCGGCCACCCACTGGCGGGTCGAGGAGAAGTCCGCGGTGAACACCACCGCACGGGCGAGGGCGGTCACCGAGGCGCCCTCCGCGCCCTCCGTGGGCGGCACGGGCTCGCCCGGCGGGCCACCGCCGGGCGGTTGCGCGGACGGCGGGGTGGCGGGCGACTGGCCGGGCGACCCCTGAGGCGGGACGCCGGTCGACGAGGCGGAACCGCCCCAGCCGAACCACGAACGGATGTCGGTCCATATTCCCATGTCCGCTCCTTCCGGGAGCAGTTGTGCGCCAGCGGCGCGCGAGCACATCGTGCATGAGTGGTGGTGCGAGAGCGGTTTGCGTGTGAGCGGTTTGCGTGTGAGCGGTTTGCGAGTGAGCCGTTGCGTGTGAGCGGTTCACCGCGCGCCCCCGTGACGCCGGGCTTCGCCCGCGGCCGCCCCTTCGTGACACGCCGTCGACGGATGGGAGGGGCGGCGACCGGAGGAGCCACAGCCGGAACCCCTCGCTCCGGACTAGTTGCCCGCCCTGTTCGTCCACAATCGAGAGCGACCCTGACAGCCGATAGCAGACCCGGGGGCGCACACCAGCGCACGCGCCGGAGCCGCCGGAGTCCGTGTGCTCCAGAGTGGGCTCGCCGGTATCGCGGTCACGGCTGCCGGCGGCGGCTCACGGGCATGGGCACGGGTACGAGTACGAGTACGAGTACGAGTACGAGTACGGGAACGGGTAAACGCTGCGCAAGCGCTGCAACTGGCTTGCCCTGTCCGGGCAGGGGCACGCTGTGCCGGGCGCGGCCATATCCACACCCACCGCTCCCGAGGAGCCCGACGCGAACTCGACGGGACCTCGACGGGACCTAGACGGGACCTCGACGGGCCGAGCGCACCACGGCGTTCCCGCGACCGGCGAGGCCGCGGGACTGGACACCGCCGCGGCGGGACGAGGAGAGGACGATGAGCCCGCGATGAACGAGGAGAGCGGCCTGCGCGGCGCCGACCGGCTGGGGCACGCGGACGGCCCCGCGCCCTGGGGCTGGCGGATCCTGGTGGTCGGCGCGACCGGGGTGATCGGCGGCGCGGTCGCGACGGCCGCCGCCGCCACCGGCGCGAAACTCGCGGTGGCCGGGCGGGACCGGGGGCGGCTGGCAGCGGTCGCGAACCGGCTGGGCGGCTGCTCGGCGCACCGGTTCGACGCCTACGACCTGGAGGGCTGCGGTCACCTGGCGGAACGGGCGTCCGCCGCGCTCGGCGGGCTGGACGCGGTGGTGACCGCCTTCGGGACGGTCGCGTTCGGCCGGGCGGAGGAGTCCTGCGACGCCGTCGACGAGCACCTGTTCACGGTCAACGCCCTGGCGCCGATCGCCGTCCTCCGGGGAGCCCTGGGGCAGATCGGCCCGGGCGGCGCACTGGCGGCGGTGACCGGGGTGGTGGCCTCGCGGCCGGTGGCGGGCATGGCGGGCTACTGCGCGTCCAAGGCGGCGCTCGGCGCCTGGCTGGACTCCGTACGGCTGGAGCAGCGTCGGAACCGGGTCACCGTGCTCGACGCCCGGTTCCCCCATCTCGACACCGGGTTCGCGGCTCGGGCCGTGGCGGGGCGACCACCGCGGCTGCCGCCGGGCGCGGACCTGGACGCCTGCGTCGCCGCCCTGGTCGAGGGACTCGTGGACGCGGCCGCCCGGCGCGGCCCGGACGCACCGGCCGGGCCGCACCGGCTCTCCTGAGGCCGGCCGGCCCGCGCCGTCACGCCGTCGAACCGCCGCTCAGGCGGCGAGCAGCCGGTCCAACAGGGTGCGGTACTCCCGCATCGCCAGCCGGAGCTCCTCGGTGGGGATCCCGGTGTCCCCGGCCCCCTCCCCCGCCTTGTGCAGCCGGCTCCGGTGGTCGCGGACGGATGCGGTGACCAGGTCGGCGGCCTTGCCCACCAGCTCGTCGGCCTGTTCCACCGCGGCCCGCGGGTCGTCGACGAAGCCGGTCTGGACGGTCCGCCACTGGGCGGAGAGCCGCTGCACCTGCGCCGTTTCCAGCCAGGTGCTCAGGTCGGCCGCACCGTCCGGGCTCTTGGGAGCGGGCGGGGCCACGGGGGCCGGTAGTGCCTCGGGCGCGGGCGGGGTGCGGTGGCCGGCCGGGGCCGGGCGGTCGCCGGTGGTCGGCCCGGCGGCGAGGCCGGGGCGGTCGTCGAGTGCGTCGCCGGCCGCGGGCTGGCGCGGGATCACCGGCTCGGCGGCCGGCGTCCCGGGCTCGTCCGGGCGGTGCCCGGAACGGATCGCAGCGTCCTCCCCGGGCTCCTCCGACTGCTGCTCGGCCTCGCCGTGCCGGTCGGCCCGCTGTTCGCGCAGCCGCTGCCCGTTCGCACGCTTCCCGTTCGTACGGTGCTCCACCGGACCGCGCTCGATCGGGCGCCGTTCGTCCGTGTCGCCCGACCCGGCCCTCCGGGGGTCGGCGGCGGTCGCGTCGGTGCGGGCGTCGTCGGCACCGTCGCCGTGCGCACCGGTGCGGACGGACCGCCCCCGGTCGTCGTCGAAGGCTGCCGCGTTCTTGTCCAGCATGGAAGTCTCCTTCTCGGTCATGTCGGCGGGTCAGCCGGCGGAGGGCGTCGGACTGGCGGGCGCGGTACCGGCCGACCGACCCGGGCGCTCGGACCGGCCCCGGGGCGCGGGGTGCTCGGCGCGCAGCACGTCCAGGACGAGGTCGCGGACGGCGATCAGGGCCGTCCGGAGCTCCTCCGTGCCCGCCTGGGTGGCCCGGGCGCGCTCCAGCGCGGACTGCGCCGAGCGGTACTGCGGCACCAGCTCGCCGTGGTGGACGGAGACCGCGCCGAGCCGCCCCTTCTCGGGGTAGCCCACCTGGTCCAGGACGGATGTCAGCAAGCGGTCGGCATCGGCCGCGGCGGTGCCGGGGTCGTCCACGAACAGCTCCTGGAGTCGGGCGAGTTCGCGTTCGGCCCGTTCGCGTTCGGCAGGCTCGACCGGCTTGAGTCGCAGGCCGCGCAGCAGCTTGACGCGGTCGGTGAGTTCGCGCTCCGCCGCGTGGACGTCGCCGCCGTGGCCGTGCACCGCACGGTCGTACTCCGCTCCGAAGCGCTCGCGCAGTCGACGCGTCCTCAGCCGTGGCGCGGCGAGAGCGGCCGCCGCCACCACCGCGAGCAGACAGACAGTGAGGATGACCAGCACGCTCATCCCAGCTCCTCCCGATCACGCCGGACTCGGCTCCGGCTGGGAAGCGCCTAACCCGGCATCCGGATCGCAAACCCACCGACCGAGTACCCCTCGCGGGCCGGGCCCGCGCCCGGCCGCCCCGGCCGCCCGAGCTGTCCCGACTTCCCGACTACGGCTACGGCTACGGCTACGGCTACGGCTACGGCTACCGCGATCGCCCGGCGGCTCCCGGCAGGCCGCGGTTCAGCGGCAGGTGACCGGTCGCCACGTGTGGCCGCCGACGGCCCGGGTAGGCGCAGCGCCGATTCGTTCGTGACGGTGAGCAAGCGAAAGAGGTGGTTCCGATGGGTATCGGTGGCTGTGTCCTGACCTTCGCGCTGGGCGCGATTCTGACCTTCGGCGTCGACTGGCAGCTGTCGGGGGTGAACCTCCAGGTGGTCGGTCTGGTGCTGATGGCGGCGGGTCTGCTCGGCCTGGGCTGCTATGTGACGGTGCTGCGACGCCGGCGCCTGCCGGGTGGACGGATCCCCGCCGAGACGGTGATCGAGGACCGCCGCTACTACGACGCGCCCTGAGGACGCCCGACCCCCGTACCGCCGGGCCCTCGCACAGCCCGATCCCCGTACCGCCCGAGCTCCCTACCGACCCGACCGAAGCCCGGCCGGCCGTTCACCGCGGCCGGCCGGGCTTCGGTCGTACACCCCGGGCCGCCGGCGCTTCGGTCGTGCACTGTTGGTCGTGCACCCTCGGTTCGTCGGGCAAGCGCCTTGTGCGCCAAGCTGGTTGGTGGAACGCCGAATCCGGGGCAGAAGGCCGTGGAGAGAGCGGGCATCCGGCGCCGCCCTCGGCAGACGGAGGACAAGCGATGGCACTCCCCCGCAACAGACGCCCGCTCGGCGAGGCCGGGTCCGACTCCGGCCCCGGCACGAAGGGCGACCTCGCCACGTCCGGCGACGAGACACCGAAGAGCAGCCCGGCGGGCAACGGGTCCGCCGCGGAGCGCAGTTCCGGACCGGAGCAGGGTTCCGCACCGGCGGCGCCGGTACGTGCCGCGCGCCGGCTGCCCTGGTACCTGAGCATCCCGATCACCCTGGCCGCGATCCTGGCGCTCTTCCTGGCGGCCGCCCGCTTCGACCTGCTGCCCGGCCTGCCCAATCCCTTCGCCGAGAAGCAGGTCGACCGGAGCCAGCCGGTGCTCCTCAAGTCCATTCAGAACATGAGCCGTTACACCGGCGCCACCGGCAACTTCCAGGTGATCATCGACCTGGACAACGACGCGAAGTTCCTGCCGTCCCAGCTGCTCGGCAACCGGACGCTGTACGTGGCGGCCGGCACCGTCGGCGCGTACACCGATCTGGGAGCGCTGGGCAGCGGCGCCGTGACCGTGTCGGAGGACCGCCGCTCGGTGACCCTGCGGCTGCCGCACGCCCAACTGGCCGAGACCGCGATGGACGTGAAGCGCTCCTACGTCTACTCGCAGCAGCGCGGACTCTTCGACCGGATCGGCGACTTCTTCTCGGGCAACCCCGGCAACGTCCACCAGCTGGAGGTCCTCGCCACCGAGAAGATCCAGTCGGCCGCCAAGGACACCGCGCTGACCGCGACGGCGGAGACCAACACCAGGACGATGTTCGAGGGACTGCTCCGCTCGCTCGGCTTCACCACCGTCGACGTCACTGTCGTCGGCTGAGGCGGCGACCGCCCGGGCCCCGCGGCCGAGCGGTCGCTCAGAGCGCCGGGAAGCCCTCCACCGCCCGCGTCCCCGGCTCCTCCCGCCGGGCCGCGGGCGGGCTCACGACCGCACCGGCGAGGCGTCCGGCGGCGAACTCCAGCCAGACGGACTTGCCGCCCGGCAGCGGTGTCACGCCCCAGCGGTCGGCGACCCGCTCGATGATGTGGAGCCCGTGCCCGCCCGGGCTGCCCGGCTGGTAGGGCGCCCTCGGCACCGGGACGGCCGGGTCCCCGTCCAGCACCTCGACCCGCAGGCCGTCGGCGGAGGCCGCGAGGACGAGCTCCTGCGGACCTCCGGCGTGCAGGCAGGCGTTGGCCAGCAGTTCGGACACCGCCAGCAGGACGTCGTCCGCCGTGCTCTGCCCGTACGGGTCCAGGCCGGCCGCCCACTCCCAGTCGGTGAGCGCCTGGCGGGTGAAGTCCCGCCCGCGGGCGACCTGGCCCTTCAGCCCGGACAGCGCGAGGCGCCGACGCTGCCCGGTGAGGGGAAGGCCCGGGCTGGTCGGCCCCGTGCCCCCGGGAGTCTGGAAACTCATCTGGTTCACCCCGCCATGATGCTCTGCACTGGTCGACTTCGGCTCGCCCCGGTCGGTTTCCCCGGACCGGGTCCGGCCCTGTGGTGGTTCGTCTGCCCTGCTCCGGGCGGCCGACACCCGCCCGCGCGGGCCGGGTCGCCGCAATGGGTCGCCGGGACGCGCCCGGCCGGACGGCGGGTCAGAGCGAGGCGACGGCCTCGTCCACCGAGTCGTGGATCGAGAACACGGTGCCGGCCCCGGTGATCTCGAAGACCCGCTCCACCTGCGGCGCCAGCGCGACGAGCCGCATCGGCAGCTCCGCGGCCTCGGCCGCCAGCCGGGTCTGCAACAGCAGGTTGAGCCCCGAGGAGTCGCAGAACCGCAGGTCGGCCAAGTCCAGGACGAGCATCGGCGGCCCGGCGGACGTGGCCGCCTCCAGTGCCTCGCGGGCCGCGCCGAGACTGTCGAGGTCGAGCTCACCGGCCAGCGAGCAGACGACCGCCCCCGCCGTCCGCCGGGTCTCCACGCTCAGGCGGCCGTCCCCGGACCCCGACCGTGCCGAACCCGCCCCAGCCTCACCGATTCCCATCGACCCGCACCTTCCACGGCAGTCTTCCGTACCCTGACGGGCATCCTGCTCCGTACCTCGCCCCGGCCCTGCATACCCGTCCGAACCGTCGGCGGGTGCCGCACGACGGGCCGGGCCCGTGACCGGGGCCGGACGTCGACCGGCGTCCCTCCGGGGCTGCTCAGCAGCGTACCCCGCCGTACGTTCCCGGCCCAGCCCGTCGACCCCCGCCCGGGGGCGGGAGCGCGGACGGGGGCGGGAGCACGGACGGGGGCGGGAGCACGGACGGGGGCGGGAGCACGGACGGGGCAGAGCGGGACGGGGCGGGGCGGGCCGGCGCCGGGCGGTGCCCGCCGAGCCCGGGGTGTCAGTCCTCGTCGACCAGCAGGCCGCTGCGCAGCGTGGCGAGGGTCCGGGACAGCAGCCGGGACACGTGCATCTGGGAGACCCCGAGCCGGGCACCGATCTCGGACTGGGTGAGCTCCTCGACGTAACGCATCGACAGGATGCTCCGCTCGCGCTCGGGCAGGGCGGCGATCAGCGGCTTCACGGCGTGGAGGTTCTCCAGCCGCTCGAATCCCGGGTCCTCGAAGCCGAGCCTGGCGGTGAGGGTGTTCTCGACCTCCTCGTCGGTGCCGGCGTCGAGCGAGCCGGCCGTGTGGCTGTTGCTGGCGACCATGCCCTCGACGATCTCCTCCTCGGTCAGCCCGAGGTGGGCGGCGAGTTCGGCGACCGTGGGGGCGCGGTCGAGCCCCTGCTCCAGTTCGTCGCCGGCCTTCGCGATCGACAGGCGCAGCTCCTGCAGTCGCCGCGGGACGTGCACGGACCAGGTGGTGTCGCGGAAGAAGCGCTTGATCTCGCCGACGATGGTGGGCAGGGCGAAGGTGGTGAACTCCAGCCCGCGTTCCGGCTCGAACCGGTCGATGGCCTTGATCAGGCCGATCGTCCCGACCTGGAGGATGTCGTCCATCGGCTCGCGGGTGTTGCGGAAGCGTCCGGCCGCGTAGTGGACCAGCGACCGGTTGAGTTCGATCAGCGTCGCGCGGGTGTAGGAGTACTCGCGGGTCCCCTCCTCCAGGGCGGCGAGGCGGACGAAGAGCGCCTTCGACAGCTGCCGGGCGTCGGCGGGCGCGACCTCGCGGGGATTGTCGATCATCGTCGGGTCCAGCTCCGCGGCGGCCGGGGCGCTCGCGTCGGTGCACCCCGCCGAGGTTCGCTCGGCCCGCGTGCGGGCGGGGTGGGTGGGCTCCGTGCCGGGGTCAACGGTCGGTGCAGCCTTCAGCGACGTCGTCATGGCAGTCCTTTCACCGGTGGCCTCGTGTCCCACCCGGGTACCCGGCATCACCCGGAGCACGCACCGGGCCTCCGATGTTCACGACTCCCACACCACTCCCCCGCGAAAGGGGTCCATTCACCGCGAAGGTCACACCTCCCTGCCTGCCGCACGGCCCCGACACCACCTCCGACACCACCCGGCAGCGCCCCGGCGGCCCGTCCGGCTGACCGGCGTCTACCCGCCGACCCCGGCGTCACACCTCCGGTGTCACCCCGCCGGGCCGCCCGCGCCACCGGCCGGGCGCCCCGCCGCCGCTCGGGCGGGCCCGCCCCCGCGCGCCGGGAGCCCCCCGGCCGGGGCGCCGATGCGGAGTACCCGAACCCTCCCCTGGGGTAACCTCCAGACGGCTCGCCCGGACGGCCCACCGGCACCCGGGGAGCCTCCTGAGGTCCAGGACCGGCAGCCGGCCCCGGAGTGCGCAACCGCTCCCGGCGGGATGCCCCGGCCCTGGCGGCGGACGAGGGGAAGTGCGGGACGGCATGTCTGAGAGCAGCGTGGGCAAGGCGGCGGCCGGAGCGAGGGGCCGCGGGCAGGCCGGCCCGGGCACCCCCGGCCGGACCGCCACGTCGCCGGGCCCCGACCCGGCGGCCCCCGACCGAACGGGACCGGACCTGCCCCCACCGGGCCCGGCGGCGCCGGCCGGCGTCGGGGAGCCCGAGCTGCGTCAGCTGCTGGCGGGCCTGACGGCCGTCCGCGACGGCGACTTCGGCACCCGGCTGCCCGACGACGAGGGCCTGATCGGCGAGATCGCCACGGTCTTCAACGGCATGGTCGACCAGCTCTCGCTCTTCACCTCCGAGGTGACCCGGGTGGCCCGCGAGGTCGGCACCGAGGGCCGGCTCGGCGGCCAGGCCGAGGTCCCGGGGGTGTCCGGCACCTGGGAGGACCTCACCGACTCGGTGAACGCCATGGCCGGCAACCTCACCACCCAGGTGCGGGACATCGCGCAGGTGGCCACGGCGGTGGCGGGCGGGGACCTCTCGCAGAAGATCCGGGTCGACGCCCGCGGCGAGATCCTCGAACTCAAGAACACCGTCAACACGATGGTCGACCAGCTCTCCTCCTTCGCCGGGGAGGTCACCCGGGTCGCCCGCGAGGTCGGCACCGAGGGCCGGCTCGGCGGCCAGGCCAACGTCCGGGACGTCTCCGGCACCTGGCGCGACCTCACCGACTCGGTGAACTCGATGGCCGGCAACCTGACGGCCCAGGTCCGCTCGATCGCGCAGGTGGCCACGGCGGTGGCCGGCGGGGACCTCTCGCAGAAGATCCGGGTGGACGCCCGCGGCGAGATCCTCGAACTCAAGGAGACCATCAACACGATGGTCGACCAGCTCTCCTCCTTCGCCGGGGAGGTCACCCGGGTGGCCCGCGAGGTCGGCACCGAGGGCCGGCTCGGCGGCCAGGCCAACGTCCAGGACGTCTCCGGCACCTGGCGCGACCTGACCGAGTCGGTCAACGTGATGGCGGAGAACCTCACCGCCCAGGTCCGCTCGATCGCGCAGGTGACCACCGCGGTGGCGCGCGGCGACCTCTCGCAGAAGATCCGGGTCGACGCCCGCGGCGAGATCCTCGAACTCAAGGAGACCATCAACACGATGGTCGACCAGCTCTCGGCGTTCGCGGACGAGGTGACCCGGGTGGCCCGCGAGGTCGGCACCGAGGGCAACCTCGGCGGGCAGGCCACGGTGCGCGGGGTCTCCGGCACCTGGAAGGACCTCACCGACAACGTCAACGTGATGGCCTCCAACCTGACCGGCCAGGTCCGCTCGATCGCGCAGGTGGCCACGGCGGTGGCGCGCGGCGACCTCTCGCAGAAGATCACCGTGGAGGCCAAGGGCGAGGTGGCGGCGCTGGCCGGGGTGATCAACACCATGGTCGACACCCTGTCGGCGTTCGCCGACGAGGTGACCCGGGTCGCCCGCGAGGTCGGCACCGAGGGGACGCTGGGCGGCCAGGCCCGGGTGCCCAACGTGGCCGGCACCTGGAAGGACCTCACCGACAACGTCAACTCGATGGCGAACAACCTGACCGGCCAGGTCCGCAACATCGCGCAGGTCACCACGGCGGTGGCCCGCGGCGACCTGACCCGCAAGATCGACGTCGACGCGCGCGGCGAGATCCTGGAGCTCAAGACCACCATCAACACGATGGTCGACCAGCTCTCCTCGTTCGCGGCCGAGGTCACCCGGGTGGCCCGCGAGGTCGGCAGCGAGGGCCGGCTCGGCGGACAGGCCGAGGTGGAGGGCGTCTCCGGCACCTGGAAGCGGCTCACCGAGAACGTCAACGAGCTGGCCGGCAACCTGACCCGGCAGGTCCGCGCGATCGCCGAGGTCACCAGCGCGGTCGCCGAGGGCGACCTCACCCGCTCCATCACCGTCGAGGCCCCGGGCGAGGTCGGCGACCTCAAGGACAACATCAACTTCATGGTGGAGTCCCTGCGCGAGACCATCCGCGCCAACCAGGACCAGGACTGGCTGAAGTCCAACCTGGCCCGGATCTCCGCCCTGATGCAGGGCCGGCGCGACCTCTCGGTGGTCGCCGACCTGGTGATGGACGAGCTGACCCCGCTGGTCGGCGCCCAGTACGGCGCCTTCTACCTCGCCGACGAGACGGCCGCCGGCCCCGAGCTGCGGCTGATCAGCTCGTACGGCATGCGCGACCTGCCCGGCAGCCCCGGCCGGCCGCTCTCGTTCCGGTTCGGCCAGACACTGGTCGGCCAGGCGGCCCGCAGCCGGCGGACCATCTCGATGGACGACGTGCCGGCCGGCTACGTGACCATCGCCTCCGGTCTCGGCGCGACCGCGCCCGACTCCCTGATCCTGCTGCCGATCGTGGTGGAGGGCCAGGTCCTCGGGGTGATCGAGCTGGCCTCCGTGCACCGGTTCACCCAGATCCACCGGGACTTCCTCGACCAGCTGATGGAGACCGTCGGCGTCAACGTCAACACCATCGTGGCGAACGCCCGTACGGACGAGCTGCTCGGCGAGTCCCAGCGGCTCACCGCCGAGTTGCAGATCCGCTCCCGGGAGCTGCAGTCCCGCCAGGAGGACCTGCAGTCCTCCAACGCCGAACTGGAGGAGAAGGCCGCGCTGCTGGCCGCGCAGAACCGGGACATCGAGACCAAGAACCTGGAGATCGAACAGGCCCGCCAGGAGCTGGAGGACCGCGCCCACCAGCTGACCCTCGCCTCCACCTACAAGTCCGAGTTCCTGGCCAACATGAGCCACGAGCTGCGCACGCCGCTGAACAGCCTGCTCATCCTGGCGCAGCTGCTGGCCCAGAACCCGACCCGCAACCTCACCGCCAAGCAGGTGGAGTACGCCGGCATCATCCACTCGGCCGGCTCCGACCTGCTCCAGCTGATCAACGACATCCTCGACCTCTCCAAGGTCGAGGCCGGGAAGATGGACATCAACCCCGAGCGGGTGCCGCTGCGCCAGCTGCTCGACTACGTCGAGGCGACCTTCCAGCCGCTGATCACCCAGAAGAGCCTGAGCTTCCGGATCACCACCGCCCCCGGGGTGCCGGCCGACATCCTCACCGACGACTACCGGCTCCGGCAGATCCTGCGCAACCTGCTCTCCAACGCGGTGAAGTTCACCGAGACCGGCAGCGTCCGGCTGAGCATCGAGAACGCGGACGGCGCCGAGATCCCGGACCTCGCCCGGCAGCACGGCCCGGTGCTCGCCTTCCGCGTCGTCGACACCGGCATCGGGATCGCCGAGGAGCACCTGCAGAGCGTCTTCGGGGCCTTCCAGCAGGCCGACGGCACGACCAGCCGCAAGTACGGCGGCACCGGCCTCGGGCTGTCCATCAGCCGCGAGATCGCCTACCTGCTGGGCGGCGCCATCACCGCGCGGAGCGCGGTCGGCCAGGGCAGCACCTTCACCCTCTACCTGCCGGCCGCGCGCACCGACCTGGCCGGCCCGCAGCTGCGCGGCGGTGATGGCGCCGCGTACGCCGCCCTCCCGCCGGCCCCGGCGGCGCCGCTGCCCAGGCAGCGGCGCCGGCTGCTGGTGGTGGAGGCCCGCCCCGGCGGGCTGCTGTCCCTGGTGGCGGAGAGCGCCGTCGCCGACCTCGGCGACGCCGGTGACCACGCCGGCTCCGCGCGGTCGGTCGAGCTCGTCACCGCCCTCGGCGTGCGGGAGGCCGCGGCGGCGCTGGCCACCGAGGCCTGCCACTGCGCGGTGCTCGACCTCGACCTGCCGGACGGCGCCGCGCTGCGGTTCCTGGAGGAGGTCAACAACGACCCGGCGCTGCGCGGCGTGCCGATCCTGGCGCACAACAACCGCCGGATGCGGGCCGACCAGGAGCTCACCCTGCAGTCCCGCAGCACCTCCCAGCCGCTCGAACTGCTCTCCAGCCTGGACGAGTTGCGCGAGCGCATCACCCTCCACCTGAGCGCGGACCAGCCGGGCGACGTGCTGCCGCTGGTCCGCCCCGAGGAGATCGCCAAACCGGCCGGGCGCGAGATCGGCGGCACCCTGGCCGGCCACACCGTGCTGGTCGTCGACGACGACGCCCGGAACCTGTACGCGATCACCGGGATCCTGGAACTGCACGGCATGCGGGTGCTGCACGCCGAGAACGGCCGGGCCGGCATCGAGGCCCTGGTGGCCAACCCCGCGGTGTCGGTCGTCCTGATGGACGTGATGATGCCCGAGATGGACGGCTACACGGCGACGGCCGCGATCCGCGCCATGCCGGAGCACGGCACCCTGCCGATCATCGCGGTCACCGCCAAGGCGATGCCCGGCGACCGGGAGAAGTGCCTCGCCTCCGGTGCCAGCGACTACGTCACCAAGCCGGTGGACGCGACGGACCTGGTCGCGTGCATCCAGCGCTGGCTGGGGCGGTAACCACGCACGGTCCCGTCCCCGCCCGTCCGAACCCGCCCGTCCGGACCCCGCCGTGCGAATCCCGCCGTACGGCGGCCCGACCCCGACCCGAGGAGCAGCCCGTGCAGGTCCCCCCGCAGCCCGAGCCGGTACGCCTCCTGCACCCGCCGGCCGCCGGGCTCACGGTCGACTCGGCTGAACCGGCTGAACCGGCTGAAGCGCTCGTATCGCTCGTATCGCTCGCGCCGGTCGGGCCCGCCCGGACGTCGGACGGGTCGGACGCTCCCGGCAGCGCGGGCAGGCGGGCCGGGACGGCGGAGGACGCCGAGGTGACGGTCGGGCGCCTGGCGTCCACGGTGGAGCGGCTGCACCGCCAGGTCCTGGAGGCGCAGGCCACCGCGGACGGGCGGGCACTGGTCGAACTCGCCAAGGGCATCCTGGTCGAGCGGCTCGGCTGCGGCCCCGCGCAGGCCGCCCGGCAACTCGCCGACCTGGCCGGCCAGGCCGGGCAGTCGCCGCTGGAGCTCGCCGCGGACATCGTCAACCAGGCGGCCCGCGACCACCTCAGCGACACCGCCCGGGAGCTGCTCGCGCCACCCGGGGCCGCCGACCGGCGCACCCCGCTGGCCGTGCGGCTGCGCAGCGCCGAGAGCGGCGCGCTGGCCGCCGGCGACACCCAGGCGGTGGCCGAGTCCCTGTTGGAGCACGCCCTCGCCCCGCTCGGGGCCACCGCCGTCGCCATCTGGGCGGCCCACCCGGACGGCTCCCTCTCGCTCGCGGGGCACGCCGGGTTCCCGGCGCACGAGGCCGGCCGCTGGCACTACGTCCCGCCGGGCGTGGCCACGCCCGCCCGGCAGGCGCTGACCCGCCGGGCCGCGGTGTGGATCGAGTCGCTGGCGGGGGCCGGCCTGCCCTCCATCGGCCACCACCGCAACACCGGCGGGCGGGCCGCCGTCCCCGCGGGCCCGGGCGGTCGGATCACCGGCGTACTGGAGATCTGCTGGCCGGACGCGCCCGTCCCGCGGTCGCCGCAGATCAGGCGCCAGGTGGAGGCGCTCGCCGAGCTGTGCGCGCACACCCTGGAGCACCCGTCCGGCACGCTTCCGGGCGGCCCGGGCGCGCCCGGCGCGGAGCACTCCCAGCGCCTGCAGGAGCTGGTGGACCTCGCCGACGGCCTGCACGATCCCGCGCTGGTGCTGCTGCCGCACGTCGAGGACGGCGGCCGGGTCACCGACTTCCGGATCCACCACGTCGGCGCGCGGTTCGTGGACTTCGCCGGCCGCCCGCGCGGCGCCGTCTCGGGGTCGCTGCTGCTGGAGGCCTACCCGCTGGCGGCCGGGCCGGGAGGCCTGTTCGAGCAGGTGGCGTACGTCCATGCCGGGGGCGAGCCGTTCCGGGCCGAGCGGATGACCCTGACGGCGGAAATCGGGCAGGTCCCGCTGAACGCGGTCGCCGACGTCAGCCTCACCCGGCACGGCGCCGCCGTCCTGCTGGTCTGGCGGATCGAGGACGAGGCCGCGCGGGTCGCCGAGCTGCTCCAGCACGCCCAACGGCTGGGCCGAATCGGCGGTTTCGAGGAGGACACGGTCACCGGCGGGATCACCTGGAACAGCCCGTTGTTCGACCTCTACGGCCTCCACCCGTCGGCGGCGCCGATCCCGATCGACCGCCTCCCGGCGCACGCCCACGAGGACGACGCCGAGGCCATCCGGCGCTTCCTGCGGACCCTGCTGCACCACCGGCTGCCCGCCTCCACGGCGTTCCGGCTGCGGCGCCCGGACGGCATCGCCCGTCACATCCGGGTGGTCGCCGAACCCGTCCTGGACCCGGACGGCCGGCTCACCGCCGTCCGCGGCGCCTACCAGGACATCTCCTCCCAGCACTGGACCGAGGTGGCGCTCGCGGCCACCCGCGACCAGCTCGCCCAGAGCGAGCAGCAGGCGGCCGAACGCAACCGGCTGGCCCGCCAGTTGCAGCACGCCATCATGCCGCCCACCCGGGGGCCGATGGACACCTCGGGGCTGCGGATCGGGGTGCGCTACCGGCCCGCGGAGAAGGACCACCTGGTCGGCGGTGACTGGTACGACGCGGTGGTGCTGCCCTCGAAGCAGATCCTGCTCTGCGTCGGCGACGTGGCCGGCCACGGCATCGAGGCGGCCACCGGCATGGTCGCCCTGCGCAACGCGCTGCGCGGACTGGCCGCCACCGGTGCCGGCCCGGGCCAGCTGCTGGCCTGGCTCAACGTCGTCGCACACCATCTGACCGACAACGTCACGGCGACGGCCGTCTGCGGGCTCTTCGACCCGGTGAGCCGCAGCCTGCGCTGGGCCAGGGCGGGCCACCTGCCGCCGGTGCTGGTGCGCGACGGCCGGGCCAGCGCCCTGCCGCTGGTGGGCGGCCTGCTGCTGGGGGCGATCCCGGAGACCGAGTACGACGAGGCGGAGCTCCAACTACGCGCCGACGACACCCTGTTGATGTACACGGACGGTCTGATCGAACGCAAGGACAGGTCGGTGCAGGACTCCCTGGAGCGGCTGCTCGCGCTCGCCCACGGCACGGCCGGACCGCCCGAGGGGGCGACGCTGGAGCAGCGGCTCGACCACCTGCTGACGCACAGCAACGCCGACACGGACGACGACACCTGCCTGATCGGCGTGCAGCTGGTCTGAGCGGGCGGGGCCGGCCGGGAACCCGGGCTCCCGCGGAGACACCGACCGCCCGGCGTCTTGCGTACCGTCCGCGCGCCGGCGGGGGCGGGGCGGCCCGGCTCGCCGTCCCGCCCCCGCGCCGGTGCCCGCGGCTACAGCATCGTCCGGCCGTAGTAGTAGTCGCCGAGGCGCGTCCGGTAGTCGGCGTCCTGGTCGTGGCGCTCGCGGAGGAACTCGGGCGCGCCCTTGACGTCCTCCTTCGTCCGGTTCAGGTACACCGTCCCGGCCGCGAGGTCCACGCTGGAGATGCACCCGGCCGGCAGCAGGACCTCCCGGCCGAAGATCCAGACGCCGGTGTCCACCACGATGCCCGCCGCACCGGCCTCCGCGGTGTGCTTGTCGACCTTGCCGATGTGCCCGTCGATCGCCTCGACCCGGAAGCCCGCCAGGTCCGCGCCGGCGAGGTAGCCGCTCTCGGCCCGGTGGTCCCAAAGGTTGTCGCTCACAGTACGGTTCCTTCCCGTCGGGATGCCCCCGCCGGCGCCCGGCCGCCGTGTCAGAAGCCGTCCGGGCGACGGGGATCCGCCCTCCGGCTGCCCCGGTTCCGGGCTCCCATGCCGTCGGGTCGCGGGCGGTTCCGGGCACCGGGGCGCCGTGCTTCGCGAACACGCCGGAGAACCCCGCAGTCCGGTAATCCCCCGTTGCGGCGCCGATGCTGCTACAGTCGAATCAGTTGCAGTTTTGGTTCCCATGAAATCTTGTGTGCGCCTGCTGGTACCAACAGACAGGCGCATTTTTGTTTCCTCGGGTTTCCCCCGGGCGCGGCGTCATCACGGCAACGCGAAGTTCGCAAGTGGCGGGCTTCGTACAGTTCTGAAGGAGATTTCTATATGGCTACTGGCACCGTGAAGTGGTTCAACGCGGAAAAGGGCTTTGGCTTCATCGAGCAGGATGGTGGCGGCGCTGACGTGTTCGCCCACTACTCGAACATCAACGCCCAGGGCTTCCGTGAGCTGCTTGAGGGCCAGAAGGTCGAGTTCGACGTCACGCAGGGCCAGAAGGGCCCGCAGGCGGAGAACATTCGCCCCCTCTGACTTCCACTGCACCGGCACCTGCCATCGCAGCAGAGGCCCGTACCGTGTACACGCACGGTACGGGCCTCTGGCCGTTTTTCGCCCGGATCGTACTCGTTCCGGATGTGATCGACCGGGCAGCGCACCGTCCGCCGGGCCGCCGTACACGCTCCGTATGCCATTCGTTGGCATTCCATGCACGCCCAAGACGGCCCACGTGCACGCCCCGGACATTTCGCGTACACGCTCGGACGTGTTCCCGCACCTGAATTTCCTCCGCACTTCTGCTCCAACTCCGCTCCCAGCCCCGGCTTTCCCGCGCGAGCCCTCCACGAGGGCCCGACGGGACGACGCCGCAGCGGCCAGGTCGGCCCTGCACCGCCTCCGCCCCTCCACCGGGACGGGACCGTGCGGGGGCCGCGGCCCCGACGGGGCCGGCGGCGGTGTCCGCCGGCCGGTGGGCACGGGGACGTGCGGCACGGTTCCACCCCCTGCGCCAGGCTTCACCGCTCCGGCCCGTTCTTGTGACCTCCCCGTGGCCTCGTGCCGGGAGTCCTCCTCGCGACGTGCCTCCGAGGAAGGACTCTCTCCATGACCGGTTCCGCCCGCTCCTCCTACGGCTCCGCCACCTCCCGCTCCGGCGGCCGCGCCTCCGCCGGCCGCCCGTCCTCCGGCGGCACCCGGCGACCGTCCGGCGCCGGCAGTCGCCGCCCGGCCGCCGCCCGGGGTGAGTTCGCGCTCCCCGTGGGCTCCCCCGCGCTGCCCGCCGTCGAGGCCTTCCAGGACCTGGAGATGCCGGCCCCGCTGCTCTCCACCCTGCTGCGCCAGGGCGTCAGCGCGCCGTTCCCGATCCAGGCCGCCACCCTGCCGAACTCGCTGGCCGGCCGGGACGTGCTCGGCCGCGGGCGCACCGGCTCCGGCAAGACCCTCGCCTTCGGGCTCGCCCTGCTGGCCCGCACCACCGGGCGGCGCGCCGAGCCGGGGCGCCCGCTGGCCCTGGTGCTCGTCCCGACCCGCGAGCTGGCCCAGCAGGTCACCGAGGCGCTCACGCCGTACGCGCACGCCGTCCGGCTCCGGCTGGTGACGGTGGTCGGCGGCATGCCGATCCGGCGCCAGGCCTACCAGCTGGCCCGGGGCGCCGAGATCGTGGTGGCGACGCCCGGCCGGCTGAAGGACCTGGTGGAGCGCGGCGACTGCCGGCTCGACGAGGTGTCGGTGACCGTCCTGGACGAGGCCGACCAGATGGCCGACATGGGCTTCCTCCCGCAGGTCACCGAGCTGCTGGAGCAGGTCGAGCAGGACGGCCAGACGATGCTCTTCTCCGCCACCCTGGACCGCAACGTCGACCGGCTGGTCCGGCGCTTCCTCAAGGACCCGGTGACGCACTCGGTGGACCCGTCCACCGCCACCGTGAGCACCATGGAGCACCACCTGCTGCACGTGCAGAACCACGACAAGAACAGCGCGATCGCGCACATCGCCTCCCGCGACGGCGGCGTGATCATGTTCACCGACACCAAGGACTCGGCCGACCGCCTGGTCACCGACCTGCTCGCCAACGGCGTCCGGGCCGCCGCCCTGCACGGCGGGAAGTCCCAGCCGCAGCGCACCCGCACACTGGAGCAGTTCCGCTCCGGCGAGGTGACCGCGCTGATCGCCACCAACGTGGCCGCCCGCGGCATCCACATCGACGGCCTCGACCTGGTCGTCAACATCGACCCGCCGACCGACCACAAGGACTACCTGCACCGCGGCGGCCGCACCGCCCGCGCGGGCGAGTCCGGCACCGTGGTCACCCTGGTGCTGCCCAAGCAGCGCCGCGGCACCGCCCGGATGATGGCCTCGGCCGGGATCACCCCCAACTCGGTGGCGGTCCGCTCCGGTGACGCCGAGCTGACCCGGATCACCGGCGCCTGCGAGCCCACCGGCGTACCGGTGGCAGCGCCCGAGCCGGTGGTCGAGCGCCCGCGCCGCCGCCCGTACGGGAGCTCCGGCGCGCGCGCCCACACCGGGCGCCCCGTGCGCAGCCCGCGCTCCGCCCAGAGCGCGGGCCGGTCCGGCCAGCCCGCCCGCGGCTCGCAGTCCGCCCGTGGTGGCGGCCGGCGAAGCGGCGGCCCGGCCGCGTAGGCACCCGCACCCGCCCGGAGACCCCCGCACCCGGGCCACGCACCACCCCGCCCCGCCCCCAGGCCGCACCGGCCCGGGGGCGGGGCGGCGCCGTTCCCGGCCGCCCCGGCGGAGCCCGGTCGCTCACCCGGGTGGCGGAGCGCAGTCGGTGCGAAGATGGCAGGGCGGGTATTCGACCTCCGGGCGGTTTCCTGGCCATGCAGACAGACGAGCAGGGCGCGACAGCGGGTGCCCGCCGGGAACCGACCGGCGAGCGGCCGACTCAGAGCAGTCTGCTCCGGCTCCCGATCGCGACGGCGCTGATCGAGGAGAACGGGCGGATCCTGCACTGGAGCGCCGACGCGGAGGCGCTGCTCGGCTACCCGGCCGAGGAGGCCGTCGGCACGCTGGCCGCGAAGATCCTGGTCACCGACGACCAGTTGCCCGGCGTGATGGAACTGTTCGACAGCATCCTGCGCGGCGTCGGCTGGTCCGGCGTCTTCCCGGTGCGCCATCGCGACGGCCACCACGTGAACCTGGAGTTCCGCACCCACCCCATCGAGGGGCCCGACGGCCGCCCGCTGGTCCTCGCGGTCGCCTCGGACGTCACCGCGCTGCGCCGGCTGGAAGCGGACATGGCCGTGCTGGACGGCTTCTTCACGCAGTCCCCGATCGGGATGGCCGTCTACGACCCCGACCTGCGCTACGTCCGGCTGAACGAGGCCCTCGCCCGCGCCAACGGCCGGACGGTTCCGGAGCATCTGGGCCGCCGGGTGGCCGAGGTGCTGCCCGGCATCAACGGCGTGGAGATCGAGGCGGTGATGCGCAAGGTGCTGGAGAGCGGCAAGCCGGTCATCGACGCCCGCTCGCACGGACGCACCCCCGGCGACCCCCAGCACGAACACGCCTGGTCGGCCTCGTACTTCCGGCTGGAGGAGGCCAACGGCAAGATCCTCGGGGTGAGCTCCACCATCGTCGACGTCACCGAGCGCTTCCGCGCCGAGTCGCTGGCGGCCACCGCCCAGGAGCGGCTGTCCCTGCTGGTGGACGCCGCCGCGTCGATCGGCACCACGCTGGACCTGCGGCAGACCGCCCGGGAGCTGGCCGAGGCGATCGTGCCGAGGGTCGCGGACTCCTGCGCGGTGTTCGGCCTGGAGAACCTGGTGGCCGAGGCGGGCTCGTCGACCCCCGGCTCACCGCCCGGGGACCGGCTGCGGGTGCGCCGGCTGGCGCTCGCCGCCTCCGAGGCCGACTACCCGCTGCAGGACCTGCCGATCGACACCGTGCACGACATCCCGCTGGACTCCGCGTACGCCCAGGCCCTGGCCGGCGGTCGGCCGGTGGTGGCGCCGTCCTGGGAGCTGCCGCTGCTGGCCGCCGGGATGCCGCCCGAACGGCTGCGGGCCTACCGGGGCCGGCGCTCGCGCGCGGTGCGGATCGCGCCGCTGGTCGCGCGGGGCACGGTGCTCGGCATGGTGGTCTACTCCCGGCGCGGGGCGCGCGCCTCCTTCGCCAAGGCGGACTTCACCCTCGGTGACGAGCTGGCCGCCCGGGCGGCGGTCGCCCTCGACAACGCGATGCTGTACCTGCGCCGCGAGCAGGTGCTCAAGGCACGGGCGCAGGCGCTGCGGGACGCCAAGGCGGCCCAGGAGCGGCTGGCGGTGGTCAACTCGGCGTCCAGCCGGATCGGCACCACCCTCGATCTCGGGCAGACCGCCCGGGAGCTGGCCGAGGTCGCCACGCCGCGGCTGGCCGACGCGGTGGCCGTGGAGGTGCTGGACTCGCTGCTGCGCGGGGAGCGCGAGGTGTTCAGTCCCGCCGACCGCTCCGCGCTGCTTCGCCGGCTGGCGTTCAACGCCGTCGAGGGCTCCGGGATCGTCCCGGTCACGCCGGTCGGCTCGGTGCGGCGCTTCCACCCGACCACGCCCCGGTCGTGGAGCCTCACCCACCGGCGCGCGGTGCTGGTGCCCCGGATGGACGACGAGGGCTACACCTGGCTCGCCGACGACCCGGTGTGGGCCGAGGCCGCCCGGGAGCAGAAGGTGCACACCTTCATGGTGGTGCCGCTGATCGCCCGTGGTGCGGCCGTCGGCATCGCGGCCTTCTACCGCACCGTCACCGCCCGGGCGTACGACGAGGACGACCTCGCGCTGGCCCGCGAGCTCGCCTCGCGGGCGGCGGTCGCGATCGACAACGCCCTGCTGTACACCCGCGAGCGGGACGCGGCGCGCGAGCGGCAGCTGGCGCTGGAGGAGGGCGACGCGGCCCGTCAGCGACTGGCGCTGCTGAACGAGGCGAGCACCAGGATCGGCACCACCCTGGACGTGCAGCGCACCGCCCAGGAGCTGGTCGAGGTGGTGATCCCGCGGTTCGCCGACTTCGTGACGGTCGACCTGCTGGACAACGTGCTGGACGGCGACGACCTGACGCCGCCGCTGTCGCACGACGGCTCGGTGCGGCTGCGGGCGGTCGCGGTCGGCGAGGTGGGGGCGACGATGGCCGGTGCGGCGGACCCGGTGGGGCAGTCCTCGAACTCCGCCGAGATCTACGCGGAGAGCCTGCGCACCGGCCGCTCGATCCTGGTGCCCGAGGTGGACGAGGCCGCCCTGCGGCGGATCGTGGCCTCCCCCGAGCGCGTGCAGCCCAGCCTGGACGCGGGCGTGCACTCGTACCTGATGGTCCCGCTGCTGGCGCGCGGCGTGGTGCTCGGCGGCGCCGAGTTCATCCGGACCGGCACGCCCGAGCCCTTCTCGGCGGCGGACGTGGCGCTGGCGGAGGAGCTCGCGGCCCGGGCGGCGGTCTGCATCGACAACGCCCGCCTGTACCGCCGCGAGCGGGACACCGCGCTGACCCTGCAGCGCAGCCTGCTGCCGCAGGAGGTGCACCACACGGTGGGTCTGGAGATCGCCCACCGCTACCTGCCGAGCAGTGTGAGCAGCGAGGTCGGCGGCGACTGGTTCGACGTGGTGCCGCTGTCCTGCGGCCGGGTGGCGCTGGTGGTGGGCGACGTGATGGGCCACGGCATCCGGGCCGCCGCCACGATGGGCCAGCTGCGGACCGTCGCCCGGACGCTGATCACCCTCGACATGGACCCGGCCCGGGTGCTGCGCAGGCTGGACGACGCGACGACGGAGATCGGCGAGGGCCAGTTCGCCACCGGCGTCTGCCTGGTCTACGACCCGCTGGAGCGCACCTGCACGGCGGCCAGCGCCGGCCACCTGCCCCCGGTGGTGGCCACGCCGGACGGCTCCGCCCGGCTGATCTCGCTGCCGCCCGGGGCACCGCTCGGGGTGGGCGGGGTCCCGTTCGAGACGGTGGAGTTCACGCTGCCCGAGGACGCCATCCTGGCGCTGTACACGGACGGGCTGGTGGAGCGCCGCGGCCACGACATCGACGAGGGCCTGGAGTTGCTGCGCCGGACGCTGGCCGCGCGCGCGGACTCGCTGGAGCGGACCTGCGACGCGGTGCTGACCGCCCTGGACGCGCCGGCCAGCGAGGACGACATCGCCGTGATCATGGCGCTCTGCCGGCCCGTCGGTGCGGAGCGGATCGCCACCCTCCCGCTCGGCGGCGACCACGCCATGGTCCGGCACGCGCGCCGCTTCACCCGGCGCACCCTGGCCGCCTGGGACCTGGCCCCGCTGGGCGACCTCACGGAGCTGCTGACCAGCGAGCTGATCACCAACGCGCTGCTGCACGCGGGGGCGCCGACCCAGCTGCGGATCTTCCGCAACCGGTACCTGACGGTGGAGGTCGCCGACCGGGACGTCCGCGAGCCCCGGCCGCGCCGCGCGGCGGAGGGCGACGAGGGCGGGCGCGGCATGCACCTGGTCGACGAGCTCGCGCACCGCTGGGGCAGCCGCAGCACCGGGCGCGGCAAGGTGGTCTGGTTCGAGGTGGAGCTGCCCGGCTCCGCCGGGAACCCGCTCTGAGTGTCCCGGCCGACCGCCCGTACCGGTGGCCGGGCCCCGCGGCCGGTGCGGCATAGTGGCGGCGGGGCACGACCGGACCGATCACGACGAACGGGTACCGATGACGACAGACGTGACGAGGACGGGCGGTGCGGGGCTTCCGGCCGCCCGGCCCGCGGCCGGGCGGAGCCGGGAGGACCGGAGCCGGGAGGGCCGGAGCCGGGAGCGCGCCGACTTCGAGGAGTTCGAACAGGCGGGCTGGGCCCGGCGCAGCGGCACCTACGACGACGGGTTCGGCCGGATGACGGCGGGCGTCCACGGGCTGCTGCTCGACGCCGCCGAGGTCCGCCGCGGGACGCGGCTGCTGGAGGTCGGCTGCGGCACCGGCCGGCTGGCCCGGGCGGCGCTGGAGCGCGGCGCCGAGGTGGTGGCCACGGACGCGGTCGCGCAGATGGTGGCGCAGGCCGCGGCCGCGCTGCCGCAGGCGCTGGTACGGCAGGCGGCGCTGCCGCGGCTGCCGTTCGCCGACGGCGGCTTCGAGGCGGTGGTCGGTGCCTTCGTGGTCAACCACGTGCCCGAACCGCTCGCCGCCGTGGCCGAGTTGGCCCGGGTCACCGCTCCCGGCGGCCGGGTGGTGCTGTCCTGCTGGGACACCCCCGCGGAGAACCTGGCCCAGGGGCTGGTGGCCGCCGCCGTGGCCGAGGCCGGCGCCACCCCGGCCGGGGACCTGCCCGGCCATTCGCCGTTCGCGCCCTACGCCTCGACGGAGGCGTTCGCGGGGCTGCTGGAGGCGGCCGGCCTGCGGGACGTCCGGGTGGAGTCGGCCCGCTGGACGCACCCGGTGGACCCGGGCCGCTGGTGGCAGGACGTCCTCGACGGGACGGTGCTCACCGCCTCGCTGATCGAGGGTCAGGACCGGGCGACGGTGGCCCGGATCCGCGCCGCGTACGACCGGCTGACGGCGCCCTTCACCGGGCCCGACGGGACGGCCGCGCTGCCGGTGGCGGCGCTCGTCGCGGTGGGGACCCACCGGCGGTAGCCGGCCCGGCCCGGGGGACGACACGGGCGGTGCGGGCCGCGCCGACGACGGCGCGGGCGCATCCGGGCAAGGGGACGGCCGCCGGACCTGGCCAGGTTCTCCGGCGGCCGTGGCCCCGTCCGTCAGGGGGCGGGGCATTTGTAAGACTAGGGAGACGGGCCGTCAGGCGCCAGACGACTAGGCCATCCGGCTGACGGGGCGTGTCGCGCACCCCGAAGCGTCGCCCCGAACCCGTCCCCCGGCCATCACCTCCGGCCACCGGCGGGGTCGCCCCGGCCGTGGCGCTCCCGGCCCCGCCAGCCCCTCCCCGCGCCGAAGGCGCTGCGCCCCACCGGTGGTTCAAGGCGTCCGTTCGGGTAGGGCGGCGGGACGGCGGCCGTCCGGCGGCCCCACCGCCGGGTAGCGTCGACCACCGAGAGTAACCGTCTGGTCGGATCGGGAATCTGGTGATCGCACTGCTCCTCACACGTGCCTGCCTGGCCGCCGCCCTGGTCGTCACGGCCGTCCACGGCGGCGGCCCCGATCCGGTCGCCGCCCGGCCGAGGGCCGCCGCGCCGGCGGCCTTCGTCCCGCGAGCCGCCCCCGCACCCGGCGATCCGGTCTTCCCCGGCCTCGGCAACGCCGGGTACGACGCCCTGAGCTACCACCTGTCCTTCGAGTACCGGCCCGACAGTCGGACGGTGGACGCCGTCGCGAGCATGACCGCGCGCAGCACCCAGGACCTGCCGCGCTTCGAACTCGACGCGCTCGGCCTGGCGGTGCGCACCGTCCGGGTGAACGGCCTGCCGGCGGGCTTCGCCCTGCACGACGAGAAGCTGCGGGTCACGCCCGCCGTCGCCGTCCGGCGCGGAGCGGGCCTGACGGTCACGGTCGAGTACTCGGTCGATCCGCGGGCCCGGCTCGCCCACACCGCCTGGATCCCGACCGCGGACGGGTTCGCGCTCGCCGGCCAGCCGAACGGCGCGCACACCGTCTTCCCCTGCAACGACCACCCGAGCGACAAGGCCTCCTTCACCGTGCGGGTCACCGCCCCGCGCCGGACCCTCGGCGTGGCCGGCGGCACCCTCACCGACACCGTGGAGCGCGACGGGCTGATCACCCGCACCTATGTGATGCGGGATCCGATGGCCACCGAGCTGCTCCAGGTCTCGGTCGGCGACTACGTGGTGCAGGAGCGCCTGACCCCGGGCGGCCTGCCGCTGCGCGACGTCGTCCCGGTGAGCCGGGTGGCCGCCGCGCAGGCCGCCCTCGACCTCACGGCGGACCACCTGGCCTGGGCCGAACGGCGGCTCGGGGCCTTCCCGTTCGAGACGTACGGGCTGATGCCGGCGGACACCGACGATCCGGCGGCGTTCGACTTCACCGGGCTGGAGACCCAGACCCTGACGCTCTACAAGCCCGGATTCCTGAACCGGTCGGAGGACCGGATCGCGCCGCACATGATGCACGAACTGGTCCACTCCTGGTTCGGCGACAGCGTCTCGCCCCGGACCTGGGCGGACCTCTGGCTGAACGAGGGCCACGCCGACTACTACGGCCTGCTCTACCGCTACGAGCGGGGCTGGCCGGACGCGCTCGGGGCCACCTCCCTGGAGGCCGACATGCGGGAGGTCTACACGCACGGCGACCAGTGGCGGCTGGACTCCGGGCCGGTGGCGGCGCCGACCCGGGCGGGCCTGTTCGACAGCCAGCGCTACGCCGGCGGCGTCCTGGTCCTCTTCGCCCTCCGGGAGAAGGTCGGCGCGGCGGTCTTCGAGCGGATCGAGCGGACCTTCCTGGCGCGCCACCGGCACGGCACCGCCGGCACGGGGGACTTCATCGCCACGGCCTCCGCGACGGCCGGGCAGGACCTCGGCCCGTTCCTGACCGACTGGCTGTACGGCAGCCGCACCCCGCCGATGCCGGGTCACCCCGACTGGACGGTGGCCCCCGCCGTGCCCAAGGACCGCGGACTGGCGGACGCGCCGCGCGGCAGCTCCACCCTCTGACCGCCCGAGCGGCTCACCCTCCGACCGCCCCGGCCCGGACACGCCGTACGCCGTACGCCGCGTGTACGCCCGGCCCGTGCTGCGCCGCGCCGTCCGCGCGCCGCTGCCGGGGCCGGCCTCCGGACCGCATCGTGGTCGCACGGCCCGCCCGTCGACCGGCTCTGCCCCGGACGGCGGGCGGGACGTCCACCTCCCGTCCCGTTCGGGCGACTCGGGTCCGGGCCGGGCCTTGCGCCGTCAGGCCTTGCGGCCGACCTTGAGGGCCCACCAGACCAGCGGGATCTGCAGCGGCACCCGGGCCCAGGCCCCCTGGCGGTACGGCGTCGGCCGGCGCCGCCAGTCCATCGCCATCTTCACGTTCCCGGGGAGCACGGCGACGAAGAAGCCGGCCGCGGCGAGCGCGCCGATCCTGCGGGTGCGCGGTACGGCGACCGCCGTCCCGATCGCGAGTTCGGCGACGCCGCTGGCGTACGTCCAGGTCCGCGGCTCGCCGGGCAGCGAGCGGGGGACGATCGCGTCGAAGGTGCCGGGCCGGGCGAAGTGGGCCACCCCGGCCAGCAGCAGCAGGGCGGCCAGCGGGCGCGCGGCCCGGCCGGCGGACGGGCGGGACGATGACACGGGGTACCTCCGGGGTGGCCGTGGCGAAGCGGAGCCGCCAGGTTACCGGAGAGTAGGAAGCCCGGGTAGGGCTCGTCCGTACGCATCCCGTGAAGCCGGCCGCCGCGGCCCAGGGCCGCGGCGGCCGGCTCAGTACCGCACGGAGGCCCGCTCAGTACCGCAGGACCGCCGCGATCCGGCCGTGGCCGGTCAGCTCCCCGTTGGGCACGAACTCCACCTGCGCCCCCGTGTCCAGCGCCCGCTCGACGATCTCGTCGACCATGTCCTCACGGACGTCGGACTCGCCCGCCGGCGCCGGCACCAGGTGGTTGTCGGTCACCCGGACCGGCTCCCAGTAGTCCTCCTCCAGCACCACCAGGGCGGCCCGGCCCTCGGCCACGCTCTGCCAGACCTCGTCGATGCCGGCCGCCAGCGACTTGACGCCCAGCGCCTGCTCCAGCCGCTCCTTCGCCTGGGCCACCGCCCGGACGGCCTGCTCCGCGGCGGCGCCGGCCACCGCCTCGCGCACCACGGCGGCCGAGGCCCGGCCGAGCCCGCCGCGGGTCACCCGGGCCACCGCCGCCTTCGCCGCCGTCCCGACCTCGTCCAGCTCGGCGAGCGCCGCCGCCTCGCCCAGCACGTACAGCGGGCGCGGCTCGGCCTCCAGGACGGCGGCGAGGGCGGCGTCGGCCTCGCGCAGGTAGTGCCTGGTCTGTTCGTCGCGGAAGGTGCTCGGCACGTCGCCGATCCGCTCCTTGCGCTCGACGTCCGGCAGGTCCGGCCGGAGCTCCACCGGGAAGCCCCGGCCGACGGCCTCGGCCAGCCGGTCGCCGGCGCCGCCGAACAGTGCGGCGCGCTCGGCCGAGACGGTGAGCACCCAGGAGGGCGCGGCGGCGGCATGGGTGGCGACCAGGTTGCGGGTCAGGAAGGTGTCGGAGAAGACCACCCGCTCGGGCACGCTGCGCGGGAGCGACCAGACCTGGTGCTCGCCCGGGGCGGCGAAGATCAGCAGGCCGTCCTCGGCGTGCACCAGGTCGACCTCGGCGACGGCCCGGTCGAGCTGCTCGACCACGTCCAGCCGGTCGGCCCGGGAGACGGCCTCGTCGGCGTGCAGCCGGTTCTTCGCCTCCGCGACCAGGTTGCGCAGCCGGACCGGGTCCTGGGCGTTGTCGGGCTCGCTGCGGTGGGTCGGCATCACCACGGAGACCGCCGGATAGCGGCGCAGCCGGCGGAGCTCGGCAAGGACGGACGGCGTGAGCTCGGCAGAGTGCATGAGGCGCCCTTCTTCTGAGGAGTGTCCCTGGCAGTCCTCCCCCGAACCGGGTGTCGCTATTCGGGCAAATAGGTAAATCACGGTAGATATTTCGCTGAGCGCCGGAGCCACCCGAACGGCCGGGGCGGCCGCGCGGCCGTCCGCGATCGGCGGCAGCCTGGGAGGAGCGGGGCGACCAGGCCCCTCCGACGCGATGCACCCC
Source organism: Kitasatospora sp. NPDC057015 (assembly GCF_042673745.1). Lineage (NCBI taxonomy): Bacteria > Bacillati > Actinomycetota > Actinomycetes > Kitasatosporales > Streptomycetaceae > Kitasatospora > Kitasatospora sp. NPDC057015. The sequence goes on from NZ_JBHUSG010000001.1 coordinate 396,111, forward strand.
GACGCGACCCAGGAGCGCCCACGTGACGAAGACCGGCGGCCGCACGACCCATCGAACCCACCGGCTGAGCCCGCTGCGGATCACCGCGGTGACCGCCCTGCTGGCGGTCACCGCCGGCACCGTGGCGGCCTGCGGCAGCAGCTCCGACACCTCCGGCGCAGCCTCCCCGAACCGCCCCACCGTCCAGGGCACTCCGCCGTCCTCGCTGCTGCCCTCCGCGCTGCTCTCCTCGGCCTCCGCCCTGGCCTCGGCCGCCTCCGTCCGCGCCTCCGCCTTCGAGTCCTCGGTCTCCGCCGAGGTCTCGCGGGCCAACGCCTCCGCCTCGGCCGCCCTCGCCGGCGTGACCGGCACCGGCAACGCGATCTCGGACGTCACCCTGACGGGTGTGCCGACCGCCCAGTCCGGGGGCCGCCGGGCCGCGGTGGTGACGATCACCAACAGCACCGCCGCCGCGGCCTCCTACGCCGTCCAGGTCGAGTTCGTGGACTCCTCCGGCACCGTGGTCGACAGCACCGTGGTCGGCGCCGTCGACCTCCAGCCAGGCGCCAAGGCCTCCCCGGTCGCCTTCGGCGGCCGTGACGAGGGGCTGGCGGCGACGCCCCGGGTCGCCAAGGCCCAGCGGTACTGAGCCTCGGCCCGGCCGCACCGGGCCGGGGCAGACCGTGACCTCCGGCCCGGTGCGATCGTTGGACCGGCCATGAAGAAGCGCAGCATGCTCGCCGTCGCCTCACTGGCCGCCGGAGTCGTCGCCTCCCTCCTCGCCCCCAGCGCGCACGCCGGGACGCCGGACCAGGGCGCCGGTACGACCGGCCCGCAGACCGCCAACTCCGTCCTCGACACGGTGACGGGGGAAGCCGGCACCGTCGCCGCCGAGGGCACGTCGGCGCTCGGCCCGGACACGCTCCGCGGCTGACCGTCCCGGTCGGCGGCTACCGGCCGGCGGCCGCGGCGGGCGAGGGCCTCGCTCCCGCCCGCCGGGGCCGACGGGTCCATGCTGGACGGAGACCACCGACCGGACGGAGGAGCCCGCATGCTGCTCCGGGATCTCGCCCGCACCTCGCGGGAGGTCGCCGCCGAGCCGTCCCGCACCGCCAAGGTCGCCCTGCTGGCCGACTGCCTCCGCGCGCTGGACCCCGAGGAGGTCCCCGCCGCCGTCGCCCTGCTCTCCGGGGAGTCGCAGCGGCTGCGGATCGGCGTCGGTCCGGCCGCGCTGCGCTCCCTCCCGGAGCCGGCAGCGGATCCGGCGCCGGAGACCGCCCTCGGGGTGGCGGAGACCGAACGGCTCCTGGTCCGGCTCGCCGCCGTGCACGGCCGCGGCGCCCGGGCCGAGCGGCAGCGCCTGCTGGACGACCTGTTCGGCCGCGCCACCGAGGGTGAGCAGACCTTCCTGCGCGCCGTCCTGGCCGGGGAACTGCGGCAGGGCGCACTGGACGCGGTGATGGCGGACGCCGTCGCCCGCGCCGCCGACGTACCGGGGGCGGCCGTCCGGCGCGCGCTGATGTTCCGCGGCTCGGCCCGCGCGGTCGCGCGGGCGGCGCTGGACGGGGGCGTTCCCGCACTGGCCGCCTTCCGGCTCGAAGTGGGCCGCCCGGTCCGGCCGATGCTGGCGGCCTCCGCACCGGACGTCTCCACCGCCCTGGCCCGCACCGGACCGGCCGCGCTGGAGTGGAAGCTGGACGGCATCCGGATCCAGGTGCACCGGGACGGGGACGAGGTCGCGGTGTTCACCCGGAGCCTGGACGACGTCACCGGCCGGCTCCCCGAGGTGGTGGAGGCGGTCAGGTCGCTCCCCGTCCGCACCGCCGTCCTGGACGGCGAGGCCATCGCGCTCGCCCCCGACGGACGCCCGCGCCCGTTCCAGGTGACGGCCGCCCGGGCGGCCTCCCGGCAGGATCCGGCCCGGCTGCGCGCCGAGGTGCCGCTGCACGCCTTCTTCTTCGACCTGCTGCACCTCGACGGCGAGGACCTGGTGGACCTGCCGGCCCGCCGACGCCGGTCCGGCCTGCTGGAGGCCGTCCCGGCGGAGCTGCGGGTACCGGCGGCGGAACCGGCGGATCCGGCGGACGCCGAGGCCTTCTTCCGCGGGGTACTGGCGCGCGGGCACGAAGGCGTGCTGGTCAAGGACCTGGAGGCGCCGTACGCGGCGGGCCGCCGCGGGGCCGGCTGGATCAAGGTCAAACCGCACCACACCCTGGACCTGGTGGTGCTGGCGGCCGAGTGGGGCAGCGGGCGCCGCCGCGGGTTCCTGAGCAACCTGCACCTGGGAGCCCGGGCGGCGGACGAGCCCGGGCTCGGGCCGTGGGTGATGCTCGGCAAGACCTTCAAGGGCCTCACCGACGAGATGCTGGCCTGGCAGACCGCCCGGTTGCTGGCCCGGGAGGTCGACCGGGACGCCCACACCGTGCGGGTCAGGCCCGAACTGGTCGTGGAGACCGCCTTCGACGGGCTGCAGCGCAGCTCCCGCTACCCGGCCGGGCTGGCCCTGCGCTTCGCCCGGGTGGTGCGCTACCGCACGGACAAACCGGCCGCCGAGGCGGACACCCTGGCCGCCGTCCGCTCCCTCGCCGGGGCCGCCGGCCTCGACGGCTGATCCGGCGTCACCGGCCGGGCCGCCGGCCCGAAGCGTGGCCCGGCGGCCCCGAACCCCCCTTTATCGGCCATTCTCGGGCCATTCGGCTCCGCACCATTCGTGTGCGACACAGCGGCGGCTAGCTTGGCAGGACGGCAGCGGCGAGCGGCTCCCCACCGCCCGCCGCCGTACCACGGAGGTGTTCCGCATGCAGGTGATCCTCGATCAGGACCGCTGCTGCAGCTCGGGCCAGTGCGTCCTGACCGCACCCGAGGTGTTCGAGCAGAGCGACGACGACGGACTGGTGGTGCTCCGCCGGGAGCAGCCGGATCCCGCCCGGTATCCCGACGTCCGGCTGGCCGCCGCCCTCTGCCCGGGCGGCGCCATCACCGTCCGCGAGGCGTAGGGGCACCGCGACCTCCACCGGGCCCGGGGGGTCGGCAGGCCCCGCCGACCCCGCGCACGGCCTCGAACCGACCGGCACCACCCCGGAAGGACTCATCGTGACCACCACACCCACCGCGCCCGTCCTCACCCTGCCCGCCGCCCACGGCGGCTGCCCCTTCGACCCGCCGCCCGCCTACGACCGGGCCGCCCGCCAGGGGTCCGTCACCCCGGCGGAACTGGCCGACGGAACGTCCTGCTGGCTCGTGACCGGCTACCAGGAGGTCCGCACCGTCCTGTCCGACCCGCGCTTCAGCGCCGACGCGCGGCACCCCGCCTTCCCCTTCCTCACCCCCGGCCGCCGGGCGCTGGCCACCGCCAACCCGAGCTTCATCCGGCTGGACGACCCCGAGCACGCCCGGCTGCGGCGGATGGTCACCAAGGACTTCCTGGTCCACCGGATCGACGCGATGCGCCCCGGCATCCAGCGCATCGTCGACGAGGCCGTCGACCGGATGACGGCCCGCGGCACGAGCGCCGACCTGGTCGCCGACTTCGCCCTTCCGGTGCCCTCGCTCGTCATCTGCCTGCTGCTGGGGGTCCCGTACGAGGACCACGAGATGTTCCAGGCGCGGAGCCGGACGCTGCTCGACAACCGCACCACCCCGGCCGAGGCCGGGGAGGCCCAGCACGCGCTGACCGGCTACCTGACGGACCTGGCCGCCCACCGGCGCCGGCACCCCGCCGACGACATGCTGAGCCGGCTCGCCGCCCGTACGGACCTCAGCCTCGCCGAGACCGCCGCCACCGGCCTGCTGCTGCTCGTCGCCGGGCACGAGACCACCGCCAACATGACCGCGCTCTCCACCCTCGCCCTGCTGCGCCGGCCGGCGCAGGCCGACCGGCTGCGGGCCGATCCCGGCCTCGTCCGCGGAGCCGTCGAGGAGCTCCTGCGCTACCTGACCATCGTGCAGTCCGGACTGCCCAGGGTCACCACCGAGGACGTCGAGCTCGGCGGCACCCCGATCGGGGCCGGCGAGGGTGTGATCGCCCTGCTGTCGACCGCCAACCGGGACGAGGAGCTGTTCGGCGCCGGCGCGGAGCTGGACGTGACCCGGGACGCCCGCCGGCACCTCGCCTTCGGCTTCGGAGTCCACCAGTGCCTGGGGCAGCCGCTGGCCCGCGCCGAGCTGCAGATCGCGCTGGAGACCCTGCTGCGCCGGCTCCCCGGTCTGCGGGTCACCGTGCCGGAGGACGAACTGGTCTTCCGCGGCGACTCCGTCGTCTACGGCCTCGACGCGCTGCCGGTGGCCTGGTGAACCCGGTTGGCCCTGACGCCGGGGCCGGGGCACGCTGGAGGGAGGCAGAGACCCGGCCCGGCGACCGTTCGCAGCGACGGCCGGCCCCGGCCGGCCGAGGCGAGGGAGTTCGCGATGTCGGACATGAGCGCACGGTCACAGGTGAGCAGCGACCAGGACGAGGACGTCCGCGCGGCGGACCCGGAGGAGGGCATCACCTCGATGCAGAACCTGCACGCACAGGAGACGTCACAGGCCGAGGGCGACACCTACGAGGAGACGGAGGGGCTGTCCTGAGCGCCGTGGCGGGGCCGCCCAGCGCCGCGAGCGGCCGGGCGGCGGGTCGCGGGCCGCTCGGACCGGGCCGCGGACGACCGGAGCGGTGCACCGGCGCGGCCGACCGGGTCGCGCCCGGGGCCGGCCAGGCGGACCGGGGCGGTGAGGTCTCGTGAACACCTGGGCGACCTGGACCACCCAGAGCATCATCAGCGGCCCCGGCGGGGTGGAGACGGCCGAGGTCGGCCCGATCTCCGGCGACCTCACCGTGCACACCACCTGGGTGGACGGCGAGGCCCGGCTGACCGTGCAGTACACCGGCGCGCTCGACTGGTACACGGTGGTCGGCAGTCCCGTGCCGGCCGCCGACGAGACGACCGCCCGCAGCGTCCACCAGGCGATGGTGGTCGCCACCAAGGCCGGTCACGGCGCGCACGCACCGCAGGCGCAGGCGCAGTGACCCCGGCGGGAGCAGTGCCCCCGGGGGTGGCGGCGACCCCGGCGGCAGGGGTGCCCGCGGTCGCCGGTGCCCCGCGGGAGGAGCGGGCGGGCTGAGGCGGCGTCGGGCCGGCCGCGCGGTCAGCGGCGCCGGTCCCGGCCCCCGGTCCCGCCCGCGGCGGGGCCGGGGGCCGCCGCCGTCCAGTAGCCAGGGTCGAGGGGCTTGCGGCCGCGCAGGTCCGCCCGGACCTGCTTGGCCAGCTTGGCGGTGTCCCGGCGGTTGATCTGCGCGCCGATACCGGCCCCGATCATCAGCGGCACCAGCGAGGGCAGCCGGCGCAGCGAGCTGCGGGTGAGCCGCTTGCGCAGCCGCTGGCGCACCTCGCTGCCGACCGCCATCGCGGCCAGCCCGGCGGGCTTGACCAGGAGCGTCGCGTCGATCCCGCGCCGGTTCGCCCAGGCCGCGACGTAGGCGCCGGCCCGCTGGGAGGTGTTGCCGGGTGCGGGCACGCCGTACACCTCGTGGAGCTCGGCGATCAGCTTCACCTCGACGGCCGCCACGGCGAGGGTCTCGGCGGCGATCTCCACCGCCATCGCGGGCGGGACGGGAAGCATCGCGGCCGCCCCCACGCCCGCGCCGAGCGCACCGGAGGCGCGGCAGGCGCCCACCGTCAGCAGGTCGGCGAGCCGCTCCGGGTCGGACATGTCCGGATGCTGACCCCGGAGGGTCCTGAGGTTGCGCACCGGGATGCGCGGCGCCGCCACCAGCAGTCGCTCCGTGAGGGCGCGACCGCCGACTCCGGCACCCTTCACCGCCAGCCGGCCGCCGCGGCCGAGCTGCCTGGCCACGCCGACGACCAGCCGGCCGGCCCGCCCGCGTCCGCGCTCCCAGCTCCGCGCCATCGCGGTCTCGTCGGCCGGACCGCCGGCGGTCGTCAGCTCCCGGCCGGGCGCCGCCGCCTCCTCCGGGGCCACGCCCAGCGGTGCGCGCTCCATGCCCTCGACCAGCTCGGCGAGGTCCTCGGCCAGCCGGCCGGGCGCCTCACCGCCGGGGTCGGCCGGCCCGCCGGGCGTCGGTTCGCCGGAGGCGGCCGGACTGTCGTCCGGCTCGTCGGCCGGCTTGGGCTTCCTGAAAAGTGCCATGCACTGCGACTACCCGAAGCGGTGCCCGGGCACGCCTGGAGGGCGCCCGCGACCGCGCGTGACCACCCGCTCGGCCGGGGGCGGTGGCGGGGTGACGTCGGGTGACGGCGGGTGGTGACGGGCCGGTCCGGCGCTCAGTCGCTGAAGTCGGTCGCCGACGCAGGTCGCCGAACCCGCTCACCGACGTCAGTCGCTGATCTCCACACCGCGCCAGAACGCCACCCGGTCGCGGACGTGCGCCGCCTCCGGCGTCGGATCGGCGTAGAACCAGGCGGCGTCCGGGTTGGTCAGCCCGTCGACGTCGAGGGTGTAGTAGCCGGCCGTGCCTTTCCACGAGCAGACCGTGGTCGTCCCGGAGGCGCGCAGGTACTCCGCGCGCACGGAGTCCAGCGGGAAGTAGTGGTTGCCCTCGACGACGGTGGTGTCGTCGCTCTCGGCGATGATCGTGCCCTGCCAACGCGCTGTCGTCATGCACCGATTCTGCCCCACGGCGGTCGGCCGCGAGGCGGGAACGCCGGAGCCCGACAGAGGGCGGTGCCGGGCGGCGAACCGCCCGGCACCGCCCTGCGCGAGGGAGCCGGGGTCAGCGGGAGTCGGGGTCGGAGGGAGTCGGGGCCGGAGGGGACCGGGATCGGTCACAGGGGTGGGGCGGGCGGGGTCAGGACGGCGGCAGTGGCTCCGCGTGCACCGGCAGGTGCGGGGACTGGTGGCCGCCCGAGGCGAGCATCCGGACCTCGCCGGAGTCGCTGATCTCGGCCCGGACGATGCCCGAGGCGTCCTCGTACACGGGATGGCCGCCGGGGCCGGTGGTACTGGTCCAGGACACGATCACCACGTCCTGCGGGGCCTGGGTGCCAGGCGTACCGGGGAAAGTCAGGGCGTACCGCTTCTCGTCGCTCATGAACAACCTCCTCGTGCACCCCGCCAGGATCCGCCTACACCGTCTCCTCCGCACGGCGGGGAGCGCCGCGCACCTCCAGTTCGGCGAGCAGCCGGGCGGTGGCGTCGGCCACCGCCTCCACCGCCCGGTCGAAGGCCTCGCGGTTGTGGGCGGCGGGCGCCCGGAACCCGGACACCTTGCGTACGTACTGCAGAGCGGCCGCGACGATGTCCTCGTCGTGGACCTCGGGCGTGACGGGCGGCCTCAACGTCTTGATGCTTCGACACATGCCCCCAGTCTCGCGCGCGGCCGGCCCGAGAGCGAGCGGCCCTGGCAGAGCCGTTGCGGGACACGGGTCCAGCGGGCAGCGCGCGGCGGAAGCACGGCGGGGCGCGGGGGATGCGCGGCGGGGCGCGGACGGACCAGGCTCCCGCGCGGGCGCACGGAGTGGCCGCGGGGCCCGCCCGCAACGGCCGACCCGGCACCGGGGCAAACCGGGACGCGTATTAGGATTCTGGACGAACAAAACGACGGGGCCGGCCCACGTCCGGTCGCCCGCCACCGTCGCCCGCGCCCCACCGGCTCCGCCGCGCCCCCCGTTCCCTCCGCCTCTGCCGCCCGTCCCGTCCGCGTCCGTTCCGCCGCCGTTCGGCCCACACCCGCCCGCCGGGCACGTGGGCCGGGTACACCTGGCCCAGCCCCGCCCCAGAACCGCTTCCGTCAGTGTTGCCGGAGCCCTCATCCGCCCGTGACCGGGCGTCACCCCGGAGCCCTCCATGCCACTGGCGCTCGTCGCACTGGCCATCACCGCCTTCGCCATCGGCACCACCGAGTTCGCCGCCATGGGGCTGCTGCCCCAGGTCGCGGACGACCTCCAGGTCTCCATCCCGCAGGCCGGCTGGCTGATCTCCGCCTACGCGATCGGCGTGGTGATCGGCGCGCCGTTGCTCACGGCCGCCGCCGCCCGGCTGCCCCGCAAGTCCGTCCTGGTCGGGCTGGCGGTGCTCTTCACCGCGGGCAACCTGCTCTGCGCGCTCGCGCCGAACTTCTGGCTGCTCGCCGCGGCCCGGCTGATCACCGGGCTTCCGCACGGCGCCTTCTTCGGCGCGGGCGCCGTGGCGGCCGCCGAACTGGCCGCCCCGCACCTGCGGGCCCGGGCGGTGGCCGTGATGTTCTCCGGGCTCACCCTCGCCAACGTGGTCGGGGTGCCGGCCGCGACCCTGCTCGGCCAGCACCTGGGCTGGCGGGCCACCATGCTGGTGGTGGTCGCGATCGGCGCGGCCGGCTCGCTGGCCATCGCCCGGCTCGTCCCGCACCTGCCCGCCCCCGAGCGGGCCGGGCTGCGCCACGAACTGACGGCGTTCCGCAGCGGTCAGCTGTGGCTGGCCCTCGGCACCGTCGTCTTCGGGTGCGGCGGCTTCTTCGCCTGCTACAGCTACATCACGCCGCTGCTCACCGAGGTCTCCGGGTTCGCGACCGGCTCGGTGACGGCGGTGCTGGCGCTCTTCGGCATCGGCATGACCATCGGCAACGTCGTCGGCGGCTACGCGGCGGACCGGGCGCTACGGGCCAGCATCTGCGCCTCGTTCGTCCTGCTCGCCCTCACCCTGGCCATGTTCTCGGTGACCGCCCGGGCCGAGTGGTCGGCGGCGCTCACGGTCGTCCTGGTGGGCCTGTTCGGCTTCGCCATCGTGCCGGGCGTGCAGACCCTGGTGCTCCAGCAGGCGCGCAACGCACCGACCCTCGCCTCCGCCACCGTCCAGGGTGCGTTCAACCTGGCGAACGCGCAGGGGGCGTTCTTCGGCGGGCTGGCGATCGACGCCGGTCTCGGGTGGACCGCGCCCCCGCTGGTGGGCGCCGGGCTGGCCGCGATCGGCGCGCTGATCGCCGTACTCGCCTGGACGGCCGACCGGCGGCGGCGCGAGCCGTCCGGTGCGGACGCGGCGGCCGCCTCGGACCGGCTGGCCGGCGCGGACCGGGCGGCCGGTGGCGAGGTGGTCACGGGCGGGCCGGCCGAGCCCGCGGTCGGACTGCCCGGCTGATCGTCCGGCCGCCCGACCGATCGTCCGGAGCAGGGCTCCGAGCGTACGAACGCGTCGGCCGGGCAGCGGCCCCCGGCGCCCGCACACCGTCCGCGGGCGCCGGGGGCCGCTGTCTTCAGCGACCGAGCGGCTCGAATTCAGTGACCGAGCGGCTCGATCCCGCGATGGGCGTCGGCGAGCAGCCGGTAGCCCTCCCCGTTGGCGCTGATCCCCGCGCGTTCGTCCTCGCGGAGCTCCCGCCGGACCTTCGCGGGGACCCCGGCGACCAGCGAACCGGGCGGGACCACCATGCCCTGCGGCACCACCGCCCCGGCGGCCACCAGCGACCCGGCGCCGATCCGGGCGCCGTTCAGCACCGAGGCGCCCATGCCCACCAGGACGTCGTCCTCCACCGTGCAGCCGTGCAGCACCGCGTTGTGGCCGACCGAGATCCGCTCGCCGAGCAGGAGCGGGAACCCCGGGTCGGCGTGCAGGGTGCAGTTGTCCTGGATGTTGGTGCCGGCGCCCACCGTGATGGGGCCCGAGTCACCCCGCAGCACGGCGCCGTACCAGATGCTCACGTCGGCGGCGACGGTCACCGCGCCGACCACCACCGCGCCCGGGGCGACGAACACCGAGGGGTCCAGTGCGGGGGTCAGTCCCGCCACCGCGGCGATCAGCGGCTCTGCCATGTCTCGTCCTCCTGCTTCGACCGGTGCGGCCATGATCGCACCGGCCGGCCGGGGGCCCGGCGGCAGGTCGCCGCACCGTCCGGGGCGCGCGGAGCGTAGGAGGAGAACACGGTCCGGGGAGCGGGGCCCGGGCTGTCAGGCACCGGGGCCCCGCCGTCAGGGTCAGACCCCCGTGACCGGGGCCTTCACGCGCAGCACCTCGACGAACGCCCGGATCCAGGCCGGGTGGTCGGGCCAGGCGCGGGCCGAGACGACCACGCCGTCCACCACGGCCTCGCCGTCCACGTACTCGGCGCCGGCCGCCGTGATGTCCGGCTGCAGGGCGGGGTACGCGGCGCTGCGCCGGCCGTCCAGCACCCCGGTGGCGGCCGTGATCAGCGGGCCGTGGCAGATCTGCGCGACCGGCTTGTCGGTGTCGAAGAAGTGCGTGACGATCCGCTGGAGTTCGGTGTTGTTGCGCAGGTACTCGGGCGCCCGGCCGCCGGGGATGACCAGCGCGACGTAGTCGGCCGGGTCCACCTCGTCGAAGGCGAGGTCGGCGGGCCAGGTGTACCCGGGCTTCTCGGTGTAGGTGTCGAAGCCGTCCACGAAGTCGTGGACGACGAACTGGAGCCGCTTGCGGGCGGGCGCCGCGATGTCGACCTGGTAGCCCTCCTCCTGCAAGCGCTGGTAGGGGTAGAACACCTCCAGGGACTCCGCCGCGTCACCGGTGACAAGCAGGATCTTCGATGCCATCGCTGAGCAAACCTCCATGATCGACCGTCGGACGGGCTCACGCGCGGACGGACGGGATCCGCCCGCGACGGAGATCAACCTTGCGCACACTACCGGGCGCGCGACAGGGCGCACCGGATCACTCGAAGCATGTCGCCCACCGGATGCGCCGGGTAGTGGAACAACGCGCCCCCGTAGACTCCCGCGACAGCCGCCACCAGGAAGGATCCCCCGACAATGGGTCAGCAGCCCTCCTACCTCGTCCTGCCCGGGTACCAGAACTCCGACCCCGAGCACTGGCAGAGCCTCTGGGAGCGGGAGGACCCCGCGTTCCGCCGCCTCCAGCAGGAGGACTGGGAGCACCCCGACCCGGACGCCTGGACCGACACCCTGCACCGCGCCGTCACCGGGCACCGGGGCCCGCTGGTACTGGTCGCCCACAGCCTCGGCTGCACGACGATCGCCCGCTGGGCCGCCCGCCTCGCCGACCGCACGGCCGACCGCGCCCCGGACGCGGGGCCCACCCCGGTGGTGGCCGCCCTGCTGGTGGCGCCGCCGGACATCGACCGGGCCGAGGTCCCCGAACTCAGCGGCTTCCGGCCGGTGGAGCTCGCGCCGCTGCCCTTCCCCAGTGTGGTGGTCGCCGCCTCGGACGACCCCTGGTGCAGCCCGGAGCGCTCGCGGCAGTTCGCCGACAGCTGGGGCTCCCGGTACGTCGGGCTCGGCCCGTACGGGCACCTCAACGCCGCCTCCGGCCTCGGGAGCTGGCCCGAGGGCCGCGCCCTGCTCGACGAGCTGACCGGCCGGACCACCGGCTGACCTCCTCACCGGCCGGTCACCGCGACCGCACGGACGGGTCGCGCCGGCCCGGGCGGCGCGCAGCCGGGCGGCCGACGGCCGGAGGTGTGCGAAGCGACCGTGCGCGCCGCGGCGGCCGAACTTCTCCCGCCGTTCGTCGGACGGCCACCCGGCGAGCGCCCGGCCCTCCTAGTCTGCGGGCGACACCGACAACAGCGCGGACAGGGAGCATCCATGACGGACCGCCCGATCAGTGGCACCGGCAGTCAGAGCGACCACGGCACCGAGAACGGCGGCGCGGCGGCGAACGGGGCCGCCCCGGCGGGCTCCTCCCGCCGCGGCTTCCTGCGGGCGGCGGGCGCGGTCGGGCTCGGCACCGTCGCGGTGGCCGCCGGCAGCGCCGGCGAGGCCGCGGCCGCACCGACCGAAAGCACCGGCGCGGAGAGCGAGCGCGCGGCCGGCACCACCCCGCCGGTGCGCACCGGGACCGGCCTCGACCGGCTCCCCCACCCGCTGGTGATCGGGCACCGCGGCGCCAGCGGCTACCGCCCCGAGCACACCCTCGGGTCGTACGAACTCGCCCTCCAGCTCGGCGCCGACGTCATCGAGCAGGACCTCGTGCCCACCAAGGACGGCCAGCTGGTCGTCCGGCACGAGAACAACATCGCGGAGACCACCGACGTCGCGGACCACCCCGAGTTCGCCGGCCGCCGGACCACCAGGACGATCGACGGCCAGAGCCTCACCGGCTGGTTCACCGAGGACTTCACCCTCGCCGAGCTGCGCACCCTGCGCGCCAAGGAGCGGCTCCCGGCGCAGCGCCAGCGCAACACGCTCTACGACGGCCGGTGGCCGATCCCGACCTTCCGCGAGGTGGCCGAGTTCGCCGAGAAGCGTTCGCGCAGCCTCGGTCGGGACGTCTGGCTGTACGTCGAGACCAAGCACCCGAGCTACTTCCGTTCCATCGGCCTGCCGCTGGAGGAGCGCCTCGCGGCCGAGCTGCGCCGCGCCGGTCTCGCGGGCAGGCGCGGACGGGCGATCCTGCAGTCCTTCGAGCCCAGCAGCCTCCAGCGGCTGGGCAAGCTGGTCGACAACCCCCGGGTCCAGCTGCTGGGCGACGCGGCCTCCCGCCCGTACGACTTCGTCCTCGCCGGCGACACCCGCAAGGTCGCCGACCTGGTCACCCCCGCCGGCCTCGCCTGGATCGCCGGGTTCGCGCACGGCATCGGCCCGACCACCCAGCTGATCGCCCCGGTGGACTCCACCGGCAAGCTGCAGCCGCCGACCACGCTGGTGGCCGACGCGCACCGGGCGGGCCTGGTGCTGCACCCGTACACCGTGCGCAACGAGAACGGCTTCCTGCCCGTCGACCACCGGCGCGGCACCGACCCGGCCGCGTACGGGGACGCCCTCAGCTGGAGCAAGTACCTCTACGAGCTCGGCGTGGACGGCTTCTTCACCGACCAGAGCGACACCGCGGTCCTCGCCCGGGCCGACTTCTGGGCCGCGCACGGCGTGCACTGACAGGCACGCCGTCCCGCGGCGCCCGGGTGGACGGCCGTCATCCGTCCACCCGGGCCTTGCGCGTCCGTCCGCTCAGCTCGCGGCGGCGCCGAACCACTTCGCCAGGTGGCCGAGCAGCTCCTGCCGGTCCTCGCCGACCCAGGCCACGTGCCCGTCGGGGCGCAGCAGCACGGCGGGCGCGTCCAGTTCCTCGCTGACGTCGACGACGTGGTCGACCCGGTCGGCCCAGCCCGCCACCGAGAGCCGGCCGGTCTGGTCGAGGAGCAGCCCGCGGCCGCCGTGCATCCGCTCGTAGAGGCGTCCCTGCTTCAACCCGATGTCGCGCATCCGCCGGCCGAGCAGTTCGTGGCCCTCGCCGAAGTCGTAACGGACGTCGATCGCGGTGATCATCCCGGTGACGTACCGGTTCACCTCCTCGAAGTCCATCAGCTTCGAGAACAGGGCCCGCAGCGCGGTCGCGCCCGGGTCGCTCCCCAGCAGCGTCATCTGCGCGCGGGTGTTGTCCAGCGTGCGGGCGCCCACCGGGTGCCGTTCGGCCTGGTAGCTGTCGAGCAGCCCCTCCGGCGCCCGGCCGGCCACCTCGGCGGCGAGCTTCCAGCCGAGGTTGAACGCGTCCTGCACGCCCATGTTGAGCCCCTGCCCGCCGGTCGGCGGGTGAATGTGCGCGGCGTCGCCGGCCAGCAGCACCCGGCCGACCCGGTACCGCTCGGCCTGCCGGGTCGCATCGCCGAACCGGGACAGCCAGCGCGGCGAGTGCACGCCGAGGTCGGTGCCCGCGAAGGCCCGCAGCTGCTTCTTGAAGTCCTCCAGGGTCGGCGGGGTCTCGCGGTCCTCGGCCACGCCGTCCGCGGGCACGATGACGCGGTACGTGCCGTCCGGCTGCGGGACGGCGCCGAACCGCATCTGGGTCTTCTGGACCTCCGCGAAGACGGCGGCGACGGTCGCCGGGTCCTCACCCATCTCCATCTCGCCCAGGAGTGTCTCGACCCTGGCGGGCTCACCGGGGAAGCCGACGCCGAGCTGCCTGCGGACGGTGCTGCGGCCTCCGTCGCACCCGACGAGGTAGCGCGAGCGCAGCTGCGTGCCGTCCGCCAGTTCGACGGTCACCCCGGCCCCGTCCCCGTCATCGGACTGGCTCAGCCCGACCAGTTCGCAGCCGCGCCGGATCTCGGCACCGAGTTCGAGGGCGCGTTCGTTGAGCAGCCGCTCGGTGACCGGCTGCGGCACGGCGAGACCGTACGGGTGTGCGGTGTCCAGGCGGTCCGGCCACGGCTTCATCACGCCGCCGAAGAGACCCCCGACCTGGAACTTCTCGCTGACCGCGAGGAACCGGTCCAGGACGCCGCGCTGGTCCATCAGCTCGACGCTGCGCGCGTGCAGGCCCTGCCCGCGGGACTGCAGGGTCGGTTCGGCCAACCTCTCCAGCACGACCACGTGCACACCGTGCAGTCGCAGTTCGGCGGCCAACATCAGACCGGTCGGTCCGCCGCCGGCAACGATGACGTCGATCATGACGAATCCCCATTTTCGCAGGTCCGGGCTACAGTCGTCGATTCTGCGCCAAGACCGGGGCCTTGCGGCAAGCCCCCCGGTGCGCTATATCTTGAGAGTGGCGAGGAGTGGGTGACTCCTCGCCGTTGTCGTTTCGTCGTCCACTGTGCCGCCGCCACCCACCCCGCACAGGGACGCCGCGCCGCACGGGGCGCTCCCCTGCGGGCGGGACCCGGTCGCCGGGCAGCGCCCCGCGGGTCGAGGGGCGGCCCGCACGGACGGGACCGCCCCTCGACGTACAGACCGGGCAGGCGGCGGTGCGCCCTCAGCCGTGGCCCAGCGCCAGCGCCTCGGCGACCACCAACTCCTCGATCCCGTACAGGAACCGTTCCATGTCCGCCCGGGGGACGAGCGCGCTGTCCGCGGTCATCGACAACTCCAGTGCGCCCGGCGCCTGGAGGGCGTCCAGGGCGTAGCTGAGGTTGGCGCGCGGCGCGAACTCCACCGGCCAGCTCAGCGTGGTCCGCGCCCTCGCCCGCTCCAACGTCCCCGCCCCCGCGCCCTCCTGCTCGTCCGGCTGCGCCGGCGCCGGCATCAGCTCGCGGGTGTCGTTGAAGAAGCAGGACCGGTCGGCGACCGAGCCGTCCCGTTCGGCGATCCTGGCGATGTCCTGCTCCAGCAGCCGCTTGTCGTAGTACGCGCTGCGGTAGGTGGCGATCGAGGCGGAGTGGGTACGGCGCATCACGTCGGCGAAATCTCCTGCTGCTCCCGGGAGTTGGAACAGGCCTTCGGCCGCGACCGTGCTCACCGCGTCCGCCAGCCCGGGCAGGAAGCGGTTGTTGACCACGACCTGGAGCACGGCCTCGGACACACCCGACAGCCGCGCGGTCATCGCGGACGCGGCGGCCAGCAGCACCGAGGAGGAACTCACCCGGTGCCCGGCCGCGACCAGGCGCACCGCGCGGTCCAGGGCCGGGGAGTTGAGCACGGCGTTGGGGAAGGGCTTGGCGACGGCCACGGCCGGTGCGGCGGCCGCCCCCGGCGGGAAGATGCTCGGCGGCCCCAGGCGCAGCTTGCGCTGCCAGTGCAACCGGGCGCCCGCGTCCCGGCGGCGGCCGCGGTCGGAGGCCTGGAAGGCGGCCTCGTCCAGGGGTTGGAGCGCCTGGTGGCGCGCCCCGATCGCCTCCGGCGACTCACCCTGGACGATCGCGATCAGGTCCGTCACGAGCCTGCGCAGGCCCCAGGCGTCCACCGCGGTGTGCGACAGGACGAAGGCCATGTGCCGTACCAGGCCGCCCGATTCGACCAGTCCGACGCGCACCGGCCAGTCCCGGGCGCAGTCGAAGGGCTGGCCGGCGAGTTCGGCGAGCAGTCCGCTGCCGGCCTCGGCCACCTCGTCCTGGCCCGCGCAGGTGCGGGCCACCACGGGCACCCGGCCGGCGGGGTCGACGGTCTGCCACAGGCGCCCCTGGTCGTCCTGGTGCAGCCGGGTGTGCAGCGAGTCGTGCAGGCCGAGCAACTGCCGTACGGCGTCCAGCACCAGGGGCACCGGCACGCCCGGATCCACCGGGGCGGCGAGCGAGACGTTGTACCTCGGTGCGTCGGCCGGGTCGAGCCCGCGCACGGCGTCCCAGATGGCCTGCTGGCCCCAGGTCGCCGGGCCGGTGCCGGACCGGCCGGACGAGAGGGCGATCTCCAGGTGTCGGGTGCTGCTCACGGTCGGCGTCTCCGATTCGCGGTTCCGGGCGGGTACCTGGCGTACCCGTGGGCTGGCGCCGACGGCCGGCGCGGGCGGCCCGGGTGCCGGCCCGGTGCTCCGGATCGCGGAGCGGGCGGCGGAGCGGGCCGGTGGCCGGACGGAACGGCGGTGGAGCGGCGGAGCGGTAGGGCGGCGGAGCGGGCCGGCGGTGGTGCGATGGTGCGGTACGGCGGTGGTGCGGTACGGCGGTGCGGTACGAGCGTGGAGCCGGCGGGCGGCCCGCCCGGCCGATCGGACCGGGCGCCGCCGGGAGCCTCGCACGAGTGTGCCGTACGGTGCCCCGGACGTCGACCCTCGCGGCCGGCCGCCCGGGCGCCCTCCGCCGCACTGGTCACCCGGCGCCGCGACGACCGGGACGACCGGCTCCTCGGGCGCCGGCTCACGGACGCGGGGCGGGCCCTGCGGGAGCCGGTCGAGGCGGGACGGCGGTCAGCCCTTCCTGCGCCGGGCCGCCAGCACGACACCGCCGACGACCAGGGCCAGCACGAGCAGACCGCGACCGGAGACCTTGTCCTCGCCCTTCGTACTCGCGGTGTCCCCGCCCTGGGTGGTGCCGGGGGCGGGGCTGCCGGAGGGTGCCGGAGCGGCGGAGGGGCTGCCGGTCGGCCTGAGGGTGTCGGGGAGTTGGGCGTCCCGCAGCGCCACCGGGGTCACCGGGCTGTCCTTGCCCTCGCTGCCGAACATCAGCGTGCGGCCGTCGGCGGTGAAGGTGACCGACTCGCCCTGCCGCTGGAACGGGAGGTCGACCGAGCCGATCAGTTCGGGCGTGTCGCCCTGCCAGCGGTAGAGCTTGGCCCAGAAGTAGCCGCGCAGGACGAGCCGGGTGCCGTCCGGGGAGAAGCCACCGTCGGTGACCCAGGGCACCTCGGCCGTCTTGCGGAAGGTGTTGACCCCGGTCGCCGAGAGGGTCTCGGGCCCCTCGTACAGGTTGCCGCCCTGCTCGCGCTTGCTGGCGATGTAGATCCGGCCGGTGACCGGATGGACCATCAACGCCTCGGCGTTGCGCGGGCCGTCCTCGTAGTGGACGCGGTAGCGGACGACGTCGACGGTCTGGTCGCGGATCTCCTTCGGCTCGGCGAAGCGGTAGATCCACACCTCGGGCCAGGTGCCGTTCAGGTTGTCCCCGATGTCGGCCGTGTAGAGCTGACCGCCCGGACCGAGCGAGATCGCCTCGACGTCGCGCGGCTTCACTCCGCGCAGGGTGAGCGTCGCGACCGTGTGGCCGGTCGAGTCCACGCCGTAGACGTACGGGCCGTCGTCGCTGTCGTTGTGCGTCCAGTAGACGCCCGGGTGGGCGGCGCTGGCCGCGAGACCGCTGGACTCGGTGATCCGCGGGTCGGAGAGGGTGAACTCCTTGACGCCGCCGTCCGCCGCGCCGGCCGGCGGCACGGTCGTGCCCACGGCGACGGCGGCGGCCGCCAGCACCAACGCGCAGGCCCGCAGCGGCCGGCGCCGCCCGACGTCTCCGGTGTTCGATCGAACCACACGACGATCATGCCACGGCCGGCGCGGCGGACGCGGGCCGTCCGGCAGACCGGCCGTCCGGCAGACCGGGCACCGCCCCGAGGAACAGGGGAACCGAGGGCAGGGGGACAGGGCAGGGCGGTGCCGGGCAGCCGCCCCGGGCCGGGGCGGGCCCGCGAGCGGTCAGCCGCCGGCGGCCAGGTGGCGCTCCACCGTCGCCACCTTCGCCGTCAGCCCGTCGGTCACGCCCGCCCGGTCGTCGATCTTGATCACCGTACTGACCCTTCCGCTGTAGGCCTTCACCGCCTCGATCGCCTCCCGGACGACCGGCATGACCTCGTCCCACTCCCCCTCGATGCTGGTGAACATCGCGTCCGTCCGGTTGGGCAGCCCGCTGGCACGCACCACCCGCACCGCGGCGGCGACCGCCTCGCCGACGTCCTCACCGATCCCCAGCGGGGTGACCGAGAATGCTGCGATCACGCTTCTCCTCCTACGTCAGGGCCCCGCACCCGGGGCAGCACGAAACTACCCGGGCCGGGCCGCCCGGCGGTGCACCCGCACCGCGGACCGTGACCGACCACGAGCGCGCGGAGCGGCGTGACGACGCGAACGGGCGCGAGCGGGCGTCACCGGCCGAGCCGGCCGGTCTACCGGTGGCGCAGCGCGAGCGCGGCCAGCAGGGCCGCACCGTCCGCGAGCACGGACTCGTCGAAGGCCGCCTCCGCCGAGTGGTTGTACGGTGCGTCGCGCGGATCCCGGTCGGGCAGGGTGGCGCCGAGGAAGAAGAACGCCCCGGGCACCCGCTGCAGCACGAAGGAGAAGTCCTCCGACCCGGCGAACGGGTGGGCGAGCTCCGTCCACCGGTCCGCGCCCAGCAGTTCGCGCACGGTGTCCGCGACCGCGGCCACGGCCTGCGGCTCGCTGACCGTGACCGGGTAGTCGTGCCGGTACTCCACCTCCGCCGACAGGCCGTGCGCCGCCGCGATGCCGCGCACCACCGCGGGCAGCACCTCCGCGGCCCGGGCCGACGACTCGGCCGAGAAGCTGCGGACGGTCGCCACGAAGCAGGCCTCGTCGGGGATCACGTTGTGGGCGTCCCCGGCGTGGAAGGAACCCACGGTCACCACGACCGGGTCGAAGACGGAGAACGTCCGGGTGACCGCCGTCTGCAGGGCCGTCACCATCTCGCAGGCCGCCGGGACGGGATCGAGCGCCGTGTGCGGGAAGGAGCCGTGCCCGCCGCGTCCGCGCACCACCACCCGCAGGCGGTCGGCCGCGGCCAGCACCGGGCCCGGCCGACCCGCCACCACGCCGGCCGGCAGCACCGCGGAGGTCACGTGCAGCGCGTACGCCGCGGCCACCGGCCGGTCCGCGCCGGCGGCGGTCAGCACGCCCTCGTCGACCATGATCCTGGCGCCGCCGTCGCCCTCCTCGCCGGGCTGGAACATCAGCACCACGTCCCCGGCCAGTCGGTCGCGCCGCTCGGCCAGCAGCCGGGCCGCCCCGACCAGGATCGCGGTGTGCAGATCGTGGCCGCAGGCGTGCATCCGGCCGGGGACCAGCGACTCCGGGGTGCCCGCGGGGGCCCGCTGCTCGACCGGCAGGGCGTCCATGTCGCCGCGCAGCAGCACCGTCGGCCCGGCACCGGTGCCGCGCAGCACGGCCGTCACCGAGTCGAGGGCGGTGCCGGTGGAGATCTCCAGCGGCAGGCCGGACAGCGCGTCGAGCACCTTGCGCCTGGTCAGCGGCAGGCGCAGGCCGACCTCGGGCTCGGCGTGCAGGGCCCGGCGCAGGGCCACCAGGTCGGGTTGCAGGGAGCGGGCGGCGTCCAACAGGTCCATCGGCGGGTCCTCCTCGGGTGGCGGGGGCGTCGGTGACCCCGCCCTCATCCTCCGCCCGGGCGTCGCCCGCCGCGCGGGAATCGCCCGGGATCCGGCCGATGCGGAGGTCCGGTCCCGGCCGCGTCCGGGCCGGCGGGCCCGCGACGGGCGAGCGCCCGCCGAGGGCCCTCGTTCAGACCGCCGTCGGCAGCGGGGGTTGCACCGCAAGTGACCCGGTACTGCGGGCCCGGTGCTGGGCCGCCCAGCCGACCAGGGCGTCGGTGCAGGCGTGGTCGAGGTGGCGCAGGCCGGACCAGTCGAGTTCGACGGCGCGGTCCGCGGGCAGGCGTTCCAGTGCGTCGAGCAGTCGCGGCAGCCGCAGGAAGGTGGCGTGGCCGGTGAGGCGGACCCGCAGGGCGCCGGCCCGGCCGGCGGGCTCCCCCGGCTCCCCCGCATGGCCCGGATGGCCCGCGTCACCGGGATCGCCCGGGTCCTCGACCGCGATGTACAGGTGCGAGGTCTGCCAGGCCGACTTGACGACCGCCAGACCGATGCCGACCAGCACGCCCTCGAACAGGTTGGTCGTGATGATCGCCCCCGCGGTGGCGGCCAGCACCACGGCCTCGCCCCGGTGCTCCCGCCACAGCGCACCGATCCGGCGGACCGGGACGAGCTTGGCACCGGCGTGCACCAGGACGGCGGCGAGCGCGGCGACCGGGATCAGGCCGAGCAGGGCCGGCAGGAGCGCCGCGAAGAGCAGCAGCCAGACGCCGTGCAGCGTCCGCGAGGCCTTGCTGCGGGCGCCCGCCTGCACGTTGGCGGCGCTGCGGACGATCACCGCCGTCATCGGCAGCGCTCCGAGCAGGCCGCAGAGGGCGTTGCCGAGGCCCTGGGAGGTGAGTTCGCGGTCGTAGTCGGTGCGCGGCCCGTGGTGCATCCGGTCGACGGCCGCCGCGCTGAACAGCGTCTCCGCCGAGGCGATCAGAGCGAACGCCAGCACGGTACCCGCACCCGCCGGTCCGGCGAGCGTGGCGAAGGAGGCGAGGTCGGGCGGGTGGAGCACGCCGAGCAGCCCCTCCACCCGGATCCGGGCCACCGGCAGGGCGGCCAGTGCGGTGACGGCCGCGGCCAGCCCGACGGCGGCCAGCGGCGCGGGCAGGGCCCGGACGCGGTCCGGCAGGTACTTCCACACGACCAGCACCAGCAGGGTGCCGGTACCGAGCAGCACCGAGGTCGGGGCGACGCGCCCGCCCAGCAGGTCGACGAGCAGGGCGGGCAGGCCGGTGATCTTGCCGGGCCCGGTGCCCGGGGCGGGCCGGCCGACCATCGCGTAGAGCTGGCCGAGCAGCAGGATCAGGCCGATGCCGGCCAGCATCCCGTGGACGACCGAGGCGGACATGGCGCGGAACCAGCGCCCCAGCCGCAGGGCGCCCATCGCGAGTTGCAGGACGCCGGTGGCCAGCACCAGGGCGCCGAGCGAGTCGATGCCGTGCTCGCGGACCGCATCCAGGACCAGCACCGTCAGGCCGGCGGCCGGACCGCTGACCTGGATGCTGCTGCCCGGCAGCATGCCGACCACCAGGCCCCCGACGATGCCGGTGACCAGGCCCAGCTCGGCCGGCACCCCGGAGGCGACCGCCACGCCGACGCAGAGCGGGAGGGCGACCAGGAACACCACCAGCGAGGCCGGCAGGTCCGCGCGCCAGGGAACGGCCCGGGCCCGGGCGCGGAGTGCGAGCACGGACGGGACGCTCCGGCGGGGGCGCGGCGGGCCGGTCATGCCGCCACCTCCCCGCCGGCGGTGCGGTCGGGGGCGGTGCGGTCGGGGCCGGGGGCAGGAGCTGTGCGGTCGGGAGCTGTGCGGTCGGGAACGGTGCGCTCGGGGGCTGGCGGGCTCGTCCGGTGGGGTGCGTCGCGGTGGTCGGCGCTGGTGCGCATGGGCGTCTTCCTTCCGCGCGTCCGCGGTGCGGACGCGCCGGGCAGAGGGAGCACGGCTCATGGAGGCGGCGGGAGGAGGCCCGGACGATCCCGGGCGGACGTTCGTGGACAACTCACTCCCGTATGGCCGCGACGCTACGGAGAGCTACCGGTTAGGCCAACCTCATCCACCGTTTCACCACGCCTTCACCACCTCTCCCCCACGATCCGGGCCGCCGGGCACCCGGCACCGGCAAACAGGGGTTCACGTCCCGTACGGGCGTGCTCGTCCCGCCCCCACGTCGACCACCCACGGTCGAACCCCGGGCCCCGCCGCCAGCGCCCCGCGCTTCGTCGTCGGCCGACGCCCTCACCGCCGTCACCGGAGGGTAACGAGCCGTCACGGCTGCGCCCGGATCGTCACAGCTCGGCACGGCCGGAACCGGACACCGGCGCCGGCCGCGTCATCAGGGTCGAGCAACGGCGACCGCCGCG
The DNA here is from genome assembly GCF_042673745.1 of Kitasatospora sp. NPDC057015. Taxonomy (NCBI): domain Bacteria; kingdom Bacillati; phylum Actinomycetota; class Actinomycetes; order Kitasatosporales; family Streptomycetaceae; genus Kitasatospora; species Kitasatospora sp. NPDC057015. The sequence continues at coordinate 417,797 of NZ_JBHUSG010000001.1, forward strand.
GCCACCGCGGACAGCAGGGGGATCTCATGCAGGTACGGACGAATCGGCGACGGACGCACACGGCCGTCGCCGCCCTGGCGGCGGTGGCGACCGCCGCGCTGCTGGCGGCCTGCGGCCCGGCCGACGGCGCGCCGAGCGCCGCCGCACCGACGACGGCGGGTGTCCCCGCGCCGCCGGCCGGGGCGAGCCCGGCGCCCGGGGGTGCGACGGGCGCGCCGGCCGGGGCCAAGTCCCCGGGGCCGACGGCGACGGCGGGCAAGCCCTCGGCCTCGTCCGCGCCCGGGGTGCTGCCGGCCTGCGCCGACGCCGACCTCAAGGCGTCGGCCGCCCGGGACGTCGAGCCGAGCCCGGTCGGGTCCTACGTGGTGACCGTGGAGTTCACCAACGTCGGTACGCACGCCTGCGGCGTGAAGGGCTTCCCCACCGTGGCGGGCGCCGGCCAGGGCTCGCCGGACAAGTCGCTGCCGTTCCAGGTGCAGCAGGTGGGGCCGGCCGTGGCGGTGCCGCTGGTGCCCGGCGCGAAGATGTTCACCACGCTCGCCCTGCGGCCGGTGCTGGGCGAGGCGGACGGCTACTGCCCGTCGGGCGCGACGCCGTTCGCACCGGCGTCCCTGGTGCTCGGGGTGCCGGAGGCCGGGAAGTACCAGGTCGGGCGGGAGGGCGGCGGGTTCTTCGCGAGCTGCGACAACAAGCTCACGGCGACCGCGTTCCTGCCCGTGGTCGGCAAGAAGTAACCGGCCGCCGACGGCGGACGCCCGGCAGCCGTCGCGGCCGCCGTCGGTGTCCGCCGGGCGGCCCGCGTCAGGCGGACTGCCGGACCACCAGCGTCGGCTCGAATATCACCGAGGTGACCTGGCGGGACGGGTCCTCGACCCGGGCCAGCAGCAGGCGGGTGAGCTCGGCGGCCATCTCCTCCACCGGCTGGCGGACGGTGGTCAGCCGGGGGCGGCTGGCCAGGGCCGCGCTGCTGTCGTCGAAGCCGATCACCGCGACGTCGTCGGGGATCCGGCGGCCGTGCTCGTGCAGGACGAACATCGCGCCCTGGGCCATCAGGTCGTTGCCGGCGAACACGCCGTCCAGGTCGGGGTGCTCGGCGAGCAGCCGCTCCATCGCGAGTTCGCCGCCGCGCTGGGTGAAGTCCCCCTCCACGCAGGGGACGTAGGGGAAGCCGTGGCGGGCCATCGCCTCGCGGAACCCGGTCAGGCGGTCCTGGGCGGCCGGGACACCGGCGGGGCCGCCGATCATCGCGACCTGCCGGCAGCCGCGGGCGGCGAGGTGGTCAGCTGCGAGCCGGGCGCCGTCGCGGTTGGCGAGGTCGACGTAGCTGATCGGGATCGGCCGGACCGGGCGGGCGAACAGCACCACCGGCAGCGAGACCTCGACCAGCCGGGCCGGCAGCGGGTCGTGCGGATCCGTGGAGACCAGGACCGCGCCGTCGGCGCCGCCCTGCTTGAGGTGCCCGACGACCTGGTCCCTGGCCTCGGCGGTGTCGGCGACCATGAGCAGCGGGTGCAGCCCGCGCGGGCGCAGCGCGCCGACCACGCCACTGAGCGCCCGTCCGAAGAAGGGGTCGGTGAGGACCCGGTTCCTGGCCTGGTCCTCGTCCTCGACCTCGCCCGTGACACCGGACAGGACGAGGGCGATCGAGCCGGCCCGGCGGGTGACCAGCGAGCGGGCCGCACTGTTGGGCACGTAGCCGGTGGCGGCGATGGCCTCGCGGACGGTCTCCTGGATCTCCGTGTCGACGTTGCGGATCCCGTTGATCACACGGGAGACCGTCGACCGAGAGACCCCGGCGACCCGGGCCACGTCCTCCAGGGTCGCGGGCCGGGAGGCGGCCATTCGCAGGGCATCACTCATAGCGGCTTTTATAGCACGGGGGCAAGCACCCCCTGCCGCCTCCGCGGGTGCGCCCGGTGCGGTGCGGACGGCCCGCCGTCGATCGGCGGGCCGTCCTGTGTCCTACTTTTCCGTCAACTCCTACGGTGTGGCCCTCGCGGTGACCGCGGTGGCCGCCGCCTTACGGGTACGAGACCACGTTCGACGGGACGGTGCCGGTGCCCGAGGTCGGGTTGCCGACGTTGTTCACCACGTGGTTGAACTGGCCGTTACCGCCGAGGGAGTTCACCAGGATGTCGTGGAGCTTGACGCCCGGCTTGTTCGGCACCTCGAACCCGTGGTCCATGACGATGGTCGGGTCGACGTTGAAGTAGCAGTAGCTGCCCAGGCCCCAGCCCTCGTGGGTGTTGACCGAGTCCTCGACCTTGTAGGCCGCGTAGCCCTTGACGGCGCCGTTCTGGATGGCCGCCTGGTTGGGGGCGTCGTAGGCCTTCTCGTTCTGGAAGAAGATGGTCTTGCCGCGGTCACCGAACCACTGCACGTCGTACTTGTTGAAGTGCTCGACGAACAGGCCGGTGGTCAGCACGTCGTTGCCGCGGACCTGCATGCCGTAGTCGGAGCGGTTGCTCTCCCAGCCGACACCGGCGCCGTGGTCGGCGCGCCAGATCCAGGTGTGGTCGACGATCGTGTTGTTGCTGTTGATCAGCATGCCCGCGGTGGCCTTGCCGGCGGTGACGCCGCCGACCCGGACGAAGACGTCCTGGACGGTGGTCGGGTTGGCCGAGTGGTCCGCGCCGGGGCCGGCGTCGCCGACCTGCAGCAGGGACGGCGAGTTGGCCGTGCCCGCGTCGAGCAGCAGCCCGGCGAGCTTGACGCCGTCGACGTCCGCGACCTTCACCGCGGTGACGCCGTTGTCCGGGATGACGGTGGCCATGCCGAGGCCGAGGACCACGGTGTTCGGCCGGGTGATGTTGATCGTCTGGTCGACGTGGTAGACGCCCGGCGTGAAGAGCAGGTTGAGGCCCTGCGACAGCGCCTGGTTGATGGTGGCGGCGGTCGCACCGGCCTTGACCACGTAGAACTGGCTCAGCGGGAGGGACTCGCCCTGCGGCGCGCCGGCGCCCCAGGAGACGCCGCGCGCGTTGGTGCGCTTGGCGGGGGTGAACACCTTGTACTCGTTGCCGTCCAGGTAGAGGAACGGCTTCTCACGCGAGATCGGGGTGGTGTCCAGCGTGGTGTACGGCGGGTCCGGGAAGCCCTGGGCGGGGGCGCCCTGGACACCGGAGAAGGTCTGGTTCCAGACGCCGTTGCTGAAGCCGCCGATCGAGCTGTCGCGGGTGTACCACTGCTGCTGCGAGTAGTTGCCCACCTGGCCGTCGATCTTGCTGTCGGCGATGTAGCCGCCGCTGGCCCAGCCGTAGCTCGCCGGGGCGAGGTTGAGGCCGCCCTCGACGTGCATCCGGCGGAACGGCGCGGCCTGCGAGACGGCCCAGCGGTCGGTGCCGCTGACCGGCTTGAGGTGCAGGTTCTCGGCCGAGCGCCAGAAGTTCTGGGTGGCGTTGCCGTTGAACCAGCCGGCGTCGACGGTGACGTCGCCGTTGATGGTGGTGTCGTCGGGGTTCAGACCGAGACCGGCGATCGAGGTATAGAAGCCGATCTGCGCGTTCAGGTTGCTGTACGTGCCCGGCTTGAACAGCAGCGCGTAGCGCTCGGAGCCGAACTGGTTGGACTCCTGCTGGGTGAAGATCTGGTCGACCGTGGCCTGGATGTTCGGCGTGGACGGGTCGAAGACCTTCACGTTGGGGCCGAGGTCGCCGCCGCCCTGGACGGGCGGGACGGTCGAGCCGCCGCCGGTGTGCACGGCGAACTCCCAGAGGGAGTAGCCGTATCCGGTGTGGCGGTGGGTGCCGTTGAAGCGGACGTAGCGGCCGGTGCCGCTGACGTTCAGCGTCTCGACGCCGCCGGTGCCGGTGGTGGTGCTGTAGACGGTGTTCCAGGTGGTGCCGTCGGGCGAGAGCTGGATCTGGTAGCCGTCGCCGTACGCCGTCTCCCAGTTGAGGTCCACCGAGCAGACCTGCTGGCTGGAGCCGAGGTCGACCTGCAGCCACTGCGGGTCGCTCGCGGCGCTGGCCCAGCGGGTGCCGGTGTTGCCGTCGAACGCGGCCGAGGCGGGGGTGCCGCCGTTCTCCGTGGAGGAGGAGGTGGCCGGCTTGTTCAGCGCGGCGTTGGCGGTGGAGCAGGTCGGGCCGGTGCCGCCGCCGGGGGTGCCGTAGACCTGGAACTCCCAGAGGGAGTAGCCGTATCCGGTGTGGCGGTGGGTGCCGTTGAAGCGGACGTAGCGGCCGGTGCCGCTGACGTTCAGCGTCTCGATGCCGCCGGTGCCGGTGGTGGTGGTGTAGATCGTGGTCCAGCTGGCGCCGTCGGCGGAGACCTGGATCTGGTAGCCGTCGCCGTAGGCGGCCTCCCAGTTGAGGACGACCTTGTCGATCGAGGCGCTGACGCCGAGGTCGACCTGCAGCCACTGGGCGTCGGTCGCGGCGCTGGACCAGCGGGTGCCGGTGTTGCCGTCCACCGCGGCGGTGGCGAGGGTGCCACCGTTCTCGGTCGAGGAGGCGGTGACGGTCTTGCCCTGGGAGAGCAGCGTGCCGGCCGCGTGGGCGGTGGTGACCGGGACGGCCATGCAGAGGCCGGCGACCACGGCGGCCGCGGTGAGGGCGGCCGGGGCGCGCCGGACTCTGGAGCCTGAGCCTGCTGAGGTGAACCTCACTGGGGCATCTCCTGCTGTGGGTGGGGTGCGGGGGATGGGGACGCTGTCGCGCGACGCCGGTGCGGGGCCGGTGGGGCGGGACGCCTACGGGTGCCGAGGACACCTGCGGAGAGGGCGGAGACCGCCGAAGGATCAACCGGTGCCTGCGCACCGGGACTCGGGAGAGCGCTCCCGGATGGAGTGTTGCGGTGGCGCGTCCAACGTGTCAAGACAGTGGACAGCACTTCTGGTGCGAATCAACTTGCCCTGCTGACAAGGGATCCGGGACGGCCGTCGAACCGGCCGGACAGTGAATCAGCAGGTCAGCAGGGCAGAGGGAGAGCGCTCCCCCGAGATCCGGGCAGGGTCGCCGACCTGGGGTCGACACTTCAAGAAATCAACGAACGGGCCGTCTCCGGCCCGCGAGCCCGCCCCGACCGCCCGATCCGGGCTGCGAAGCGGGCGCCGAGCAGGCTCCCCGGCGACGGTGGACGGCCCGCGGCGCATCCCGAGGCGCACCGCCGGACCGGGCCCGGCGAGCGATCGTCCCAGGCGGGAACGGCCGCAGCGGCCGCTCCGACCGCCGCGTCCGGCAGGTCGGCGCGGCACCCGTCGGCCCCCCGTCGACGGTTCGCGACGGACGGCCGGCAGCCGCCGGGGCGCCGTCAGCGCAGCGCCCTGGCCTCACGCCGGCCCGGCTCGGGCACGTCCCCGCCGGAGTCCAGGAAGCGCGCCAGCGGCAGGGTCGCGGCGCCCACCGTGACGGCGTCCGGACCGAGTCGTCCCAGCTCGATCGAGGTCTGCTCGCAGGGGAAGCGCAGCGCGTACGCGCGGGCCGAGTCGCGGATCGCCGGCAGCAGGCGGGGGCCGAGCAGCAGTCCGGCCCAGCCGCCGATCACGATGCGTTCCGGGTTGAAGAGGTTGATGAGGTCGGCGATGCTCGCGCCGAGGTACTCGGCCGTCTCGCAGAGCAGCGCGTCGGCGTCCGGATCGTCGGCCTCGGCCGCCGCCAGCAGGGCGGCCAGCCCCGCCTTCTCGCTGGAACTGGAGGCCTCACCGGCCCTCCCCCAGCGCTCGACCAGCGCCTCGGCGCCGACGTAGGCCTCCAGGCAGCCGCGCGAGCCGCAGCGACAGAGCCGCCCGCCCACGTGCACCTTGGTGTGCCCCCACTCGCCGGCGCTGCTGGTGGCGCCCCGGTAGGGCGTCCCGTTGGCGATCACGCAGGCACCGACACCGGAGCCGAACAGCGCGACCACGGCGTTCCCGGCCCCCCGGCCCGCGCCGAACCACATCTCGGCCTGTCCGAGCGTCTTGGCGCCGTTGTCGATGTGCAGCGGCAGGTCGGTGCCGGCCCGCAGCAGCCGGCCGAGCGGGACGGCGTCCCAGTCGATGGTCTGGCCGTGCACCACCGCGCCGACGCCGCCCGGATCCTCCGGATCGGCCGCCGGATCGCCCTGTTCGACGATGCCGGGCACCCCGATCCCGACGCCGAGCACCCGGTCGCGGTCCGTACCGGTGCCGTCGAGGACCTCGGCCAGGCCCTCCAGGATCAGCTGGACGACGTGGTCGACGTCGTGCCCGTGGTCGGACAGCGGATGGTCGCTGGCGGCCAGCTCGGTCAGTGCCAGGTCGAACAGGGCGACCCTGACCTGCGTCTCTCCGACGTCCACCCCGACCAGGTAGCCGCGGTCGGCGGCGACCTGGAGCAGGACGCGGGGGCGTCCGCCGTCCGAGTCGACCGATCCGGCCTCCTCCACCAACCCGTCGGCGATGAGCTCGCCGACCACGTTGCTGATCGTCCCCCCGCTCAGTCCGGTGTCGCGGCCCAGCTCGTGGCGGCTGAGCCGACCCTCGAAGTACAGGTGCCGCAGCAGCACCGATCTGTTGCCTCTTCGCAGGTCACGTACGGTCTGCTTGCTTCGCTCCACCATTCGGACTCCCTCCTGGTCTGAATCTATCGCTGCTACAAGTCTTGACGCCAGCTTTTCTCACAAGTTAAATCACGGCCTGAAGTAAGCCTCAGGGCTGATCACTTCACCAAGGTCGCTCATCCATCCCCTGAGAGGGGAACTCCGCTATGCGCACGAGCCGCGTCATCGCCGCCACAGCTCTGGTTGCCGCCCTTACCGTCACCGCGACCGCCTGCGGGGGCGGCTCCGACACCGGTAGCGGCGGGGGCAGCAGCAGCCCCAAGACGCTCACCTACTGGGCCAGCAACCAGGGCACCAGCATCGAGAACGACAAGCAGGTCCTGGAGCCCGAGCTCAGAAAGTTCGAGCAGCAGACCGGCATCAAGGTCAACCTCGAGGTCGTCCCCTGGTCCGACCTGCTCAACCGGATCCTCGCGGCCACCGCCTCCGGCCAGGGCCCCGACGTCCTCAACATCGGCAACACCTGGTCGGCCTCGCTCCAGGCCACCGGCGCGCTGCTGCCCTTCGACGAGGCCACCTTCGGCAAGATCGGCGGCAAGGACCGCTTCCTGCCGTCGACCATCGCCTCGGCCGGCGCCGCCGGCAAGGACCCGGCCGCCGTGCCGCTGTACTCGATGGCCTACGGCCTCTACTACAACAAGAAGATGTTCGCGGCCGCCGGCATCGACAAGGCCCCCGCCACCTGGGACGAGTTCCAGGCCGACGCCGCGAAGCTCACCAAGGACGGCAAGTACGGCCTCGCGATCGAGGGCGGCAACGTCTCGGAGAACGTCCACCACGCGTTCACCTTCGGCAAGCAGAACGGCGCGGACTTCTTCGACGCCTCCGGCAAGCCGAAGTTCGACAGTCCCGAGGCCGTCAAGGCGATCAAGCAGTACGTCGACTTCATCGCCAAGGACAAGGTCGCCGCGCCCGGCAACGCCGAGTACTCCAACAACCAGACGCTGAGCGACTTCGCCACCGGCAAGGCCGCGATGATCATGTGGCAGTCGGCCGGCGCCAACCTCAAGTCCCAGGGGATGAACCCGGAGGACTACGGGGTCGCCCCGATCCCGATCCAGGCCGGTGCGACCGGTGACAAGGCCATCAAGTCGATGGTCGCCGGTATCAACCTCGCGGTGTTCAAGAACAGCAAGAACCTCGACGGCTCGCTCCAGTTCGTGAAGTTCATGACGAGCAACGAGGAGCAGAAGACCCTCAACAGCACCTACGGCTCGATCCCGCCGGTGAAGGAGGCCGGCAAGGACCCGGTCTTCGCCACCCCGGATCTGACCACGCTGAACGACGTCCTGTCCAACAGCTCCGCGCCGCTGCCCCAGGTCGCCAACGAGAGCCAGTTCGAGACCCTGGTCGGCACCGCGGTCAAGAACCTGCTCGCCGCGGCCGCCGCCGGCAAGCCGGTCACCGACGACAGCGTGAAGGCCGAGCTCACCAAGGCTCAGCAGCAGATGCCGGCGTCCTGACGTGCGAGAGCGACTGCGCCGACTGCGCCACCCCCGAGGGGCTCTGCCCTACCTGCTTCTGCTCCCCGCCCTCGCGCTGGAGCTGCTGATCCACCTGGTCCCCATGGTGGTCGGCATCGTGATGAGCTTCAAACAGCTCACCCAGTTCTTCATCCGAGACTGGTCGGCCGCACCCTGGACCGGCCTGGGGAACTACCGCATGGCGGTGGACTTCAGTGCGCCGGTCGGCCAGTCGCTCCTCAACTCGTTCTGGACGACGTGTAGTTTCACGATCCTGTCGGTGGGCCTGTCCTGGCTGCTGGGCACGGCGGCGGCGATCTACATGCAGGACGCGTTCCGAGGACGGGGCATCCTGCGGGCCCTGTTCCTCGTCCCGTACGCCCTGCCGGTCTACGCCGCCGTGATCACCTGGTCGTTCATGTTCCAGCGCGACACCGGACTGATCAACCACGTCCTGGTCGACCAGCTGCACCTGATGTCGGAAAAGCCGTTCTGGCTGATCGGCGACAACAGCTTCACCGCCCTGGTCGTGGTCTCGGTCTGGAAGTCCTGGCCGTTCGCCTTCCTCACCCTGATGGCCGGCCTGCAGAACATCCCCAAGGAGCTCTACGAGGCCTCCTCGATGGACGGGGCCGGCGTCTGGCAGCAGATCCGCCGGATCACCCTGCCCTCGCTGCGCCCGGTCAACCAGGTGCTGGTGCTGGTGCTCTTCCTGTGGACCTTCAACGACTTCAACACGCCGTACGTGCTGTTCGGGAAGTCCGCGCCGGAGGCCGCCGACCTGATCTCCATCCACATCTACCAGTCCTCCTTCGTCACCTGGAACTTCGGTGTCGGCTCGGCGATGTCCGTGCTGCTGCTGCTCTTCCTGCTGCTGGTGACGGCCGTCTACCTGTTCCTCACCTCACGACGGAGGGACGCCGATGCCTAAGGCCCCCGTCTCACCGATGGCACCCCCGGCCTCGTTCAAGTGGTCCCGGCGGATCTTCCTGCTGCTGCTGTCGATCTTCGTACTGACCCCGCTGTTCGTGATGGCCAGCTCCTCGTTGAAGCCGCTGCAGGACGTCCAGGGAGCGTTCTCCTGGATCCCGAGCAGCTTCACCGTCCAGCCGTACATCGACATCTGGAGCACCGTCCCGCTCGCCGACTACTTCGTGAACTCGCTGATCGTCTCGGTCAGCGCCACCGCCTGCTCGGTGGTGATCGCGATCTTCGCGGCGTACGCGGTCAGCCGCTACCGCTTCCGCGGTCGCAAGCTGTTCACCGTCACGGTGCTCTCGACCCAGATGTTCCCCGGCATCCTGTTCCTGCTGCCGCTGTTCCTGATCTTCGTCAACATCGGCAACAGCACCGGCGTCGCGCTGCTCGGCAGTCGCGGCGGGCTGATCCTGACGTACCTCACCTTCTCGCTCCCGTTCTCCATCTGGATGCTGGTCGGGTACTTCGACTCCATCCCGCGCGACCTCGACGAGGCCGCCGCGGTGGACGGCTGCGGACCGCTGCGCACGCTGCTGCGGATCGTCGTACCGGCCGCCGTCCCCGGCATCGTGGCCGTCTCGGTCTACGCCTTCATGACCGCCTGGGGCGAGGTGCTGTTCGCCTCCGTCATGACCAACCAGACCACCCGCACCCTCGCCGTCGGCCTCCAGGGCTACGCCACCCAGAACAACGTGTACTGGAACCAGGTGATGGCCGCCTCCCTCGTGGTGAGCATCCCCGTGGTCGCCGGCTTCCTCCTCCTGCAGCGCTACCTGGTAGCCGGCCTCACCGCCGGAGCTGTCAAGTGACCATTCCCGAAAGGCATTTCGTGAACGACCTCAGTGCTCTCCCCGACGACTTCATCTGGGGCGCGGCCACCGCCGCCTACCAGATCGAGGGAGCCGTGGACGAGGACGGCCGCGCCCCGTCCATCTGGGACACCTTCTCCCACACCCCTGGGAAGGTCGACAACGGCGACACCGGCGACGTGGCGTGCGACCACTACCACCGCTGGCCCGAGGACCTCGGCCTGGCCGGGCAGCTCGGTCTCGACGCGTACCGGTTCTCGATCGCCTGGCCGCGGATCGTGCCGCAGGCCGACGGCCGGGTGAACCAGGCGGGCCTGGACTTCTACGACCGGCTCACCGACAGCCTGCTGGAGAAGGGCATCACGCCCTTTCCCACCCTGTACCACTGGGACCTCCCGCAGGCCCAGCAGGACCGCGGCGGCTGGCCCGTCCGGGAGACCGCCGAGCGCTTCGGCGAGTACGCGGAGGTCGTCGCCGGCGCCCTCGGTGACCGCATCACCAACTGGGCGACCCTGAACGAGCCGCTCTGCTCGGCCTGGATCGGCCACCTGGACGGCAACATGGCGCCGGGCTTCAAGGACCTCGACGCCGCCGTGCGCGCCTCCTACCACCTGCACCTGGGCCACGGCCTGGCCGTGCAGGCGCTGCGGGCGGCGATCCCGAACGCGAACATCGGCATCGTCAACAACCTCAGCCCGGTCCACCCCGCCACCGACAGCGAGGGCGACCACCTGGCCGCCCGGCGTGCCGACGGCCACATCAACCGCTGGTGGCTGGACCCGATCCTGGGCCGCGGCTACCCGCAGGACATGGTGGAGCTGTACGGCGTCGAACTGCCCGTCCGGGACGGCGACCTGGAGCTGATCAGCGCGCCGCTGGACTGGATCGGCCTGAACTACTACTTCCGGCAGATCGTCACCGGCGACACCACCGGCCCCGCGCCGCACTTCCGGCAGGTGCCGGGCCCGAACGTCGAGCACACCGCGATGGACTGGGAGGTGCACGGCCCCGGCCTGGAGCAGCTGCTGATGCGCCTCACCGAGGACTACGGCGTGCAGAAGATCTACGTCACCGAGAACGGCTCGGCGTACCAGGACGTGGTCGGCGCCGACGGCTCGGTGCACGACCCGGAGCGCACGCAGTACCTGGAGGAGCACCTGGCCGCCTGCGCCCGCGCCGTCCGCAAGGGCGCTCCGCTGGCCGGGTACTTCGCCTGGTCGCTGCTGGACAACTTCGAGTGGGCCTACGGCTACGACAAGCGCTTCGGCCTCGTCCACGTCGACTACAAGACGCAGCAGCGCACGGTGAAGACCAGCGGGCGCCGCTACGCCGACCTGATCGCCGCCCATCGGCTGCGCGGCCGCCAGGCGGCCTGAACGACCCGGTCCGCCCCCGGCGGTCCGGTCACGCGGTGCCCCGATCCTGCGGCGGTGGCATCGGGACACCTTCCGACGAGCCGGTTCCTCCCCCTTGCGGGGGCGAGGGGCCGGCTCGTCGGCGTTCCCGGCCGGGTCTGCGGCGGCCCGGCAGGATCGACGGGGCGTTGCATCAATCGACGAGGCCGGAGGGCCGCAGGGGCCCGCGGCCTGTAGGAAGCCCGCCTGGTCGAGGGGGCGGGGAGGTGACAGCCTGGCCCTTCCGCAAACTACAACATTCTGTTGAACCGCCCTTGACGGCCGCGCGGACCTGACCGTACGTTGTTTCCGCATACCAAAACCGTTCTTCCGTATCGTGGAACTCAGGAGATGAGCCCTCCGACCCACAACGGGCCGACGCAGGAGAAACCCGATGCCTCGAATGACAGCCGCCCGCGCGGCAGTGGAGATCCTCAAGCGCGAAGGCGTCGAGGTCGCGTTCGGCGTGCCCGGCGCGGCGATCAACCCCTTCTACGCCGCGCTCAAGGCGTCCGGCGAGATCCGCCACACGCTCGCCCGGCACGTCGAGGGCGCCTCGCACATGGCGGAGGGGTACACCCGCACCAAGGCCGGCAACATCGGCGTCTGCATCGGCACCTCGGGCCCGGCCGGCACCGACATGATCACCGGGCTGTACTCGGCGATCGCCGACTCGATCCCGATCCTGTGCATCACCGGCCAGGCCCCGGTCGCGAAGCTGCACAAGGAGGACTTCCAGGCCGTCGACATCGCCTCGATCGCCAAGCCGGTCACCAAGGCCGCGACGACCGTCCTGGAGGCCGCGCAGGTCCCCGGCGTCTTCCAGCAGGCCTTCCACCTGATGCGCTCCGGGCGCCCCGGCCCGGTCCTGATCGACCTGCCGATCGACGTCCAGCTGACCGAGATCGAGTTCGACCCCGAGACCTACGCGCCGCTGCCGGTCTACAAGCCGTTCGCGACCCGCGCGCAGATCGAGAAGGCGATCGGGTTCCTGCTGGCCTCCGAGCGCCCGCTGATCGTCGCCGGCGGCGGTGTCATCAACGCCGACGCCTCCGAGCTGCTGGTCGAGTTCGCCGAGCTCACCGGCACCCCCGTCATCCCGACCCTGATGGGCTGGGGCATCCTCGCCGACGACCACGAGCTGAACGCCGGCATGGTCGGCCTGCAGACCTCGCACCGCTACGGCAACGCCAACCTGCTGGCGTCGGACTTCGTCCTCGGCATCGGCAACCGCTGGGCCAACCGCCACACCGGCGACCTCGCCGTCTACACCAAGGACCGCACGTTCGTCCACGTCGACATCGAGCCGACCCAGCTCGGCAAGATCTTCGCCCCGGACTTCGGCATCGCCTCCGACGCCAAGGCCGCCCTGGAGCTGTTCGTCGAGGTCGCCAAGGAGCTCAAGGCCGCCGGCAGGCTCCCCGACCGCAGCGAGTGGGCCGCGTCCACCCAGGAGCGCAAGGCCACCCTCCAGCGCCGCACGCACTTCGACAACGTGCCGATGAAGCCGCAGCGCGTCTACGAGGAGATGAACAAGGCCTTCGGCCCGGAGACCCGCTACGTCACCACCATCGGCCTCTCCCAGATCGCCGGCGCGCAGATGCTGCACGTCTACAAGCCGCGGCACTGGATCAACTGCGGCCAGGCCGGCCCGCTCGGCTGGACCATCCCGGCGGCGCTCGGTGTCGCCACCGCCGACCCCGAGACCCCGGTCGTCGCCCTGTCCGGCGACTACGACTTCCAGTTCATGCTGGAGGAGCTGGCCGTCGGCGCCCAGCACCGGATCCCGTACGTCCACGTGCTGGTCAACAACGCCTACCTGGGCCTGATCCGACAGGCGCAGCGCGGCCTGGACATCAACTTCCAGGTCAACCTGGAGTTCGAGAACATCAACTCCCCCGAGCTGGGCGTCTACGGCGTCGACCACGTCAAGGTCGTCGAGGGCCTGGGCTGCAAGGCCATCCGGGTCACCGAGCCGGACCAGCTGCTGCCCGCCTTCGAGCAGGCCAAGAAGCTCGCCGCCGAGTTCCGCGTCCCGGTCGTCGTCGAGGCGATCCTGGAGCGCGTCACCAACATCTCGATGGGCGCCGCCGGCATCGACGCCATCAACGAGTGGGAGGAGCTCGCCACCGAGCCCGGCCACGCCCCGACCGCCATCAAGGCGCTCAAGTCCTGACCCACGTCAGCACCGCTGCACAGCAGCGGAGTCGACCACCCGTACGGGCCCCCGGTACTGCCGCGAGCAGTGCCGGGGGCCCGTACGGCCGTGCGCCCGCGTAAGGTCGTGCCGTTCGGACGGCCCCACCCGCGGAAGGCGGCACCCATGACCCAGGACGGCGTCAGCATCGACAGGCTCTCCGCCGCGGACCGCGCGGAGTGGGAGGTCCTCTTCCGGGGCTACCTCGACTTCTACCGGCGCGAGATCACGCCGGAGATGTACGAGCGGGCCTGGACGGCGTTCCTCGACGACACCGTGATGCACGCCTTCGGCGCCCGGGTCGACGGCCGGCTGGTCGGCATCACGCACTTCCTCGTGCACGCCAACACCACCGCGCCGGACGTCTGTTACCTCCAGGACCTGTTCACCGCGCCCGAGGCCCGCGGCCGCGGCGTCGGCCGGGCACTGATCGCCGCGGTCACCGAGTGGGCGCGCGAGCGTGACTGCAGCCGGGTCTACTGGTCCACCCAGGAGACCAACGCGACGGCCCGGCGGCTCTACGACCAGGTGGCGGTCAACCGGGGGTTCATCCTCTACCAGATCACCCTCTGAGCCCGGCGGTCCACTCGCCGCCGGTCCGCTCCCCGCCGGTCAACTCCCCGCCGGGCGGGCGCCGTTGCCGCAGGTCGGCGGGGAGCGGATCCCGTGGTCAGGGGCAGGAGTAGGTGAAGCTCGCCGCCGCCGTGTGCTGCCCGGGCGAGAGGATCTCGACCGTGGCGGTGGCCTGCATGGTGCCGTGGCCGTCGAAGGTCCAACGCAGCACCAGGTCGGCCTGCCGGGTGCCCGCCGGGACGGACTGCGCCAGCTCGCCGGACGAACTGCCGTCACTGCGCACCCAGCGGTAACGGACCGTACCGGCATGGCCGTTGGTCCGTGCCGTGGCCGTGACGACGGCGGCGCCGCCGCAGGGCGGACCGGCCGGGTCGGTGGCGACGGTGACCCCGGTGACGGCCAGCGGCGGGGCGTACCAGCGCCAGGCGAACAGGGCGAGCAGGGCCAGCAGGAGGGCGAGGAGGAGCAGCCCGCGCCGGCGCTTGCGGCGGACGGGCCGGCCGGGCTCCACCTCGCCGTGCCAGACGGCGGCTGCCGCCGCCGGCACGCCCGGGCCGAAGCGGCGCAACTCGCCATCGGCCAGCGGGCGTTCGTCCTCCGGGGTGACGGGCGGGGGCACCGGGGCGGCCGGGTGACCGGCGGGCGCGGGCGCGTCGAGTCGCCGGGTGGCGTCCTCCGCTGCCCCGAGGGTGCCGAGGGTCTGCGTGCCGCCCACCAGCGGCGGCAGCGCCATCAGCGGCGGGGCCGCCTGCTCGGGGGCCGCCTGCCGGGGGGCCGCCGACTCGGGGCCCGCCGGCTGCGGCGGGACGGCGGGCTTGGCCCAGACGGTCGGGTCCAGGACGGTGGCGGCGTCGTCGACGGACGGGCCGGCGGCGGACTGGCCCGCGGACGGCGCCCGGCGCAGCTTGGCGGTCCGCTCGGCGGCGTCCTCGTCGAGCCGGACGGTCTGCGCCTCGTCGGGGTCGGTCGGGGGCTTTCCCGGTGTGGTCATGCTGCCCTCCTGGGCGTGTGGTTCCGGCTCAGCGGGGCGGGTTGCAGGTGTAGGCGTTGACGTCACGGTAGAGGACGGGGACGACCCGGCTCGGCTCGGCGGCGGGGCTGGTGGAGATCTGGAGCCCCCAGATCGGGTAGGTGTCGGCCGAGCCGAACACGTGGGGATAACTGGCTCCCTTGAACCCGGTGGACCCCTTCGGGATCACCACCGTCTGGGTGGCGGCCACCACCGGGGCGGTTCTGGCGGACACCCGGTGGATCCAACTGAGCGTCAGCACGACGTCGGCGGCGCCGTCCGTCTGCACGGTCACCGATGCCTTCGTGTCGTACGGGCCTCCGCAGGTGAACGCGTCCAGGCTGAGGTACGTCACCCGGGCCTTGACCGGCGGCGGAGCCACGGTGGCGCTCGGGGTGGTGGCGGTCGGGGTCGGCGGGGCCGGTGAGGTGGCGGGGGCCGTGGGCTTTCCGGTCGCGGTCGGGGCCACGGTCGGCGGCCGGGTGGTCACGGTGGCGCCGGGGGTCGGAGCGGCCGAGAGCGACGCGGACGGCGAGGGCGAGGC
This sequence comes from Kitasatospora sp. NPDC057015, assembly GCF_042673745.1. Lineage (NCBI taxonomy): Bacteria > Bacillati > Actinomycetota > Actinomycetes > Kitasatosporales > Streptomycetaceae > Kitasatospora > Kitasatospora sp. NPDC057015. The sequence goes on from NZ_JBHUSG010000001.1 coordinate 433,280, forward strand.
CGAAGGCGAGTCGGTGGCGGTGGGGTCGGACGTGGGCGCGCCGGTCGGCGGCGCGGCGGACGTCGGCAGGCCCGCGCCGAGCGTCGTGGTGGCCACCGGCGACGGGTCCGCCAGGACGGTACGGGCGTCCCGGTCGCTCGACCCGGCGACCGCCACCCCGGCGAAGGAGCCCGCGACCAGCAGGCCCACGCCGGCGCCGGCCAGCACCTTGGCCCGCCGGCCGAGTCCGCTGCGCCGGACGGCCCGTGCCCCGTCCAGCCCGGCCTGCGGACCGGGTCCGGCCGGCGGCGGTCCGCTCTGCGCCAGCGAGGTGTGCGCCAGCGCCGTTCCGCCGTCCCCGGCGCCCGCGCCGCCCCAGGGCAGCAGCATCGCCAGCGCCAGGACCAGCGCGGCGAGCTCGGCCCGGCCGCGCTCCTCCCAGTCCGGCCCGTAGCCGGCCACCGCGACGGCCTCCAGTTCGGTGACGAAGCTCGCGGCGCTGTCCGGGCGGGACGCCGGCGTCTTGGCGAGTCCGGCCCGGATCAGCGGCCGGACCTCGGCCGGCGCCAGCTCGTCCGGGATCGGCGCCTCGGTGTGCTGGACCGCCAGCTCGGCGATGGTCGCCCCGTCGTACGGGCGGGCGCCGGTCAGGCACTCGAAGAAGGTGACCGTCGCCGAGTAGACGTCGGCCGCCGGGGAGGCGGGCCGGCCGGCCCACTGCTCGGGGGCCAGGTAGGCGGGCGTGCCGGAGATGTCCCGGTCGTCGCCGCTGCGCACCGCGATGCCGAAGTCCACCAGCTTGGAGCTGCCGTCGGCGGCGACCAGCACGTTGCCCGGCTTGTAGTCGCGGTGCACGACGCCCGCCGCGTGCGCGGCGGCCAGGCCCAGCAGCGAGCCCTTGAGCACCACCAGCGCGGCCCGGGGCGTGGTGGCGCCCTCCGCGCGCAGCAGGGTGCGCAGCGCCAGGCCGTCCACCAGTTCCATCACGATGGCGCAGCCCCGGCTGCTCTCCACGTACTCGTAGAGCCGGGTGACGTACGGCGAGCGGAGTGCGCCGAGCACCTCGGCCTCGGCCCTGAGGTTGTCGCCGGCGGCCGAGCGGTTCAGGTACTTCACCGCGACCGGCGTCCCGGTGGCGTCGTGGGTGGCGAGCACCACCCGGCCGCTCGCGCCGGTGCCCAGCTCCCGGCCGTGCGTGTAGCCCGGCAGCACCCAGCCTCCGGTGCCGTCGGCCTGCTCCGCGCCCGCACCGGTCGCATCCGAACCCTCGGCACCCGTACCCGCAGCGTCGGCGTCCATCGCGACCGCCCCCCGTTCGTTTCCTGCCTCCACCTGCGCCGCACGGTGGTGCGGCCTCTGCAATCGACGCCGCCGGGGGCCCGCGGGTTCCCGTTCCGGGGCGCCGAAAGGTCACGGTTCGGGCGATTCGCACACCATCTCAGCCATTGCCGTCGGCAAGGACCTCGCGCACGGGGGTGAAACCGGGTCGCCGCGGCGGAACAGGCGGGTCCCGGTCGTGGTTGTGCGCCATGGCACCATCCGTGGAGACCGTCCCCGAACGATCCCGACCCGACCGAAGGAAACCCTCGTGAGCCTGTACGACATCCCGCTGCGCACGCTGTCCGGCGAGGCCGCCTCGCTCGCCGACTACAAGGGCAAGGCGCTGCTGATCGTCAACGTCGCCTCCAAGTGCGGGCTGACCCCGCAGTACGCCGGCCTGGAGCGGCTGCAGGAGCAGTACGGCGCGCGCGGCTTCAGCGTGCTCGGCTTCCCCTCCAACCAGTTCGCCGGGCAGGAGCCGGGCAGCTCGGAGGAGATCCAGACCTTCTGCTCGACCACCTACGGCGTCTCCTTCCCGCTCTTCGAGAAGACCGACGTGAACGGTGACGACCGGCACCCGCTGTACGCCGAGCTGACCAAGGCGGTCGACGCCGAGGGCCAGGCCGGCGACGTCAGCTGGAACTTCGAGAAGTTCCTGATCACCCCCGACGGCACGGTGGCGGCCCGGATCCGCCCGCGCACCGAGCCGGAGGCCGCCGAGGTCGTCGCGGCGATCGAGGCCGTCCTGCCGGCCTGATCTCCGGTACCCGACGGCGTGCGCCGGGCCGGCGCCGGCCGTCGGTCCTTGCCGTCGGTCCTTGCCGTCGGCGCGGGCCGGGCACTCCCCCGGAGTGCCCGGCCCGTACCCGTCGGTCCCGAGCGTCCCGAGCCTCCCGAGGCGGCTCAGTCCAGCAGCAGCTGGGTGCCGGGTGGCAGGGCGCCGGCCAGTGCCGCGTCCCGCAGGTGGCCGAGCAGGGTGGCGCGCAGTGCGGCGGCGGCCCGGGTCGGCGGGACTTCGGCGCCGTGCGCGACCGCGATCGTCCGGCCCAGCCCCCGACCGGCGAACGGGGTGACCACCAGGCCCGAACGGGCCGCGACCATCCCCGGCAGCACGGCGGGGCCGAGGCCCGCCCGGACGAAGCCGAGCACGGCGTCCATCTCGCCGCCCTCGACCGCGAAGACCGGCTCGAAGCCGGCCGCCCGGCACGCCCCGATGGTCGTCTCCCGCAGGTCGTAGCCCTCCCGGAACATCACCAGCGGGCGGTCGCGCAGCTCCTCGACCCGGACCCGGGACCGTCGGCGCGGCCCCTCGGTCGCCGCGACCAGGACGAGCTCCTCGTGCAGCAGCTCGGTGACGGCCAGCCCGGGGGCGGGCGCCTGCCCCGCGGGCGGGGTGATGATCAGCGCGAGGTCCAGCTCGCCGTCGCCGAGGCTGTTCACCAGGTCCCGCGAGCCGCCCTCCCGGACGACCAGCGTGACCTCCGGGTAGCGGTCGCGGAAGAGCCGCAGGACGTCCGGCACCAGGCTGGTGCAGAGACTGGGCGGCGCTCCCAGCCGGACCCGCCCGCGCCGCAGCCGGACGGTCTCCTGGACGGCCACCCGGGCGCTCTCGGTGTCGGCCAGGATCCGCCGGGCCAGCGGCAGCAGGGCGTCCCCGGCGTCGGTGAGGGCGATGTTGCCCCGGGTGCGGTGGAACAGGTCGGCTCCCAACTCCCGCTCCAGTGAACGGATCTGCTGGGAGAGGGACGGCTGCGCGACATGCTCGGCCTCGGCCGCCCGGGTGAAGTGGCGGGCCTCGGCGACCGCGACGAAGTAGCGGAGTTGTTGGAGCTGCACACCTCCCACGATAGGCCAGGACTATGGTGGTGAGCCGCATCATGTCTTGGACGTACCGTCCGGCGCTTCCTACCGTGGTCGTCATGGCACAGGCGACTCGGACGGGCCGTAGACCGTCCACTCTGGAGACCCTCTGGCGGTCGACCGTCGGCAAGAAGGCGGTGATGGCCGTCAGCGGACTGGTCATGCTGCTCTACCTGGTCTTCCACATGCTCGGAAACCTCAAGGTCTTCTTCGGCCCCGACGACATCAACGGGTACGCGGCCTGGCTGCGCACCCTCGGGCAGCCCTTCCTCGGGCACGGCTGGTTCCTCTGGATCGCCCGGGTCGGACTGCTGGCCGCCGTCGGGCTGCACGCCGTCGCCGCGTACCAGCTGAGCCGGCGCGACCTCGCCGCCCGCCCCGCCGGCTACGCGCACCGCAGGCGCCGGGCGAGCTACGCGACCCGGACGATGCGCTGGGGCGGGGTCATCCTGGGGCTGTTCATCGTCTGGCACATCCTGGACCTGACCACCCTCACCGTGAACCCGCGCGCCGAGGAGGGCCACCCGTACCAGAACATCGTGGCCTCGTTCTCGACCTGGTACAGCTGCGTGGTCTACATCCTCGCGATGCTGGCGCTCGGCCTGCACATCCGGCACGGGTTCTGGAGCGCCGCGCAGACCCTGGGCGCCAACAACGCCCGCCGGGACCGCGCGTTGAAGGCCACCGCCAACGGCCTGGCGCTGGTGCTGACCGCCGGATTCCTGTCCGTTCCCGTGGCCGTGATGACCGGAGTGGTGAGTTGAACACGCCCGACACCCGCAACGCCGACGCCCTCCGGGGCGGCGGGTACGCCGACTACCGCGTCGGGGACCCGGTGGCCGACACCACCGCCCCCGCCGGGCCGATCGAACAGCGCTGGGACCAGCGGCGGTTCGAGGCGAAGCTGGTCAACCCGGCGAACCGCCGCAAGCACACCGTGATCGTGGTGGGCACCGGCCTCGCGGGCGGCGCGGCCGGCGCGACCCTGGCCGAACAGGGCTACCACGTCGTGCAGTTCTGCTTCCAGGACTCACCTCGCCGGGCCCACTCGATCGCCGCGCAGGGCGGCATCAACGCCGCGAAGAACTACCGCAACGACGGCGACTCGATCCGCCGGCTGTTCTACGACACCGTCAAGGGCGGGGACTTCCGCGCCCGCGAGTCCAACGTCCACCGGCTCGCCCAGGTCTCGGTGGAGATCATCGACCAGTGCGTGGCCCAGGGCGTCCCGTTCGCCCGCGAGTACGGCGGACTGCTCGACACCCGCTCCTTCGGCGGCGTCCAGGTCTCCCGCACCTTCTACGCCCGGGGCCAGACCGGACAGCAGCTGCTGCTCGGCGCGTACCAGGCGCTCTCCCGCCAGATCGCGGCCGGGAACGTCGAGATGCACCCGCGCACCGAGATGCTCGACCTGGTGGTGATCGACGGCCGGGCCCGCGGCATCGTCGCCCGCGACCTGGTCACCGGTGAGATCTCCACCTACCTGGCCGACGCGGTGGTGCTCGCCAGCGGCGGCTACGGCAACGTCTTCTACCTCTCCACCAACGCCAAGAACTCCAACGCCACGGCCGTCTGGCGGGCCCACCGACGGGGCGCGTACTTCGCCAACCCGTGCTTCACCCAGATCCACCCGACCTGCATCCCGCGCAGCGGCGACCACCAGTCGAAGCTGACCCTGATGAGCGAGTCGCTGCGCAACGACGGCCGGATCTGGGTGCCGAAGGCCAAGGGCGACACCCGCCCGCCGGCGGAGATCCCCGAGCCCGAGCGGGACTACTACCTGGAGCGGATCTACCCCTCCTTCGGCAACCTGGTGCCGCGCGACATCGCCTCCCGGGCCGCCAAGAACGTCTGCGACGAGGGCCGCGGCGTCGGCCCCGGCGGCCAGGGCGTCTACCTGGACTTCGCCGACGCCATCGCCCGGCTCGGCCGCGACCAGGTCGAGGCCCGGTACGGCAACCTGTTCGAGATGTACGAGCGGATCACCGCCGAGGACCCGTACCGGGTGCCGATGCGGATCTACCCCGCGATCCACTACACCATGGGCGGACTCTGGGTCGACTACGACCTGCAGACCAGCCTGCCGGGCCTGTTCGCGATCGGCGAGGCCAACTTCTCCGACCACGGCGCCAACCGGCTCGGTGCCAGCGCGCTGATGCAGGGCCTGGCCGACGGCTACTTCGTGCTCCCCGCCACCCTCAACGACTACCTGGCCCGGCACACCGCCGAGCCCGTGCCGGCCGACCACCCCGCGATCGAGGAGGTGACGGCCGAGGTCACCGACCGGCTCAACCTGATCCTCGCGGTACAGGGCGACCGCACCCCCGACTCCTTCCACCGCGAACTGGGCGAACTCCTCTGGGAGGAGTGCGGGATGGCGCGCGACGAGGCCGGGCTGCGCCGGGCCCTGGAGCGGATCCCGCAGCTGCGGGACGAGTTCTGGCGCCGGATCAGGGTGCCGGGCACCGGCCAGGAGCTCAACCAGTCCCTGGAGAAGGCGAACCGGCTGGTCGACTACTTCGAACTCGCCGAACTGATGTGCCTGGACGCCCTGCACCGCACCGAGTCCTGCGGCGGCCACTTCCGCGAGGAGAGCCGCACGGCGGAGGGCGAGGCGGCCCGCAAGGACGAGGAGTTCTCGTACGCCGCCGCCTGGGAGTTCACCGGCACCGGCACCCCGCCCGTGCTCCACCGCGAGCACCTCGACTTCGAGTACGTCCACCCCACCCAGCGGAGCTACGCATGAACCTCACCCTGCGGATCTGGCGCCAGGCGGGCCCCGACACCGCCGGCTCGATGACCACCTACCAGGTCACCGGCATCAGCCCCGACATGTCCTTCCTGGAGATGCTCGACACCCTCAACGAGGAGCTGATCCTGCGCGGCGACACGCCCGTCGCCTTCGACCACGACTGCCGCGAGGGCATCTGCGGCGCCTGCGGCATGGTCATCAACGGCCGGGCGCACGGCCCGGAACGCACCACCACCTGCCAGCTGCACATGCGGCACTTCGAGGACGGCGACACCATCGACGTGGAGCCCTGGCGGGCCGCCGCGTTCCCGGTGGTCAAGGACCTGGTGGTGGACCGCTCGGCGTTCGACCGGATCATCGGCTCCGGCGGGTACATCACCGCCCCCACCGGCAGCGCCCCCGAGGCGCACGCCACGCCCGTCCCCAAGGAGGCCGCCGACACCGCCTTCGAGCACGCCGAGTGCATCGGCTGCGGGGCCTGCGTCGCGGCCTGCCCGAACGGCTCGGCGATGCTCTTCACCTCCGCCAAGGTGGTGCACCTCAACGTGCTCCCGCAGGGCGCGCCGGAGCGCGGCAGCCGGGTGCGGTCGATGGTGGCCGCGATGGACGCCGAGGGCTTCGGCGGCTGCACCAACACCGGTGAGTGCGCCACCGCCTGCCCCAAGGGCATCCCGCTGCCGAGCATCGCGGCGATGAACCGCGAGTACCTGCGCAGCCTGCGGTAGGTCGGATCCGGCGGACCGCGCCGGATCCCCGGCGAGGTCCGCCGGGCGCGCCCCGGGCGACGCGGGTACGGCCGCTCCCGGCTCCCGGCGCCCGAGCGCCTAGGCTGGGCCCGTGAACGTCATCATCTTCGGTGCGACCGGCATGATCGGCCGGGCCGTCCTGCGCGAGTGCCTGGCGGACGACTCGGTCGAGCGCGTCCTGACGATCGGGCGCACCCCGCTGGGCCTGGCCCACCGCAAGCTGCGCGACGTCCTCCAGCCGGACCCGTCGGACCTGTCGGACCCGGCGCTGGAGCTCGCCGGCTACGACGCCTGCTTCTTCTGCCTCGGGGTCTCCGCCGTCGGCATGAAGGAGGACGCGTACCGCCGGGTCACCTACGACCTGACACTCACGGTGGCGCGCACGCTGGCGGCCGCGAACCCCGCGCTGACCTTCGCGTACGTCTCGGGCGAGGGGACGGACAGCACCGAACGCGGCCGTTCCATGTGGGCGCGGGTCAAGGGGCGGACGGAGAACGAGTTGCTGCGGCTGCCGTTCAACGCGTACATGTTCCGGCCCGGGATCGTGGCGCCGCAGCGCGGTGTGGTCTCCAAGACGCGGCTCTACCGGACGGTCTACGCCGTGACCGGGCCGCTGCTGCACCTGCTCCGCCGGGTGGCGCCGAACCTCGTCACCACCGGCGAGCAGCTGGGCCGGTCCATGATCGCGGTCGCCACCCCCGGCGTCGACCCCGGGACCCGGATCCTCCGGCCCCGGGACATCAACCGGCTGGCCCTGGCGCTGCCGGAGGCCTGAGCGGCGCGCCGTGCCGTCCCGCCGCTCCGCGAGCAGGGTGCCGGGCGGCTGAAGGGCCGCCGGGGCAGGCGGCTCACCGCGGAGCCGGGCGCTGCCCGAAAGGGCAACGCCGACTGCCCGAACCGGCCGTCGCCGGCAGCCGCGTGCAACCGCCCGGTGGTGATCACGTGTCCTTGGCACCGCAAGCACCGTCCGGGGTTCACCGGAGCCCTGCAGACTTCTCCGGGAGGAGAACTCATGCGCGTTCGTCGAGTTCCGTTCACCGTCGCCCTCGCCCTCACCGCCGGACTGGCCCTCACGGCGTGCGACGACGGGGACAAGGGCCCGGACGCGGCGCCCGCCGCGACCGCCCCCGGCCCGGCCGGCGCCGCGACCCCGACCGGCACCGCGCCGACCGTCCCCGGCTCGGCGACCCCGAAGGCCTCCGGCTCCGCCGCCGTACCGGCCGGCACCAGGTGCACCGCCGCCGACCTGGAGATGAGCGTGCTCGGCCCCGACCTGATCGCCGACGACAAGCAGCCCGCCTACGCCTCACTGCACGTGGTCAACACCTCCACCCGCACCTGCACGCTGACCGGATTCCCGGGGATCCAGGTCTCCGACGACGCCGGCCGCAGTGCCACCCCGCTCACCGCCGACCGCAACACCGGATTCCCGGCGACCGCGGTCACGCTGAAGCCGAAGCAGATCGCCAACGCCAACCTGCAGTACAGCAACGTCAACGCCGGGGGCTCGCCGTCCGGCCGCCGGGTCTGCGCGGTGACCGGCGGCAAGGTCCAGGTGATCCTGCCGGACGAGACCCAGGCCAAGCAGGTCAAGGTGACCGGGGGCGTCGACGACAACACGCTCAACGTCTGCGGCAAGCTCTCGGTGCAGCCGTTCCAGGGTGTTCCCGGCGCCAACGGCTGAGCTCGACCGGCCCACCGGAGCGCCGCCGTCCCCCGCCGCTTGGAAGATCCACCCGCCCACGTTCTATTGTTGCCGCGCGGCCACACCGCGGCCGGGCGGCCGGCCGGGGCGCAGGCGGCCGTGGACCGAAGGGGTGGACGTGGCGGGGCGGCGGAACAACGGAGTGCTGGCGGTCTGGGCGGAGGCGCAGCGACAGCAGCAGCGCCGCGAGGAGGCCCGGTGGCGGGCCGACGCCGCCGAACAGCGCCGGCAGGAGCGGGAGTCCCGGGAGGCGCAGCGGACGGCGGCGCGCGGGGAGCGCGAGGCGCTGCGGGCGTACCAGCAATCCCGGGAGGCGGAGGCCGCCCGGCGGACGGCCGAACTCGACACCCGGGTGACGGAGTTGCGCGAGGTGCTGCGGACGGGGCTGGCGCAGCCGGCGTTCCGGCCGGCCGCGCTGCTGACCCCGGGCCAGGTACCGCCGTTCGAGCCGGGCCGGCTCGGCGTACCGGTACCGATGCCCGACCAGGCGCAGTACCAGGTGCAGCCGCCGGACGCGGTGCAGGCCCGCAACCCGGCGATCCGCCGGCAGTACGAGGAGTACCTGGCGCAGGCCCGGGCCCGGTTCGAGCAGGACTGGTACCGGGCGCAGGCGGCCGAGGCCGACCGGCAGCGCCAACTCGGCGAGTACCACGGGCAGTACCTGGCCTGGGTCGCCGAGCACCGGCGCCAGGACGAGGAACGCGGCTCCCGTACGCGGGAGCTGCTCGACCGGCTGCGCGGCGGCGAGGCCGACGCCGTCCAGGAGTACTTCACCGCGGTGCTGTACGCCTCGGCGCGCTGGCCCGAGGGGTTCCCGCACAACCTGGTGGCGGCCTGGGAGGCGTCCACCCGCCAGCTGGTGGTGAACTGGGAGCTGCCGGGCGCCGACGTGGTGCCGGCGAGCGCCCGGGTGCGGTACGTGAAGTCGGACGACCGGGAGGCCGAGGTCGCCCGGCCCGCCACCGAACGCAAGGCGCTGTACCGGGAGGTGCTGGCGCAGAGCGGCCTGCGGGTGGTCACCGAGCTCTTCCGGGCGGATGCCGACGGGCTGCTCAGATCGGTGGTGCTGAACGGTTTCGTGCACGGCATCGACCCGGCCACCGGGCGGGAGGCGGAGCGCTTCCTGTTGACGGCGACCGTCACCCGGGCGGAGTTCTCCGCGCTCTCCCTGGACCGGGTGGCGGCCGTGGAGTGCCTGCTGGGGCTCGGGGGCAGGCTCTCGGCCCGGCCCGAGCGACTGGACGAGGTGAAGCCGGACCGGCTGCCGCAGACGGTCGGCGGCAGCCTCGCCGGCCAGGGCGGCGAGGACGAACCGGACCTCTTCGAGATGGACCCGATCGAGTTCGAGGAGCTGATCGCCGAGCTCTTCCGCGCCCGCGGCTACCGGGTGATGACGACCGCGCGCAGCGGCGACGCCGGGGTGGACGTGGTCGCCGAGGACCTCGACCCGGTGACCGGCGGCCGGATCGTCATCCAGGCCAAGCGCTACCGCTCGACGGTCTCCCCCACCGCGGTCCGCGACCTGGACAGCACCGTCCGCCACCACGGCGCGATCAAGGGCATCCTGGTCACCACCGCGGGCTTCGGACCGGGCTCGTACGACTACATCCGCAACAAGCCGCTGAGCCTGGTCACCGGCCCCGAACTGGTGGAGCTGCTGGCCGAACAGGGGCTGCGCGGGCGGCTGGGCCCGGCCCCGCGGGGCGCCGCCGGGGCGACGGGTCCGGCCGGTGCCGCCGCCGGGGCGGCGCCCGACCAGGGGGCCGTCGGAGCCGTCCGGCTGGAGGTCAGCTGGCAGAGCCGGACGGTGGCCGGGGACCCGGTGGAGCTGGACGTGTCGGCCTTCCTCTGCGCCTCGGGCCGGGTGCTGAGCGACGAGCACTTCGTCTTCTTCAACAACCCGCAGGACCCGGACGGGGCCGTGTGCCTGCAGCCCACCCACTCGGTGGCGGGCCAGCCGGCCCGGGGCGCCGCGCTGACCGTCGACCTGGCGCGGCTCGCGCCGGAGGTGGACGAGGTGGTGCTCGCCGTCTCGACCGAGGAGGAGACGCCGCCCGCGCTCCCGCTCGGCTACGTGCACGGGCTGGCCGTACGGGCGGCGCTCGGCACGGCCGCGACCGGCCCGGAGCACTGGGCGGGCGGCACCTCGGGGATCTCCGACACCGCGATGACGGTGGGTTCGATCCGCCGCACCGGCGCCGGCTGGAGCTTCGAGGCCGCACCCGATCCCGTCCGGGGCGGGCTGGCGGGCCTGGCCGCCCGCTGGGGCGTCGCCGTCGAGTAGTCGGGGGCCGCGGCGGCCGGGGCTTCCCGGGCCGGGCGGCCTTCCGAGGCGACGCCATCGACCCGAACGGCCTTGTGCACCGGTGCGGTTCGGCGATCGCGGTGCGAGAACGTGACAGCCGGCCCCCGTCACGCGGACGGGGGCCGGCTGTCACAGGGCACTACCGGGTCGAACCGGCCGTCCTGCCGGCCGAGTTCGTTCCGGCGACGCAGGGCCAGGAGGTCACGGACGCCCTGCGCATCGTCAGGACGCCCTGGGCACGGGGGAATTCAGACCACGGGCCCGGCGGCGCGAGCAGCGGGCTCAGCAGCCGGCGAGCAGCGAGGTGAGGGCGCTCTTCTCGGCGCTGTCGACGGTCAGGCCGTAGTAGTACTTCACCTGCACCCAGGCGCGGGAGTAGATGCAGCGGTAGGAGGTCTGCGGCAGCCAGTGCGCCGGGTCCTGGTCGCCCTTGCTGCGGTTCGAGGAGGCCGAGACCGCGATCAGCTGGGGGCGGGTCAGGTCGTTGGCGAGGGCCTGACGCTGCGCGGTGGTCCAGGCCCAGGCGCCGGAGCGCCAGGCCTCGGCCAGCGGGATGAGGTGGTCGATGTCGAAGCTCGACGCGCTGGTGGTGGTGACGTTGTCGTAGGCGGAGGTCCAGTTGCCGCTGACCGAGGCGCAGGCGGAGTCGGTGACCACGTTGCTGCCGTCCCGCTTGAGGACGGTCTCCCGGGTGTTACAGGCGCCGGAGATGGTGATCCAGTGCGGGAACAGCGCCCGGTCGTAGGTGTCGGCGTGGGCCTCGGCGGCGACGGTGAGCGCGGCCAGGTAGCTGCGGGCGGTCGCCCCGGACACCGGGGTGGGAAGGGCGGCCTGGGCGCTGCCTGCACCGGCCAGCAGGGTGGTGACGGCGAGCAGGAGGGCGCCGACGGCGGCCATCAGGGCACGGCTCAGGGAGCGTATCTCGGGCATGCGGAACTCCAGGGGACGAGAGCAGGCGGAGGCGCCCGGGGCGGCATCCGCCCGGGTGGACAACCAGCTTGGCGCCCTGGGGGTTTACGCGGGTAGACCTGGGAGGTTAATTTTTGACAGCTGCTCAACAAAGCCCCTGCCGCGGCACGGCTCCGCACCCCCGCCGGACACCTGCCGCCCCTTCGTTCCGGACTGGCCCGGCGGTGAACGCACCGCGCCCCGCCGGGCGTTGGCCGGGCGGGGCGCGATGGGGGTACGGGCGGGGGCTCGGTGGGCTCGGTCAGGCGGTCCCGGTGTTCTGGTTGCTGCTGCTGGCGGTCGAGGTGGTGCCGGTGCTGACGGTCGGGGTGCCGCTGGTGGTGGCCGGGGGGCGGGTGAAGAGGCCGAGGAAGATGGCGAGGGTGGGCAGGAGGTAGGCGGCCCAGACGGTGAGTTGCAGGACGGTGGGGTCGGGCTGGAAGTTGAAGACGCCCTTGAGCAGGGTGCCGTACCAGCTGTCCTTGGGGATGGTGCTGCTGATGTCGAAGGCCTGGGCGTG
>NZ_JBHUSG010000002.1:0-66578 GCF_042673745.1 Kitasatospora sp. NPDC057015
GCGACACCCCGGTGACGCAGGCCGTGGCCACCCTCGGCTGAGCCCTCAACACACGTGTCCGGAACGGCCGCGGGCCCCCCCCCCCCCCGGGGGCGGGGGGGCGGGCCCCCGGGGCCGGGGGCGGCCGGCGGGGCGGCGGTGCGGGGCGGACCGGCCGAACGGAGCCGGTCGGCGGTACTGGACGGGTCGGCGGTACTGGACGGGCTTGGACATGGGCCCTCCCTCTGCACTCGGACACTGTTGCGGGTGCCCTCGGACGCTGTTCCGGGCCTGGTGCCCGGGCCGTGCCACCGCGCCCCGGACCGGCGGCACGGCGGACGGCACCGACGACCCGGAGGACCCGGGTGACCGGCGGTCGAGAACCTACACAGCGTCACTGACAATCGACCGAGAGCGACCGGCGCAGGTGCGTCGGGAGGCCGGCGGGCCGGCCGGGGTGCCCGAAGCGCCCCGAGTTGTCGGTGCCGGGGGTTAGGGTCGTGGACCATGCGACTCCTGCATACCTCCGACTGGCACCTCGGGCGCTCCTTCCACCGGGAGAGCCTGCACGACGCCCAGCGCGCCTTCCTCGACCACCTGGTGGCGGTGGTCGAGGCCGAGCGCGTCCAGGCCGTGCTGGTGGCCGGCGACGTCTACGACCGCGCGCTGCCCGGGCTGGAGGCGGTCGCCCTGTTCGACGAGGTCCTGCACCGGCTGGCCGCGCTCGGCGTCCCCACCGTCTTCATCAGCGGCAACCACGACTCGGCCCGCCGGCTCGGGGTCGGCGCCGGCCTGATCGACCGCGCCGGCATCCACCTGCGGACGGACCCGGACGGCTGCGCGACGCCCGTCCTGCTCGCCGACGAGCACGGCCCGGTTGCCGTCTACGGCCTCCCCTACCTGGAGCCGGCCCTGGTGCGCGAGCGCTTCGGCCTGGACCGCGGCGGCCACGCGGCCGTCCTGGGGGCCGCGATGGAGCGGGTCCGGGCCGATCTGGCCGGGCGCCCGGCGGGCACCCGCGCGGTGGTGCTGGCCCACGCCTTCGTGACCGGTGGCGCGGCCAGCGACAGCGAGCGCGACATCGCGGTCGGCGGGGTCGCGAGCGTGCCGCTGTCGGTCTTCGACGGCGTGCACTACGCCGCCCTCGGCCACCTGCACGGCTGCCAGACCCTGGCGCCGCACGTGCGGTACAGCGGTTCCCCGCTCGCCTACTCCTTCTCCGAGGCGGACCACCGCAAGTCCCTGTGGCTGGTCGACCTGGCCGCCGACGGCTCGGTCGCCGCCGAGCGGATCGACACCCCGGAACCGCGGCCGCTGGCCCGCCTGCGCGGCCGGCTGGAGGAGCTGCTCGACGATCCCCGGCACGCCCGCCACGAGCAGTCCTGGGTGCAGGTCACGCTGACCGACCCGGGCCGCCCGGCCGAGCCGATGGAGCGGCTGCGCCGGCGCTTCCCGCACACCCTGCAGCTGCTCTTCGAGCCGGACGAGACGGAGGCCGGCCCGGCGCACTCCTACGCGGCCCGGGTGCGCGGGCGCACCGATCTGGAGATCGCCGAGAGCTTCGTCCGGCACGTCCGCCCCGGCAGCGCGCCGGACCGGACGGAGCTGGACTGGCTGCGCGAGGGCTTCGAGACCACCCGCGAGAGCGCCGACCGACGGGCGGAGCAGCCGTGACCGCTCCCGCATCCCCGCCCGCGGCGCACCGGGCGGCCACCCGCGCCGGGGCCGACCCGGCCCGGTGCCGGCGCTCCGCACCCCACCGTCGGCAGGAGCCGCCCCGATGAGACTGCACCAGCTGACGGTCACCGCCTTCGGCCCGTTCGCCGGTACCGAGCGGGTCGACTTCGACGCGCTCTCCGCCGGCGGCCTCTTCCTGCTGCGCGGCGCCACCGGCGCCGGCAAGAGCAGCGTGCTGGACGCGGTCTGCTTCGCCCTCTACGGGGAGGTGCCGGGGGCCCGCACCGCGAACCGGCTGCGCAGTGACCACGCCGATCCGCAGCAGCTGACCGAGGTCCGGTTGGAGCTGACCCTCGGCGGGCGCCGGCTGGAGATCACCCGCCTGCCCGAGCAGCTCCGCCCGAAGAAGACCAGGGCCGGCGGCCTCACCAGGGAGCGCGCCCAGACGCTGCTGCGCGAGTGGGTGGCCGACACCGGCGACGGCACCCCCGGCTGGCGGGCGGGCAGCAGGTCGCACCAGGAGACGGGCGAGGAGATCCACCGCCTGATCGGGATGAGCCGCGAGCAGTTCTGCCAGGTGGTGCTGCTGCCGCAGGGCGACTTCGCCCGGTTCCTGCGGGCGGACGCCGCCCAGCGCGCCGAGCTGCTCGGGCGGCTGTTCGACACCCGCCGGTTCGGTCAGGTCGAGAGCTGGCTGGCCGAGCGCAGGCGGGCCCAGGAGGCCGCCGTCCAGGACGGCCGGCGCCGGCTGCGGGACCTGGTCAGCAAGGCCGAGCAGGCCGCCGGCCCAACGGCCGAGCCGGCCGCCGGCTGGGTGCCCGAGGACGACGAGTCCCCGGGCGCGTCGGCGGACCTCGTCTCCGGTGTGCTGGCCTGGGCCGCGATCCTGCGCGGCGGGGCCGCCGAGCAGCTGGCCGTCGCCGACGCGGCGCTCGCCGGGGCCGAGGCCGGCCACCGCGAGGCCCAGGGCGCGCAGGAGGCGGCGGACGAGCTCGCCGAGCGCCAGCGGCGCCACCGCGAGACCGTGCTGCGCACCGCCCGGTTGACCGAGCAGGAGTCCGCGCTCGCGGGTGACCGGGCCCGGCTCACGGCCGCGCAGGCGGCCGTCGGCGTCGAGGCCGTACTGCGACTGCGGGAGGCTGCCGCGCAGGCCCACGAGGCCGCCCGCCGGGAGGAGCACCGCCACCGCGGGGAGCTCGGCCGGTTCCCCGCCGGCCGGGGCCCGGCACCGGCCGATCCGGCCGCGGTGCCCGACTCCGGCCCCGCGCTGGCCGGGGCGGAGGCCGAGGAGCTGGCGCGCTCCGAGCTCCGGCTGCGCGCCGAGGTGGTACGCCTGGAGGCCGCCGGCGCCCAGGAGCGGCGCTGCGCCGACCTGGTCCGGGAGCGGGCCGGGCTGGCCGCCGAGCGCCGGCAGGCCGAGGAACTGGCGGAGGAGGCCGCCGACTGGCTGGCCGGCTTCGACGCGCGGTTCGCCGGGCTACAGGAGGAGCAGGCCGCCGCCCGGGCGGCCGGGGCGAGGGTCGAGCAGTTGGACGTCCGCAGGGCGGAGATCACCGGTCGGCTCACCGCCGCCCGCCGCCGGGACGCGCTGCGCGAGGAGATCGGCGGCGCCGAGGAGCGGCGGTCGGGGTTGCACGGCCGGTTCCTGGACGCCCGCGAGCACAGCCAGGACGTCCGCGAGCGACGGCTGGCCGGGATGGCCGCGGAGCTCGCCGCCGGGCTGCGGGCCGGCGACCCCTGCCGGGTCTGCGGCTCGCCGGAGCACCCGGCACCGGCCCGACCGGCCGGCGGCCAGGTCCGGCCCGAGGACGAGGAGCGGGCCCGGGCCGCGCAGGGCGAGGCCGAGCAGGCGCTCGCCCTCGCCGACCAGGCCCTCACGGCGCTGCGGGTGCAGCAGGCGGCCGCGGCCGGCGCGGCCGGCGAGGAGAGCGCCGAGACCCTGCGCGCCGCCCTGACGGCCCTGGAGGAGGAGCACCGCGGCGCCCTGCGCGCGGCGGACGCCCTGGGGCAGGTGACCGGGCGGATCGAGCGGCTCTCCCGCCAGCAGGCGCAGCAGCAGGCGCAGCTGCGCGAGGCCGGTGAGCGCGGCGCCGTCCGGACGGCCCGGCTGCAGGCCCTGTGGAGCGAGCAGCAGGAGCTGGAACACCTGGTGGCCGCCGCCCGGGGCGACGCCGCCTCGGTGGCCGAGCGGTCCGCCGCGCTGGCCGGCCTGGCCCGCGCGGTGTCCGGCCTGCTGGGCGCCGCCCGGTCCGCGGCCCAGGCCGCGACCCGCCTGAAGGAGGCGGAGGAGGAGCTGGCCGGCGCCGCCGCCGCGGCCGGCTTCCCCAGCGCGCGGGAGGCCGCCGCGGTGCTGCTGCCGGCCGCCGAGCGGGAGGCGCTGCGGGCCCGGCTGGAGCGGCACCGCGACGAGCTGGCGGCCGTCCGGGAGCAGCTCGCCGCCCCGGAGCTGGTGGCCGCGGCGGCCCGGCCGCCGGCGGATCCGGCGGGTGCCCGGGCGGCGATGCGGGCGGCGACGGACCGGCTGGCCCGTGCCACCGCGGCCCGGCACGCCGCCGGTGAGCGCTGCGCGGACCTGGCCCGGATCGGGCTGCTGCTGGGCGCGCTGGCCACCTCGCTGGCACCGGTGCTGGCGGGCTACGCCCGGATCAGCAGGCTGGCGGCGCTGACGGCCGGCACCTCGACCGAGAACCGGCTGCGGATGCGCCTGGAGTCGTACGTGCTGGCGGCCCGGCTGGAGCAGGTGGCGGCGGCGGCCAGTGACCGGCTGGTCCGGATGTCGGGCGGGCGGTACACCCTGGTGCACAGCGACGACCGGACGGCCGGCGGCAAGCGCTCGGGCCTGTCCCTGCGGGTGGTGGACGCCTGGACGGGCACCGAGCGCGACACCGCGACGCTCTCCGGCGGCGAGAGCTTCTTCGCCTCGCTCGCCCTCGCCCTCGGCCTGGCCGACGTGGTGACGGACGAGGCGGGCGGGATGCCGCTGGACACCCTCTTCATCGACG
Source organism: Kitasatospora sp. NPDC057015 (assembly GCF_042673745.1). Classification (NCBI taxonomy): domain Bacteria; kingdom Bacillati; phylum Actinomycetota; class Actinomycetes; order Kitasatosporales; family Streptomycetaceae; genus Kitasatospora; species Kitasatospora sp. NPDC057015. The sequence goes on from NZ_JBHUSG010000002.1 coordinate 4,659, forward strand.
AGGGCTTCGGCACGCTGGACGAACAGGCGCTGGAGGAGGTGATGGACGTGCTGGACGGCCTGCGCGAGCGCGACCGGGCCGTGGGCATCGTCAGCCACGTCGCCGACCTGCGCGCCCGGATCCCCGCGCAGCTGCTGGTCCGCAAGAGCCGGCACGGGTCGACGCTGGCCCTGGTCGGCCGCGCCGACTCCTGACGCCGCCCCCGTCGGCCGGCCCGGTGGTCAGCCCGGCGGCCGGCCCGGCGGTCAGCCCGAGCAGGCGATCCGCTGGGCCTCCTGCCAGGCGCAGACCGGGCACAGCGTGACACCGGGCCGGTCGGCCGGCAGCTCGGTGGGCTCGCCGCACAGGACGCAGTCGGCGCGCCCGCCGACCAGGTCGGGGTCGTGGGTCAGCGCCTGCAGGGTGTCGATCGGCGGCACGGCGCAGATCTGCTCGGTCTCGTCGCTCATGCCGCCTTCCTACTCCGGGCGGTCGGCCGGTGGCAAGCAGGCGCCGAGCGGCCACCGGGCACCCCGGCCGGGCCGGCTCCGCACCGGGCCGCGGCGGCCGGCCTCCCGGCGGGGCCACGGGCCACCGCGGGGCGCCGGGAGGCTCCGGGTTAGCGTGGCGCCATGCCCGTCGACCTCCACGACCGCCTGCGGGCGGCCCGCGCCGCCTCCCCCAGCTATCCGGAGGTCGGCGCGACCCGGCACGCCGCCCTGCCGCCCGGCTACGCCCACCTGCGGCGCCGGGTGCACCTGGGGCACGGCAGCGAGGTGCTGGAGCGGGCCGGCCGCTACGTCCTCGCCTGGGGCAGCCAGCTCGGCACGGGCTTCGCGGTGCATCCGGCCGCTCCGGCGGAGCCCGGCGCGACCGTCCTGATCCGGCTCGGCCTGCCGGGCCTGCGCCGGCCCCGGCTGGTGATCCCCTGCCGGGTGGTCTGGACGGTGCGGGAGGCGAACCGGATCGGCTTCGCGTACGGGACGCTGCCCGGCCACCCCGAGCGGGGCGAGGAGTCCTTCGTGGTCTCGCTGGACGAGCACGGCGAGGTCTGGTTCGAGGTGACCGCGTTCTCCCGGCTCAGTGCCTGGTACGCCCGGCTGGGCCGCCCGGTGGCCCTGCTGCTCCAGCACCTGGCGATCGAGCGCTACCTGCTCGCGGTGGCCTCGGCGGCGCGGGCCCGCTGAGCGGGTCCGCCCGGACGGGCCCGGGGCGGTACCCGGACACCGGACCCGGGGCCGGACCGCGCCCGGACCGCGCCCGGACCGAAGGAGCCGGAACCCCGCCGCACCGGCACCGGCAGGGAACGGCCGGTCGGGAGCCGCCGGTCGGGAACAGTCGGCCCGGAGCAGTCGGCGGGGACCGTCCGGCGGGCTCAGCCCAGGTAGGAGAGCCGCACGGTGCGCCGAGGGTTGTCGCCGTTGGTGTCGACCAGCACCACGGACTGCCAGACCCCGAGGGCGAGCTGCCCGCCGATCACCGGCAGGGTCGCGTGCGGTGCGACCAGACCCGGCAGCACGTGGTCGCGGCCGTGGCCGGCGCTGCCGTGCCGGTGGCGCCAGCGGTCGTCGGCCGGGAGCAGCTCGCGCAGGGTGGCCAGCAGGTCGTCGTCGCTGCCGGCGCCGGTCTCCAGGACGGCGATGCCGGCGGTGGCGTGCGGGACGAAGACGTTGAGCAGGCCGTCCCGGCCCGCCGCGTGCTCGTTAAGGAACACCGCGCAGTGCTCGGTGATGTCGAGGGCGACCTCGCGGTTGCCGGTGGTGATCTCGAAGGTCAGCGTGTGGAAGGTGTCCGCCATGGCGCCATCCTCACCCACCGCGGGCGGCCGGCCCGCACGCCGGGCGTCCGGTCGGGGAACCTTCACGCTCTTCACTCCCGGCGGGCGGACCGTCGACTACCCTTGCGCCCCGCCCGCAGCCGGGCGGGGTACCGCCCTCACCGTCCCGGGCCCGTCTCACCGGCCGGTTCCCCGGGCCGGTGCCCGGGCACGCCGAAGACCCGACGGACCAACTGGTCCATCGGGTCGGTTCCGAAGGGCGCGGGCTAGCCGCGTCCGCCGAAGAGGCTCCGTCGCAGCCGGCGCAGGGGCGCCAGCAGCGACACCCGCGCGGTGCGCCGCGGCGCGGTCGGGGTGCTGACACCGCGGGGTGCCAGCTCCCTTATCAACCCGAGCGCCTCGGCGGCGTCTGCCACCGGGAGTGCGGGCGCGCCGAGCACGGTCAGGTGGTGGTCGATCCGACGGCCGGTCGCGCCGACACCGCACTGGATCGCCGGCACCCGGGGCCGAGTCCGCACTTGCATGTGTTCCATCAGTTTCCCACCCCTACGAGGCGCCAGGGCCGTGAGGCGAAGACTATCCGTGACAGACGGCCTTCGCGCAACCGTCCCGGTGTTCCGCCACCGTATCGTGCGACGACAACTGACGCCTCACCAGGGGCTGTCGCCCCGGTCACGACTGCGCATCGATGGTGGTGCACGACCTGAACACGGGTCCGCCCGGAGCGGGGGCCCCGGCGCCCGGGCCGACGGCCGTACGCCCGGCGCGCGACCCCGGGGTCGGGGCGGGCCGGAGGGGATCGTGCCAGGCCCGACGGGGGTCCGCGGCACCGCGGCGGGGTGTCCCGGCGGACGGTCGGGCGGCGACGCGGCGCACCGGTGGCCGTCCTCGCAGTCTGTGTTTCCGACAATAGCTTCGGAAAGTGAACGCATCAGGGGGATTGACGTGGCCGAAACCTACAAGCAATATCTCTATCGGTAGGGCCGGTGAGAGATGCGCCACCCCGCCCCGTCGATTGAGTTCGACAGGTGAAGAACTTCCGACACCCGCAGTGAGTCACTGTCCGGCCGCCTCGACGCTGCGGCGGCCCGGCTCGGCGCGGTGTACGGATTGGCGGTCGGCCGCTGAGGGTCGGCCGGACCGCCACCAGGCCGCCGGTGCCGCCCTCGCACGGGCGCGGCACCGGCGGCCGCTTCTCTCCCCTCCGCTCCCCTCCGATCCGCCCGCCCCGAAACTCCTGGCCATCGCCCTGTACTGGGTAGAGTGTGCTCGCCGGGTGGCCGGCGCCGGACCCGCCCGCACCTCCCCCAGGCCGTGTCTGACACGGCCCAGCAACCCCCGGTCCGGCCGGAGCGCCGGGCCCTCTCGCGGAGCGCGGAGCCAACGAGCGTGACAGTCCTCCTCAGCATCGTGCTGCCAGTCCACGGCGTGGAGCGGTTCCTCCCGCGCTGCCTCGACTCGATCCTCGGCGGCCCCGACGACGGACGCCTCGAGGTGATCGCGGTGGACGACAGGTCCCCCGACCGCTGCGGCGAGATCCTCGACGAGTACGCGGCCCTGGACTCCCGGCTGCGCGTCCTGCACCTCGCCGAGAACCAGGGCCTCGGCGGCGCCCGCGAGGCGGCCCTCCCCGAGGTCCGGGGCCGCTACGTCTGGTTCGTGGACAGCGACGACTGGCTGCCGGAGGGCTCCCTCGACGCGATCACCGCCGAACTGGAACGGGAGCTGGAGCGCGAGGAGCAGCACCGGGCGCCGGCCGACATCCTGCTCACCGGCTTCACCCACGTCTATCCGGACGACTCCACCGAGCCCAACCCGTGGCGCCACCTGCTGGCCGGCTCGCCCCTGGTGGACGGCGCGACCCTGCGCGAGCACCCGGCGCTGCTGCGCGCGGTGATGTCGGTCTGGAACAAGGTCTTCCGCCGGGAGTTCCTGGAGGGCCTCGGCGTGGCCTTCGGGCGCGGCTTCTACGAGGACATCTCGGTCACCTACCCGGCCCTGCTGGCGGCCGGGCGGATGCGCTACCTGGACCGCTCGTGCTACTACTACCGCCGCGGCCGGCCGGGGGCGATCACCAGCACCGCCTCGCCCAAGCACGCGGACGCCTTCGCCCAGTACGACGCGATCTTCGCCTTCCTGGACCGGCACGGGCTCGACGCGGCCGACCCGCTGCGCACCCTGGTCTTCGAGCGGACGGTCAAGCAGGCGCTGACCGTCTACGACTCCCCCGGGCTGGTCCCCACCTCGATGCGCAAGGAGTTCTTCCGGCGCACCACCGAGCACTTCGCGCGCCACCGCCCGGCCGGCTACCGGTTCCCCGGCGGGGCGACCGGCCTGCAGTACCGGCTGGCCGCCCGGGGCTCGCGCCTCGCCTACGACGAGCTGCGCCGCACCGGCCGGCTGCCGCGCGAGCTGAAGCGCGGGGCCAGGGCGGTGGCCCCGGCGGTGCGCCGCACGGTGCGCAGCAGCGCCCGCTTCACGGCGTACAACGCCTTCCGCCGGCTGCCGCTGGACGAGCACCTGGCGGTGTACGCGGCGTACTGGCACCGCGGGTACGGCTGCAACCCGGCCGCGATCTACGAGAAGGCCCGGGAGCTGGCGCCGGAGATCCGGGGCGTCTGGGTGGTGGAGACCCGGGCGCAGGCGGCCACGCTGCCCGCCGGGGTGCCGTACGTGCTGCTGAACACGCCCGCGTACCTGAAGGCGATGGCGACCGCCAAGTACTTCGTGAACAACGTCAACTTCCCGCACACGATGGTCAAGCGGCCCGGCACGGTGCACGTGCAGACCCAGCACGGGACCCCGCTGAAGATGATGGGCATGGACCTGCGGGACCACCCGGTCGCCGCCGACGGGATGGACTTCGACCGGCTGCGCGAGGCGGTCGGGCGGTGGGACTACCTGGTCTCCCCCAACCCGCACACCACCGAGCACTTCGCCCGGGCGTTCCCGGGCCGCTACGAGATGCTCGACACCGGGTACCCGCGCAACGACCGGCTGGCCACCACCACGCCCGCCGAGGTCGCCGCGATGCGCGAGCGCTTCGGCCTGACCGAGGACCGTACGGCGGTGCTGTACGCCCCGACGCACCGGGAGGGCCGGGGATCGTTCCTGCCGCTGGACGTGGCCGAACTGGCGCGGCGGCTCGGCCCCGAGTTCACGCTGCTGGTGCGGGCCCACTACTTCCTCACCGGCGGGGCGGGCGACCTGGCCGCCGGCGAGGACGCCGCGACGATCGTGGACGTCTCCGGCCACCCGGCGGTGGAGGACCTCTACCTGGCGGCGGACGTGCTGGTCACCGACTACTCGTCGATGATGTTCGACTTCGCCGTGCTGGACCGGCCGCTGGTCGTCTTCGCCCCGGACTGGGAGCAGTACCGGCAGGTGCGCGGGGTGTACTTCGACCTGTTCGCCGAGCGCCCGGGCGCGGTGACCACGGACCTGGACGGGCTGACCCGGGCGATCCTCTCGGGTGACTCGGAGCCGGACTCGCGGGCGCGGTTCCGGGAGCGGTTCTGCCCCTGGGACGACGGCGGCGCGGCCGAGCGGGTGGTGCGCCGGGTGTTCCCGGTCCGCGGGGCCTGACCGGCCCGCCGCGGCGGCGCACCGACGACGCGAGGGCCGGCCCCGGGGCTCCGGGGCCGGCCCTCGCGCGCGGACTCAGCGCTGACGCGAGGCCCAGAACTCCTCGAAGGTGAGCAGGCCGTCGTTGTTGGCGTCGGCGGCCTTGATCACGGACTCGGCGACCGCGACGGAGACGTGCGGGTCGCCGAGCTCCGCCATGACGCGGGAGTACTCGGTGGCCGAGATGAGGCCGTCGCCGTTGATGTCGAAACGCTCGAAGGCCTGACGGGCCGCCTCGATGTCTGCCATGGGATGTGTCCCCTCCTGTGGGTGGTGCTGACTGGCGTACAGTACCGGCCCGCCCGCGCGGCCCCGCCCCGCCCCCTGGTGCACCCTCCCGGGCACCCCCGCGCGCACCGCGCAGGGTGCTCCGGCCGCCGGTCAGCGGCCCTGCGGCGCGACAGGCCGGGGGCGGCGGGAGTGGACGGGCCACGGGGTTGATGTCGTACTCTGCGATCTGATCTCGGCCCGCCGACGAGCCGATCTCCGCCACGCTCACTCCCGGGTGCACGGCCCGGTCATTCGTCCAGGGAGGGACCATGATCAACCTACTCACCAAGCTGGTGCTGAAACCCCTCGCACGTGCGGTCTACCGCCCGGTGATCGAGGGCCTGGAGAACGTCCCGCGCAAGGGCGGGGTGATCCTGGCGAGCAACCACCTGTCGTTCATCGACAGCGTGGTCATCCCGCTGACCGCGCCGCGCCGGGTGCACTTCCTGGCCAAGGCCGAGTACTTCACCGGCACCGGCCTCAAGGGCGCGCTCTCCCGCGGCTTCTTCGAGGCGATCGGCGCCGTCGCGGTCGAGCGCGGCACCTACCGCTCGGCCCAGGCCTCGCTGCAGTCGGCGCTGGAGATCCTGGAGGCGGACAAGGCCTTCGGCATCTACCCCGAGGGCACCCGCTCGCTGGACGGCCGGCTGTACCGCGGCAAGACCGGTGTCGCCTGGCTGGCGCTGACCGCCGGGGTGCCCGTCGTCCCGGTGGCCCTGGAGGGCCCGGAGGAGATCCTGCCGGTCGGCCGGCGCATCCCCCGCGTCCGCAAGGTGACCGTCCGCTTCGGCGAGCCGCTGAGCTTCACCGAGCTGCACGGCCAGGCCCGCTCGGCCCAGGCCCGCCGACAGGTCACCGACGAGGTGATGCGGGCGATCCAGGAGCTGTCCGGCCAGGAGGTCGCGGCGGCCTACAACGAGCTGCCCAAGGCCGCCTGAGCCGGCGTCCTCCCCACCGGCCCGGCGCCGCGCGCCCAGCCGTCCTCCCCTCCCGGGACGGCCGGCGCCGCGGGGTCGGGCCTCAGCGGCGACCGGCCGCGCTGGGCTCCCGGACCCCCACCGGGGCCTCCCGCCGCAGCAGTGCGGCGTAGTGGCCGCCGGCCTCCACCAGCTGGTCGTGCGTCCCCAGCTCGACGACCTCCCCACGGTCGAGCACCACGATCTGGTCCGCCGAGCGGACGGTGGAGAGCCGGTGGGCGACGGTGATGGTGGTCCGCCCGGCCGCCAGCGCGTCGATCGCCTGCTGGACGGCCAGCTCGGTGCGGTTGTCGAGGGCGCTGGTCGCCTCGTCCAGGATCAGCACCGGCGGGTTGCGCAGGATCGTCCGGGCCAGCGCGAGGCGCTGCTTCTCGCCGCCGGAGAACCGGTAGCCGCGCTCCCCCACCAGCGTGTCGTAGCCGTCGGGCAGACCGGCGATCATGTCGTGGATCTGCGCCGCCGCGGCGGCCGCCACCAGCTGCTCGTCGGTGGCGTCCGGCTTGGCGAAGCGCAGGTTGTCGGCCACCGAGGCGTGGAACAGGTAGGTCTCCTGGGAGACCACCCCGACCGCACGGGACAGCGAGTCGAAGGACAGCTCGCGCACGTCGGTGCCGTCGATGGTGACCCGGCCGCCGGTGACGTCGTAGAGCCTCGGCACCAGGTAGCTGAGCGTGCTCTTGCCGGAGCCGGTCTCGCCGACCACCGCCAGCGAGCCGCCGGCCGGCACCCTGAGCTCGATCCCGGCCAGCGTGGGCCGCTCCTGCGCCGGGTCGTACCGGAAGTCGACGCCCTCGAAGTGCACCTCCCCGGCGATCCGCTCCAGGTGGACGGGGGTCGCCGGTTCGGCGATCTCCACCGGCAGGTCGAGGTACTCGAAGATGCGCTGGAACAGCGCCAGTGAGGTCTGCACCTGGACACCGGTGGAGAGCAGGCTCACGGTCGGGCGGAACAGGCCCTGCTGGAGCGAGACGAAGGCGACCAGGGTGCCGATCGAGACGATCGGGGCGCCGCCCGCCGCGGCCATGCCGGCGGCCCAGTAGATCACCGCCGGCATCGCGGCCATCACGATCTGGATGGTGTTCATCCGCCAGCGCCCGGCCATGCTGGCGCGGACCTCCAGGTCGGCGAGCCGGTCGGACTGCTCGGTGAACTCCTGCGAGAGCGATCCGGAGCGCCCCATGGTGCGGCCGAGCAGGATCCCGCTCACCGAGAGCGACTCCTGGACGGCCGAGGACATCAGCGCGAGCTGCTTCTGCCGCTCGGTGGTGATCTTCTTGCGCTCGCCGCCGACCCGCCGGCTGATCCAGACGAAGAGCGGGAGCAGCAGCAGCGAGACCAGGGTGAGGCGCCAGTCCAGCGCCGCCATCGCCACCACGGAGGCGACCACGGCGGTGAAGTTGGAGACCAGGGAGGTGGCCGTGGAGGTGACGGTGGACTGCATGCCGCCGATGTCGTTGGCGATCCTGGACTGCACCTCGCCCGTCCTGGTCCGGGTGAAGAAGGCCAGCGACATCCGCTGCAGGTGCGAGTAGACCGCGGTGCGCAGGTCGTGCATGACGCGCTGGCCGACGGTGGTGGAGAGCAGGGTCTGCAGGACGTTGAAGATGCTGTTGACCACGGCCGCCGCGATCATGCCCAGGACCAGCAGGCTGAGCAGGCCGGTCCGGCCCTGCGGTATCGCGGTGTCGAGCACCGCGCGCAGCAGGAAGGGCGAGACCACCGAGACCACGGCGGAGGCGCCCACCAGCAGGCCGACGACGCCGAGCCGGCCCCGGTACGGGCGGAACAGCGCGAGGATGCGGCGCAGCTGCGCGGGCGGTCGCGGCTCGCCCTCGGGGCGGGCGGGCGGGGTCCAGCCGGTGGTGTCGGGCCTCAAGCGTCGGCCTCCTGGGGGCGCGGGCAGGGTCACGGGGCGATCCGGGACTCAGCATACAGAGAAGAGCTCATAGTTAGCCCAGCTAATAATGAGCCTCGATCTATTCCTGCCGATCCGGCTACCGGTCCGCCTGCCGTCCTACCCGCCCTACCCCCGCCCCGCCCTCGCCGTCACTCCTTGCCGTAGGTCCGCGCCGCCTTCGAGGACACCCCGCCGAGCGCGCCGGACGGCAGCATCCGGGCCAGCGCCACCGCCACCTTGTAGCGCTTGCCGGGGACGGACAGCGACCGCCCGCGGGCGAAGTCGCGCATCGCCTCGTTGACCACCCGCTCGGCGGACAGCCAACCCCAGGACGGGATGTCCGAGGTGCCCATCCCGGCCCGCTGGTGGAACTCCGTCCGGGTGAACCCGGGGCAGAGCGCCAGCATCCGCACCCCGGAGTCGCCGAGGTCACGGGCCACGCCCTGGGTGAAGCTCACCACCCAGGCCTTGCTCGCCCCGTAGGTGCCGCGCGGCAGGAAGGCCGCGACCGAGGCCACGTTGATCACCCCGCCGCGACGGCGCTCGCGCATGCCCGGCAGCGCGGCCGCGGTCAGTCGCAGGACGGCCTCGACGTGCACCTTCAGCATGTCCAGGTCGCCCTGGAGCGGCACGGTCAGGAAGGCGCCCTTGTTGCCGAAGCCCGCGTTGTTGACCAGCAGGTCCACCGGTCGGGAGGCATCGGAGAGGCGCTCCTCGACGGCGCCGATCCCCGCCTCGGTGGCGAGGTCGGCGGTCAGCGCCTCGGCCTCGACGCCGTACTCGGCGGACAGCTTCTCGGCGTACTCCGCCAGCCGCGGGGCGTCCCGGGCGACCAGGACGACGTTGTGTCCGGCGCGGGCGAGCTTGACGGCGAACGCCGCGCCGATGCCGGCGGTGGCGCCGGTGATGAGGGCAGTGGTCATGACCCCGACGGTACCGACTCGGCGGCTCGAAGACACCGACATCCGACCGTGGTCGCCGCTCCCGGGCAGGTCGCCGACTCCGCCGGCCGCCCGGCACGGCGTACCGGACGGCCCGTCAGACGTGCGGCGGCTCCGGACGGGCGCCCTCTCCCGGCGCCGTCCGGAGCCGCAGCCCGACCGCTACTCCGCCGTGCCCGACCCCGCCGACCGGGCTGCCGAGTCGGCCTCCCCGCCGGCCCCGACCGGCCGCAGCCTGGTGTTCGCGGTCGCCCTCAACTGCGGTGCCAGCCTGGCGATGTCGCGCGAGCCGACGGCCGCGATCAGACCCGGCAGGACGGAGCGGACCGGCTGCATGGCGCGCAGCCAGGCCTGGGCGTAGACGTGCGCCGAGCGGCGGGCGATCCCGGCCACCAGGCGGTCGACCGCCGGTTCGAGCGGGTAGGTCTTGTTCGCCGGCCAGGGCAGCCGGGAGCGCATCTGCCGCAGGACGAGGTCCTGGTCGGCCCCCCGCACCATGTCGGTGTCCGTCCAACTCAGGTACCCGACACCGACCCTGACCCCCTGGTGGGCGACCTCGGCCCGCAGCGCGTGGGCGAAGGCCTCCACCCCGGACTTGCTGGCGCAGTAGGCGCTCATCAGCGGCGCCGGCGTCATCGCCGCCAGCGAGGCGATCTGCAGCAGGTAGCCGCCGCTCTCGGCGAGTGCGGGCAGGAAGGCCCGCGCGGTGGCCACGCTGCCCAGCAGGTTGACCTCGATCACCCGGGTGAACGCCCGGTGGTCGCTGTCCAGCAGCGGCCCGCCGATCGCGATCCCGGCGTTGGCGACCACCGTGTCGATCCGGCCGTAGCGGTCCTGGATCGCCCTGGCCGTCGCGGTCATCGCCTCGATGTCGGTGACGTCGGCCTCCCAGGAGGAGGCGTGCGGACCGCAGAGCTCGGCGGCGGCCTTGAGCTCGGCGGGCTCCAGCCCGACCAGGGCCACCTTCGCCCCCCGGGCGGCCAGCTTGCGGGCCAGGGTGGCGCCGACTCCCCGGGCGGCTCCGGTGACGACGACCACCTGGGCGGCGAGCGGCGGTGCGGTGCTCATGCGGCGGTACTCCTCTCGACGGGGGTGATCCGGTGGGTGGTGGCCAGGCGGCGGATCTCGGCCGCGACCTCGGCCGGCCGCTCGACCGGCGCCATGTGGCCGACGCCGGGCAGCAGCAGCAGGCCCTGCGGGTCGCGGAGTCCGGCCACGATCCGGTGCGCGAGCACCGGCGGTGTCAGCCGGTCGTCGGTGCCGACGATCACGGCGGTCGGCGCGGCCAGCGCGGCCAGTCCCTCGCGGACGTCCAACTCGCCGAGCACTCCCGCCCAGCCGGCGCGTACGGGGGTCGGGCAGGCGTGCACGATCCGGGCCGTGGCCTCGACCCGGCCGGCGGGCGTGGCGGGGCCCATGGTGGCGTACCTCAGCACCGAGCGGCCGACCGCGGTGACCGGACCGAGCGGCAGCCGGGAGCTCAGGATCCGCTGGTGCAGGAAGCGCCGCAGCCCGGGGCTGCGGACGGCGTCCGGCGCGACCCGCAGCTCCGCGACCAGGTCGGCCGCGCCGGTGCTGACCAGCAGGGCGGCGGCCGTGCGGTCCGCCACCTCGGCCCGGCCGCCGGCCGCCATGATGGTCATGCCGCCCATGCTGTGCCCGGCGAGCACCGCCCGCCCGCCCGCCGGAACCACCCGGGTGAGCACGGCCTCCAGGTCGTCGGCCAGGGCCCGGGTGCTGTACCCGGCCCGGTCGCGCGGGACGGCGCTGCGCCCGTGCCCGCGCTGGTCGTAGGCCACCAGCCGGTACTCGCCGGCGAGCCGGCGGATGACCGGGGCCCAGAAGGCGATCGAGCAGGTCCAGCCGTGGGCGAGCAGGACGGTCGGCGCGCCGGGCTCGCCGTGCACCTCGGCGTGCAGCTCCGTTCCGTCCGCCGAGCGGATCCGCAGCACCTCCACGGGGGTGGGCGGCACGCAGTCGTCGGGGATCGCGGGGCTCATGCGAGGACCTCCTGCGCTCGGGTGGCGGGCTCGGGGGCGGTGCGCTTGATCAGCTCGTACTCCGCCAGGTCGACCCGGCGGGTGGCCCGGCGGAAACCGGTGGTGGAGCCCGGCCACAGCACGGTGTTCTTGCCGCCCTCGTCCAGGTACCAGCTGTTGCAGCCGCCGGTGGACCAGACGGTGCGCGACATCCGGTGCTGGAGGGTGAGGTTCCACTGCCGCTGGGCGCGGGCGGTGGGCTGCATCGCGGTGGCGCCGACGGACTCCAGGGTGGTGAGCGCGTCGATCAGGTAGTTCAGCTGGGACTCGATCATCAGGATCATCGAGCTGTTGCCCAGGCCGGTGTTCGGCCCGATCACGAAGAACAGGTTGGGGAAGCCCCGGACGGTTGAGCCGCGCAGCGCCTCCATCCCCTCCTTCCACTCCTCGGCGAGGCTGCGGCCGTCGGCACCGAACACCCGGGCGCCGATGGGCATGTCGGTGACGTGGAAGCCGGTGCCGAAGACGATCGCATCCACCTCGTGCTCGCTGCCGTCGGCGGCGACCAGGGTGGAGCCGCGCACCTCGGACAGACCCGCGGCGACCACCTCGGTGTTGGCCGCGGCCAGCGCCGGATAGTAGGTGTTGCTGAGCAGGATGCGCTTGCAGCCGATCCGGTAGTCGGGCGTCAGCCGGGCCCGCAGCTCCGGGTCGGGGACGCCGGCGGCGAGGTGCCAGGCGGCGAGTCGCTGGATCACCCGCAGTGCGCCGGGCCGCCGGACGAAGGCGTCCACCTGGAGCTCGCGCAGGGCGAACAGGGCGCCCCGGCGGAGCCGGGCGGTGACGGGCAGGCGGTCGTGCAGCCACTTCTCGGCGGCGGTGATCTCGCGGTCGCGGCGCGGCAGGACCCAGGCGGGGGTGCGCTGGAACACCGTCAGCCGGCCGACCCGGGGCTGGATGTTGGGGACGATCTGGGCGGCCGAGGCGCCGGTGCCGACCATCGCGACCCGCTTGCCGTCCAGCTCGTAGTCGTGGTCCCAGCGGGAGGAGTGGAAGATCTTGCCGGGGAAGGCGTCCAGACCGGGCAGGTCGGGGATCTGCGGGTCGGCGAGCGGTCCGGCGGCGGAGACCACGGCGTCCGCGGTCCACTCGCCGGCGGTGGTGGTGATCCGCCAGTGGGCGGCCTCGTTCACCCAGCGGGCCTCCGTCACCTCGGCGTTGAAGCGCAGGTGCGGTCGCAGGCCGAAGACGTCGGTGACCTTCTCCAGGTAGGCCCGGATGTCCGGCTGGCCGGAGAAGCTGCGCGGCCAGTCGGGGTTGGGGGCGAAGGAGAAGGAGTAGAGGTGCGAGGGCACGTCGCAGGCGCAGCCCGGGTAGCTGTTGTCCCGCCAGGTGCCGCCGACCGAGTCCGCGCGTTCCAGGATGACGAAGTCGGTGATCCCGGCCCGGCGCAGCCGAACGCCGGCGCCGAGGCCGCCGAAGCCGGAGCCGATCACGGCGACCCGCACGTGGGGGGCGGCGGGGGCCGGCGGCTCGGCGCGCTTGGGGGTGGATGCCATGCGGCGTCCCTCCTGAGGGTGGGGGGTGGAAGTGCGCACGTCCATTAAATCCGCGCCAGTAATCACTGGCACGATTGGCAGGGTAGCTCTTGTTGACAGTTGATGGAAGAAGCCCGGCAGCACCGGTTACCCGTGCCGCGCGCCTATGCTGAGCGCCGTGGAGAAGCTCCGGTCAGCACCAGCGGCGACAGCGCAGCGCGAGTACCGGGTGGAGGAGCTGGCCGAGGCGGCCGGGATCACCACCCGCACCCTGCGGTTCTACCGCGAGCGCAAGCTGCTCCAGCCCCCGCGCAAGGAGGGCAGGATCGCCTGGTACGGCGAGGCGCACCTGGCCAGGCTGCGGGTGATCGCCGAACTCCTGGAGCGCGGCCACGCCCTGGGCGGGATCGCCGAACTCATCGGCGCCGGCGAGAGCGGGCGCGACGTGGCCGAGCTGATCGGCCTGGAGGCCGCGATCGTGGCCCCGTGGTCCGACGAGACCCCCGTCGACCTCGACTGGGACGAGCTCAGGGCCGCCTTCGGCGACCAGCTGACCGAGGCCAACACCGCCGAGTCCGTCGCCCAGGGCTACATCACCGTGCGCCCGGACGGCATCACCCACATCAGCCGGCGCCTGATGGACGCCACCACCGCACTCGTCGCCGAAGGGGTCCCGCTCGCCGTGGTGCTGGAGGCCAGCCGCCGCACCCAGGAGCACGTGGACGCGATGGCCGAGGTGTTCGTCGGCCTGGTCCGTGAGCACCTGCTGGGCGCCCTCGCCGACGACCGGCCGCTGCCCCCGGGCGAGGCCGCCCATCTGACCGAGCAGATCCAGCGGGTCCGGCCGCTGGCCCGTACGGTGGCCGACGCCCAGTTCGCCCTGGCCATGGACCGCCGGGTGCACGCCGAGTACGACGAGGTGCTGCGCCAGCGCAGACAGGACGGCGCCGAGGAGCCGCCCGGCCGGCGCGACCCGGGCCCCGCCGCCTGACGCGGACGGCCCCGCCACCCCGCCACGGATGCTCCAAGTCCGGTGCGCCGGCGCGGGTCCGGCCCTCCACCGGACCGGGCCCGGCCTCCCCCGCCCGACCGCCCGCCGGCCCCCGCGACGCCGTCGCCCGCACCCGGCTTGGCCGGTCCTCCAAGCCCGTCGGCGACCGCCGGGCGAGCGCGCTGGGTGATCGCACGGTTACCCGTTCGTAGCACCGGACCGTACGGTCGAGACTCACCCGCAGGTCCGTTTCCTGGTTGGGCCGGCGGAGGGAGGCGGGCGCCCGGACCGGCCCGGTAGGGTGCGACCGTGGCCTTGGTGGAGAAGTTCCGTTCGACGATGGAGTTGACGGGGCGTTCGGTACTGCTCTGGTCCCTGCTGGGGCGGCTGCCGCACGCGATGTGTTCGATCGGCTCCCTGCTGCTGGTGACCGAGAACACCGGCAGCGTCTGGCGCGGTTCGGCCGCCACCGGGGCGCTGGCGATCGGCCTGGGCATCGGCGGCCCGCTGGTCGGCCGGCTCGCCGACCGGCGCGGTCAGCGCCAGGTCGGGCTGACGGCGGCCGCGGTGAACACGGTGGCGATCCTCGCCCTGGTGCTCGCCTCCGAACAGGACGCGCCGATCGGCTGGCAGATCGCGCCGGCCGCGCTGATCGGCCTCTCGGCCCCGCTGGTGGGGCCGCTGTCCCGCAGCCGGTGGATCCGACTGGCCGACGGCAAGCCCGAGTTGACGTCCTCGATGATGTCGCTGGACGGGATCGTCGACGAGATCAGCTTCACCACCGGCCCGGCCCTGGTCGGGCTGCTGGCCACCCTGGTCGATCCGGCCGCCGGCCTGCTGCTCGCCGCCGCGCTGGTCGGCGTCTGCGCCACCCTGTTCGCGCTGCACCCGAGCGCCCCGCCCGGCACGGGAACCCGCAGGACCCGCTCGGCCGAACCGCTGCTCACCACCCCGTACGTGCTGCTACTCGCCGGGATGGCCCTGCTCGGGGCGTTCTTCGGCTCCGTCCAGGTCGGTGTCACGGCGAGCACCGAGGCGCTCGGACAGCCGGGCGCCGCCGGGCTGTTGTACGGGTTCCTCGGGTTCACCAGTGCCTTCGCCGGAGTGGCCACGGCCGCGCTGCCGGCCCGGCTGGGCCTGCCGCTGCGTCTGCGGGCGGGCACCGCGCTGCTGTTCGCCGGCTCGCTGCTGCTGCTCTTCGCGGGGGGCACGATGGCCGCGCTGACGGCGGCGATCGGATGCGTCGGGGTGGCCATCGCCCCGCAGATGATCACGATGTTCGGCCTGGTCGAGCGGACCGTCCCGGCCGGCCGGCTGGGCGAGGCGATGGCCGCGCTGGTCAGCAGCATCACGCTGGCGCAGTCCGCCGGGACGCTCGCCAGCGGCTGGGCCGCCGAACGGTACGGGCCGGGCGCGCCGTTCCGGGTGACGGCGCTGGCCGCCGGCGCCGCCCTGCTGCTGGCCGCCCTCACCGCCACCGACCGGCGCTACCGCCGCCGCGCCGCGGCCACCGCGCCGGCCGTCGAACTGGAGCCGGCCGGCACCTGAGCGGCGCCCGCCGGGGCCGCGCCGCTCAGGCCGGCGGCAGTTCCAGCCGGCGCACCCGCTCGGCGTCGGCGGTGCGCGGGCAGGTGAGGCAGGCCTCGGCGGGCCGCACCGCGTAGTACAGGCAGCAGCCGAGCCGGGTGCGGGTCAGGTGCTCGCGCCCCGCGCTGCCGGGCAGGGTGCGGAACCCGGCGGCGCCGGGGAACGGCGCGGTGTCGCCGGGCAGCACGGCGCCCGCCGCGTCGACGGCGGCCTGCTCCTCCCCGAGCATCCGCCCCAGGTACCAGATCCCGGACACCAGGTCGTCGGTGACCATGCCCCACAGGGCGCGCGGGCCGCGCTTCAGCGGGCCCTGGAACGCCGCGAGCACGGGGGCGACGTGCTCGGCGACGACCGCCCTCAGCTCGGCCCGGAGCTCGTCCTCGCCGGCGATCACCCGGGCGCCGGGCCGCCCGGCGGCGGGGTCGTCGGGCAGGCAGGCGAAGTCGCCGGGGCGCAGCGCCAGGTCGCCGGTGGCGGAGTCGATCCAGACGTCCTCGGGCCGGATCCCCGGCACCCGGCGGTCCAGGTACCAGGGGCCGCTGACGAGCAGGCAGAGGGACCACAGGTAGTGGTGCAGCAGGCGGGAGGCGGCGACGTGCTCGCGCGGTGCGCAGTCGTGGGCGGCCAGGATGCGGGCGCTCTCGCCGGCGATCAGCCGGTCGCGGTGCTCGCCGAACGCGGCCGCCCCGACCCAGTCGCGGCCGGCCGCCGGGGCCGGGCCCGCGGGGGCCGTCAGGGTGAGGCTGAGCGTCGGGCAGAGTCCGGTGAGGCGCCGGTACGTCCCGTCGAGCAGCTCCGCGGCACTCGGCCGGATCACCCGCGTGTCGGGCATGAGGGCTCCAAACATCCACCGCTACGAACTGAGGTTAGGCTCACCTTATAGCCACGGACGGGGAGCTGCCGCCACGTCAACTTCGGCACGAGGGCTCGATTTGACGGAGTTAGGTAGACCTAACCTAGCATGACGCCTCGTGTGGAAACCCGACCGTGCGTACGCGCCACGCCCCCGCCGCCCGCGACCGCCCGGTGCCCGTGCCGGGGCGGCCGACCGACCTTCACCCGGACGGCCCACCCCCGAACGGCCCACCGCGCGCGGCCCGGCCCGCCCCTGACCCCGGCCCGGGCTGAGCCGCGGAGCGGCACGGCCTCCGGCCTTCGCCCGGTACCGCCGTCCGGCCGCGGTGTTCAATGGACGGAGGAACCGACCCTCCGCCACCGGCCCCGACCCTCCGCCACCGGCCGCCGGCCGGCCGCCCGGCAGTGCCCGCAGCCCGCCGCGCCGGGCCACACCACCAGCACGCCCACGACCACCGGGGAGGACCCTCCACCATGCGGCTGTACCTGCTCGCGCTCAACACCACCGACTCCGTCACCGAGGGCTTCCTCCCGGCCGCCGCACGGCTCGGCCTGGAGGTCACCGTCCTGACGGACGCCGCCGAGCAGCACCGCCTCGCCTACGCCGGGTCCGCCGCCGCCCCCGAGGTCCTGGCGTGCGACGTCCGGGACTTCCGCGAGGTGGTCGGCCTGATCTCCCGTCACCACCCGGCGGACGCGGTCTTCACCAACAGCGACCACCTGCAGACCCAGGCCGCCCTCGCGGCCGACTACTTCGGGCTGCCCGCGAAGGACTGGCGGGCCACCCTGCGAGCCAAGAACAAGGCCGAGATGCGCCGCCACCTCGCCGCCGCCGGAGCGGACACCGTGTGGTCGGCCGAACTGCCGCCCGAGAGCCACCCCGGCGGGCCGGAACAGGCCGGCATCCCGTTCCCCTGCGTCGTCAAACCCCGTGAGGGCGTGGCCAGCGAGGACGTCGCGCTGGCCGAGGACCTGCCCGGGCTGATCCGGCTCTGCGAGCAGATCCGGCTGCGGCGCCCCGGCGCGGCCCTCGTCCTGGAGGAGTTCCTGGGCGGCGAGCTGCGGACCCTCGAGACGCTCGGCGACGGGACCACCCGGCACGTGCTCGGCGGATTCCGCACCCGGCTCGCGCCGCCGCCCGGATTCGTCGAGCAGGCCCTGGACTTCGTCCACGCCCACGACCGGCCGGTGGTGGACCAGGTACTCGCCCAGCTGGACGCGCTGGGGGTGGGACTCGGCGCCTGCCACACCGAGTTCGTCGTCCAGCCGGACGGCCGCGCCCGGATCATCGAGGTCAACTACCGCGCCATCGGGGACCGCGCCGACCTGGCCCTGGCCCGGATCCTCGACATCCCGTACTTCGAGCACGTCCTGCGCACCCACCTGGGCGTGCCGCTGCCGGCCGAACTCGGCGCCCGGACGGACGTGTTCGGCCACAACCTGGCCGTCTGCGCGGACCGCCCCGGCACCCTCGTCGCGGCTCCCGGGCCGTGCGACCTGGTCACCGACGGCGTCGAGCTCTGCTACCGCCCGCTGCGCGGGGTGGGCGAACGCCACCCGCACTACCGGACCAACCGCGACTACCTCGGCCTGATCTGGGCCTTCGGCCCGGACCCGGAGGCGGCCCGGCAGGCGTCGCAGCGGTTCGCCGCGGCCAACCGCTGGGAGATCGCCCAGTGAGCGCGGGACGCCCCCGGGGCGCCCGCGCGGCCGGACCGGACGCCCCGGACGCCCCGGTCAACGCCATCCGTGCCGGGGCCGAGCGGCGGCTGACGCTGCGCGTGCTCTCCGCGCTGCTGCGCGAGGACGTGCTCGGCCTGCGCACCCGCGGCGTCCCGGAGCAGCGCCCGGACGGACCCTGGCTGGGCCGACGGATCGGGGCCACCGAACTGCTGCTCCCGGTCGCCCCGGACGGCTTCCAGTGCGAGTACCGCGCCCGGCTCCCGCTGGTCGAGGCCGACGGGCGGGCCCTCACCCGGCTCGACCGGATCGTCGGCGCCCTGCGCGCCCTGGCCGACCCCGAGGACCGGGCCGGCTACGACGCCTTCGCCGAGGAGTGCCGGCAGACCCTGCTCACCATGGCGCTGCACGACACCGCGCAACCCGGCGTGCTGGCCGCCCTGGCCCGGCGGTACGGCGCCGATCCCGCGCACTGGACCGGCCCGGCGGGCGCCCTCGCCCAGGACACCCTGGCGGCCTACCTGGACCACCCGGTCTACCCGACCGCCCGCGGCCGGGCCGGCCTGGACGAGGACCAGATCATCGGCTGCGCACCGGAGTTCCACCCGTCCTTCGCCCTGCACTGGGTGGCCGTGCCCGAGCGGCTGGTGGCCGGGCACGCCCTCGCGCCGCTGCCGCACTGGTGGCCCCGCCCCGAGGACGTCGACCTGCCCGAGCTCGGCCCGGGCCACCTCCTGCTGCCCGTCCACCCGTTGACCGCCGGCGCGCCGCTCGTGGAGGCGCTGGCGTCGGCCGGCCTGACCGGGCTCGCCGTGCCGGGCCGCCGCCGCTACCTGGAGGTCGTGCCCACCCTGTCGACCCGCACCGTGGCCGTCGTCCGCGACCCGCGCCACCACCTCAAACTCCCGCTGGCCACCGCCACCCTGGGCCTGCGCAACCGGCGCACCATCAAGGCCGGCGTGCTGCCGGACGGCGCCGCCGCCGAGCGCCTGCTGAAGGCGGTGATCCGCCGCGAGCCCCGCTTCGCCGCCGCCGTGCTGCCGGCCGGTGAACAGCGGTACGCCGAAGGCGGGCACGAGCTGCTGGCCTTCCTGCTGCGCGAACTCCCCGAGGGGCTGGACGAGGCGGTGACCCTGCCGCTGGCCGCGCTCACCGCCACCGCGCCGGGCGGCCGGCTGGTCGTCGACCACCTCTCCGACCGCTTCTACGGCGGCGATCCGCTGGCGCTCTACGACGCGTTCCTGACCCTGCTGCTGGACTGGCAGTGCACCCTGCTGCGGTACGGGATCGCGCTGGAGTCGCACCAGCAGAACATCTCACTGGTGCTCGACCGGGCCGACGGCGCCACCCGGCTCCGCCTGTTGCTCAAGGACAACGACGGGCTGCGGATCAACGGTCCGCGGCTCGGCGCGGCGCTCGGTGAACAGGCCCGGCAGGAGGCCCGGTTCGACGACCCCAGGATCGTCGGTACCGGCGACCGCGCCCTGACGGACCTGTTCACCACCATCACCGTGCACCTCTGCGCCGCCTCGCCGGCGTTCGACCTGGCCGCCCACGGCCGGGTGCCGCTGGAGACCTCGCTCGGTGTGCTCCGCGCGCGGCTGACCGAGGCGGCCGGCCGGCTCGGCCCGGACGGCTCCCTGCTGCGCGCCGCCCTGCTGGAGGCGGACCGGCTCCCGGTGAAGGCCATGGTCACCGCGGGAACGCTGCTCAGCAAGGAGCGTTCCGGCGCCGCGGACGTCAACAAGCACTACACCAGCGGTCCCAACTACCTCCGTCGGGCGAGAATGGTCTGATGACCGCCGACACCCCGACGGACGACGGGCGACGGCCCGTCACCCGGGGTGCCGCAGCCCGCGCCGGGCGCCGGCGGCCGGCGGCCTCCGCGCCCCGGCCGACACCCGCAGACCCGCCGCCGCACCGCGCGCCGCCGCCACCTCCGCGGCCACAACCCTCGCCCCCGCACCCCGTTGGAGTCGTCGATGCCCCTACCCGCCCCGGAGTCACCCCCACCGGCCGACGGCCTGCCGTGCGCCGAGCACGCCGTGGCGCACACCCTGCTCAACTGCCTGCTGCGCGAGGTGTCCGGCCCCGAGCGCCAGAGCGCGGTCGCCGACGGCCGGCTGCTGATCCGGCTGCCCCGGCGCGGCGTGCTGCTGCGGGTCGCCCTGCGGCGCACCTCGCTGATCGGCGCGCACCGGTTCGTCGGCCCGGTCAGCGAGGAACGCGCGGGCGGCTGGGCCGAGTTGGGCTGGCGGGAGCTGGCCGAGCACGTCGAGCAGGAGTTGACGCTGCGCAGCGGGGTGGGCAACGAGGAGTTCCTCGACCAGCTGGCCTCCAGCCACGAGGGCGTCCGCGGCGCACTGTCCGCCCGGGGTGCGGCCGGCGGCGACCGCTACCTGGAGTCCGAGCAGGCCCTGCTGTTCGGCCACCGGTTCCACCCCGCCCCGAAGTCCCGCTCGGAGGACCCGGCCGCCTGGTCCGCGTACGCCCCGGAGGCCCGCGCCGCGTTCCGGTTGCGCCACCTGGCGGTGCGGGCGGAGCTGCTCGCCGAGGAGAGCCTCGACCCGGCGGCCACCGAACTGCTCGACGCGATGCGCGAAGTACCGCCCGGGTACCGGCTGTTGCCCGCGCACCCGTGGCAGTACGAGCTGCTGCGCGAGAACCCCGCACTGCGGGCGGCGCTCGGGCGCGGCGACGTGCTGGACCTCGGCCGCGGCGGCGAGGCGTTCACCGCCACCGCCTCGGTGCGCACCCTGCACGGCGCCGGTGCCTTCCTGAAGTTCAGCCTCAACGTGCGGATCACCAACTGCCTGCGCAAGAACGCCGCGTACGAGCTGGCCGGCGCGGTCGCCCTGACCCGGCTGCTGGCCCCCGCGCTCGGCGAGCTGGCCGGGCGGTTCCCGGACGCCGCCGTGCTGCGCGAGCCCGCCTTCCGCACGCTGGCGGTGCCCGGCCCGGACGGCAGCCCCGACCTCGGCCTGTTCGAGGGCCTCGGGCTGATCGTCCGGGACGGCCTGGAGGGCGCGTTGCGTCCCGGGGTCACCCCGCTGCTGGCGGCGGCCGTGGCCGACGAGTACCCCACCAGCTCCGCGCACGTCTCCCGGCTGCTCGCCGGAGCCGGACCGGCCGCGGCCCTGGACTGGTGGCGGGCGTACCTGCGGCTGCTGCTGCCGCCGGTGCTGGCCGCCTACTTCGACCACGGCCTGGTGCTGGAACCGCACCTGCAGAACGTGCTGATCGGCGTGGACGGCGAGGGCCGCCCCGTCCAGGTGCTCTTCCGCGACCTGGAGGGCGCCAAGCTCGTCCCCGAGCAGAACGCCGGGCTGCTGGCCCGGTTGCCGCCCGAGGTCGCCGCCCCGATGGCCTACGACGCGCAGCGCGGCTGGGACCGGGTGGTCTACTGCCTGCTGGTCAACCACTGCTCCGAGCTGCTCGCCGCGCTGGCCGACCTGCATCCGGAGCTGGAGGGGGCGCTCTGGGAGGCCGTCCGGGACACCCTGCGCTCCTACGCCGACGAGTACGGCTGCCCGCCCCGGCTGAGCGCGCTGCTGGCGGGCGTACCGCTGCCCGCCAAGGCGAACCTGCTCACCCGCTGGGAGCGCAGGGCGGACCGCGAGGCCGGGTACGTCCGGCTGGCGTCCCCGCTCGGCGAGGCCGTGCTCACCGAGGCCGCCCGGGCGTCCGCCGCCATGGCCGCCCTCGCCCCGCCCGGGCCGGCGCCCGCCACGGCCGGCGGCCCCGAAGCCGTCCGTTCGCCCGTCCTCGTCCCCGCCCGGAGCACCCGATGACCGCCACCCCCCTGGTCCGCGACCACGTCTCGGCCCTGACCCCGGACGAGCTGCCGGCGTACGTGTACGACCTCGCGCTCCTGCGCGGTCACGCGGCGGCCGTCCGGGCCGCCCTGCCGGACCGGGTGGAGCTGTACTACGCGGCCAAGGCCAACCCGGAGCCGGCCGTGCTGGCCGCGCTGCGCGACGCGGTGGACGGCTACGAGGTCTCCAGCGGCGGCGAGTCGGAGCACGTCCGGGCGGCCGTACCGGGAGCGGCGCTGGCCTTCGGCGGCCCGGGCAAGACGCCGGCCGAGATCGCCGCGGCCGTCCGGCTCGGCGTGCACCGCTGGCACGTCGAGAGCGAGCAGGAGCTGTACCGGCTGGCCGACGCCCTGGCCGGCGCGCCGGACGCGGTGGTCGACGTCCTGCTGCGGGTGAACCTGCCGGTCGCCCCGGGTGCGCTGGACTCGGTCGCGCTGGCGATGGGCGGGCGCCCCACGCCGTTCGGGCTCGACCCGGAGCGGGCCGAGGAGTGCCTGGCCCTGCTCGCCGGGCCGCTCGGGCGGCGGATCCGGCTGCGCGGCGTGCACGCCCACCTGGCCAGCGGCCTGGACGCGCCGGCCCAGCTGGTGCTCGCCGAGCAGGTGGTGGCGTGGTCGGTGCGACTCGCCCGGCGGCACGGGATCGCCCTGGACGAGGTCAACGTCGGCGGCGGCATGGCCGTGGACTACGCGGACCCGGCCGCCCGCTTCGACTGGGGCGCGTTCGGCACCGGCCTGGAGAAGCTGCTCGGCCGTCATCCCGGACTGACCCTGCGGATCGAGCCCGGGCGGGCACTGACCGCGTACTGCGGCTGGTACGCCACCGAGGTGCTCGACGTGAAGCAGAGCCACGGCGAGGACTTCGCCGTCGTCCGCGGCGGCACCCACCACCTGCGCACCCCCGCCACCCGGGGCCACGACCAGCCGTTCGACGTCCTGCCCGTGGCGGGGTGGGAGCACCCCTGGCCGCGTCCGGCCACGACCACCGGGCGGGCCACCCTGGCCGGGCAGCTCTGCACCCCGAAGGACGTCCTGGCGCACCGGGCCCCGGTGGACGGGCTGCGCGCCGGCGACCGGGTGCTCTTCGCGATGGCCGGCGCCTACGCCTGGAACATCTCGCACCACGAGTTCCTGATGCACCCTCGCCCGGGGTTCCACTTCTTGGGCGGCGGGCCCGCCGCCTGACCCCCGGGGCGGCGGCGGGGTAGCGGGCCCGGCGCCGCACCGTCGCCACCGACGACCGGCCGCCACCGGGCGCCGGCGAGGGGGCTGCCGCAGGTCCGAGTGGCACAGGCGTGCGAGAGTGGTGTCAGCGAAGGGAGCGGCACGTGCTGATGGAGAAGGTGGCGGAGATCCTCGCGGAGGCCTCCGCCGAGGTGGTCCTGCCGCGCTTCCGGGCGCTGGCCGCCGGCGAGGTGATGGAGAAGGCCCCGGGCGAGGTGGTCACCGTCGCCGACCGAGAGGCCGAGGTGATCATCGCCCGGCGACTGCGCGAGCTGCTGCCCGTCCCGGTGGTCGGCGAGGAGGCCGTGTCCGCCGACCCGGAGCTGGCCCACGCCCTCACCACCGAGCCCGCCGTCTGGCTGGTCGACCCGGTGGACGGCACCTCCAACTTCATCGCCGGCCGTCCGGACTTCGCCGTGATGGCCTCGCTGGTCCGTTCCGGGCAGACCGTCGCGGCCTGGATCTGGCAGCCGATGACCGCGACCGCGTACGCCGCCGAGCTGGGCGCCGGCGCGTGGCGCAACGGCGAGCGCCTCACCCGCACCCCCGCCTCCGACCGACCGGGCGACTGGCGCGGCTCGGTCAAGAGCCGGTTCGTCGACCCCGCGGAACGGATCCGGCTGCGGGCCAACGCCGCCGCCTTCGGCGAGGTCACCCCCGGCCGGCACGCCGCCGGCGTGGAGTACCCCCAGATCGTCGACGGCGAGCAGGAGTTCGTCTACTACTGGCGCACCCTGCCGTGGGACCACGCCCCCGGCTCGCTCCTGGTCACCGAGGCCGGCGGGGTCTCCGCCCGGCTGGACGGCTCCACCTACCGGCCCGACCCGCCCGGTGGCGAGGACGGCCTGCTGGTCGCCTCCGACCCCGCCACCTGGGAGCGGACCCGCGAGCTGCTGATCGGCACCCGGGCCTGACCCCTGCCCGGACCGGGGGCCGGCCCCGGCCCGGACCGCCGCGGGCCGCCGAGCGGCCGGGAGCGGCCCGGGCCGGCCGGCGGCTACCAGATCACCGGCAGCCGCTCCGGCAGCCGCTTGATGAACCCCGGGCGCCAGGCGAGCTGCTCCACCGGCAGCGCCAGCCGCAGCCCCGGCAGCCGCTCCACCAGCGCCGTCAGCGCGATCTCGGCATGGGTGCGGCCGAGCGCGGACGCCGGGCAGAAGTGCCGGCCGGCACCGAAGGAGAGGTGCGGGTTGCTCTCCCGGTCGAAGTCGATCCGCTCCGGGTGCGGGAACACCTCCGGGTCGAAGTTGGCGCCCTCCACCAGGACGAGGACCAGCTCCCCCGCCTTCACCAGCACCTCGCCCAGCCGGACGTCCGCCGTCGCCAGCCGCGGCAGCGCGTCGCCGATCGAGAGGTTGACCCGGAGCAGCTCGTCGACGGCGCGGCCGATCACGGCCGGCTCGGCACGCAGCCGCTCGGCCAGCTCCGGCTGCCCGGCCAGCGCGATGATCGCGTGCAGCAGGAAGGCCGAGGTGGACACCGCACCCGCGCCGAACAGCGAGAGCGCCACCGTGGCCAGCAGCTCGTCACCGACCCGGTCCGAGACGTCCGGCGAGCGGCGCAGCTCGGCGAACCGCCCGAGCAGCCCCTCGGTCGGCGCGGGGTCGGCGTTGAGCTGCGCCGTCATGTAGCCGAGGTCCTTGTACCAGTTCGGCGCCGAGCCCTCGAACGGCGCCGGGCTGGTGACGAAGGCGAGGTCGATGCCGGACATCAGCCGGCGCCAGTCCGCGGCCGGTATGCCCAGCAGCCGGCAGTGCAGGGCCGCCGAGTAGGGCTCGGTGAAGCCGTCCCGCAGCTCGCCCGGCGCGCCGTGGGCGACCAGGGTGTCGAGCAGCCGGTGCGCCTCGGCCTCCAACCAGCCGTCCAACTGCCGGTCCGCGCGCGGCGAGAGGGTCTTCATCACGGCGTTGCGCAGGCCCGCGCTGTTGATGTTGCCCATGTTGTTGACCACCTCCGGCGGGATGGTCAGCGCGTACTGCCGGGGCACGCCCGGGTTGGCGGTGTCCTTGAGGCTGAAGCGCTCGTCCTCCAGCACCTGCCTGGCCAGCGCGTGGCTGCTGACCAGCCAGGCCTCGTCGCCGGTCATGGTGCGGACCTTCGCGACCGGCTGCTCCTCGCGCAACCGGATCGCCTCCTCGGGCAGCACGTCACCGCGCCTGGAGAGGGGGAAGACGGCTTCGCGCCGGGCACTCGTGGTCATGGCGGGAACTCCTGAGGGTTTTTCGACGGTGGGTCGGGACGGCGGCGGGGCCGCCACCGAGGGGGTCATGCGGCGGCCGGCGGGGCGGAGCCCGGCACGGCCGCCCGGCGGACCACGGCGTACGCCTGCCCGGGGGCCGCCCGCAGGCCGGATTCGCGGCCGAAGAGGACAGGGGTGAGCGGCAGTTGGACGTGATAGCAGCTGACCGAGGAGGGCACCGAGAGCAACGCCGGGGTGTCCAGGAAGAACGGCAGCTCGGCGGCTATGTACCGCAGGCCGGCGGCCAGTTGGTCCGCGGTCGGCGGCAGCCCCTCGCCCAGCCGCGCCGACAGGAAGGACCGGGCCATCCCCTCGGCCGCCTCCCTCAGCACCTCGTCGGTGCGCAGCGCCTCCAGAACGGAGCCGTGCAGCCGCCGGTAGCCGGGGTCGTCCAGGAAGGACGAGAGCGGGTGGACGCCCACGCCCGGCCGGCCGGCCTCCTCGACGCCGCGCCGGATCCGGCGGGCGGTGGCCTTGACCTCCTTGGCGGCCCGGCGCAGCGCGTGCTCGGGCGGGTGGCCGAACGCCTCGTACTGGGCCTCGACGTGCAGGTCCGCGTACACGATGTCGACGGAGTCGAAGAACTCCGACGCCCAGCCGACGAGTTCGCGAATCCGCTGGTGTCCGAAGTAGCTGTTCCCGGGGCTGACGCCGATGAGCAGGTGGTCGCCCCGTCGCCAGATCGCCTGGCAACGGGGGGAGAAGGGCTGCGCCTCGAACAGGGTCGGGGCGGAGCCGAGGAGCGTTTCGCTCATGCCGGGGCCTTCGCGCTCGCAGGAATGAATCACGGTGCTCTGAAAGGGGTTTCGGAACATGGCCGAGCCATGGTCGGGGCCGTCTGGGAATGCCCGCCGTCGGCACCGGAACCCGCCCGGGCCCGGTTCACCCGGGCAGGTCGGAATTCACCGGTTGCGGCGGTGGATCGGGCGCGGGTGACGTCGGCGCGCGCGGCCGGGCACGATGGGTCGCCGGCCGGGCGGGCCGCGCAGCGGGAGGCCGTCCGGTGGGGCGGCCGGGGCGGGGTCACGCACGGGTGCACAGGTCACGGCGTCCGGGAACAACGCGGGCGCGTGTGGTGGATCCCCCTTGTGCCGCTAGTCCCGGGGAGCCGTGTGCTCCTGGTGTGGCGGCGACTACAAGAAGTTACCGCCGTTGTTCGGGCGGTCCGCAAGGCCTGTCGGGGGGTTGGCGGAATTCCGTCGGCGAGTGACCGGAATCGGCCTGTACGACTCCGGTATTGGTATGTCCACGGAGACTTGTCCCCGGCTGATTCAGGGGCGTCCGCATGCGCATCCGACGGCCTGTCGCACCAGTGTACATTCCTCCAACGTCACCGCCGGAAAAGCACCGTGACGTTCATTCAGGGAACGATTCGCGACCGGGGAGGCACGGTCGATCACCGGTCGGGCAGCCGGCCCGGCGGCCGGTCCTTCAGCCCCCGCCGCCGGTCCGCTCGGCCTCCCGGCCCGCCCGGACCACCGCGCGCAGCAGCTCGCCCGCCTGCTCCGGGCGGGTGTTCGGGTTGAGCAGGGTCAGCTTCAGCCGCACCCGGCCCAGGCCGCCGCCGGGCAGTTCGGTCCGGCCGACGACCGCGCGGCCCTCGCGCAGCAGGACCCGGCGCACCTCGGCGTTGATCCGGTCGGCCTCGGCGGGGTCGGCGGCGCCGGCCGGGAGGTAGCGGAAGACCACCGTGGTGAGCACGGGCGGGCAGAGCAGTTCGAGCGCGGGCTCCGCGCGGACGGCCTCCGCGGTGGCCAGCGCCAGCTCGTGGCAGGCGTCCACCAGCCGGCCGAGACCGGCCCGGCCGAGCGTGCGCAGGGTGACCGCCAGCTTGAAGGCGTCGGCCCGGCGGGTGGTGCGCAGCGAGAGGCCGAGCAGGCTCGGATAACCCGCCTCCTCGTCGTCGGCCGGGTTGAGGTAGGCGGCCCGGCGCAGCAGCGAGACGTAGGTCTCGGCCCGCCGGGCCAGGAAGACCCCGGCGGCGGCGGGCTGCCAGCCCAGCTTGTGCCAGTCGAGCGAGACCGAGTCGGCCCGGGAGACGCCGTCGAGCAGCGGCGCGAGGCGGTCGGAGAGGAGTGCGCCGCCCCCGTACGCGGCGTCCACGTGCAGCCAGGCGCCGTAGCGGGCGGCGAGGTCGGCGGCCGGGTGCAGCGGGTCGACCGCGCCGGTGTCGGTGGTGCCGGCGGTGGCGACCACGGCGAGCGGGGTGGCCCCCTGCCAGACGGCTTCGGCCATCGCCAGGGCCAGCGCAGCCGGGTCCATCCGCAGCCCGGCGTCGACCGGCACGGGCACCACGGCCCGCTCGCCGAGGCCGAGCAGGGCGGCGGCGCGCTGGACCGAGAAGTGGGCGGCCTGCGAGGCGAAGATCAGCGGCCGGACCCCGGCCGGCAGCCCGTCCACCTCCACGATCCCGTCGAGGATCTGGTCGCGGGCCAGCATCAGGCCCATCAGGTTGGACTCGGTGCCGCCGGAGGTGAGCACTCCGGTGGCGCCCTGCGGGAAGCCGACCAGGGCGGCGAGTTCGGCGATCAGCACGGTTTCCAGGGCGGTGGCGGCGGGCGCCTGGTCCCAGGAGTCCTGGGAGGGGTTGAGGGCGCTGACCGCGAGGTCGGCGGCGACGGCGACGGCCAGCGGCGGGCAGTGCAGGTGCGCGGCGCAGGCCGGGTCGGCTGGGTCGGCGCTGCCGTGGGCGAGGAGTTCGGTGAGTCGGGCGAGGGCGTCCCCGTCGGCCCCCGGCCGCCGGAACTCGGCGTCGACCAACCGGGCCAGCCGCTCCGGGGTGCCGGCCGGCACCGGCCCGGCCCGCCGCGCGGCGCCCGCCTCCAGGGCGGCGAGCACGGTGTCGAGCAGCGGCCGGAGCGCCCGCGGGCCGTCGGCGCCGCCGGACAGCGCCGCCGGGGCGGGGGCGGGCTCCGCGGAGGCCCGGCGGAGCCCGCGGTCGGGCGCCCCGGCCGGTCCGACCGTGTTCACGACCCGGCCCCGGGCGCGGAGGCGGCGCGGACGGCGTCGGCGAGCCGGTCGAGCACCGCCTCGACCTGCTCGTCGGTGATGGTCAGCGGCGGCAGCAGGCGCAGCACGGCGTCGTGGCGCCCGCCGAGCTCGACGATCAGCCCGCGGGCCAGGCAGGCCTCCCGGACCCGGACGGCCAGCTCGGGCGCGGCCGGCTGCGCGCCGCAGGCGTCCGGCTCCGCGGCCGGGTCGACCAGCTCGATCCCGATCATCAGGCCCCGGCCGCGGACGTCGCCGATCACCGGCAGCTCGCCGCGCAGGGCTCCGAGCCGGGCGGTCATCCGGGCGCCGGTGGTGGCCGCGCGCTCCACCAGCCCCTGCTGGGCGACGAAGCGCAGGGTGGCGGCGCCGGCCGCCATCGCGAGGGTGTTGCCGCGGAAGGTGCCGGTGTGGGCGCCGGGCTGCCAGCCGTCGTACTCCTCGCGGTAGACCACCACGGCGAGCGGCAGGCTGCCGCCGATGGCCTTGGAGAGCACCATCGCGTCCGGGACGACGCCGCTGTGCTCGACCGCCCACATGGCGCCGGTGCGGCCGACGCCGGTCTGCACCTCGTCGACGATCAGCGGGATGCCGCGTTCGGCGGTGATCCGGCGCATCTCGCGCAGCCAGCCGTCCGGTGCGGGCACCACGCCGCCCTCGCCCTGGACGGCCTCCAGGATCATCGCGGCGGGCCTGACCACGCCGCCGGCCGGGTCGTCGAGCAGCCGCTCGGTGAAGGTCGCGGCGAGCTCCGCGCCGGCCGCGCCGCCGACCCCGAACGGGCAGCGGTAGTCGTACGGGTACGGCAGGCGGGTGACGTCGCCGCCCCCGGGCAGCGGGGCCTTGACGGCGACGTTGCCGGTCACCGCGAGGGCCCCGGCGGTCATGCCGTGGAAGGCGCCGGTGAAGGCGAGGGCGCCGCGCCGCCCGGTGGCGGTCTGCATCAGCTTGAGGGCGGCCTCGACGGCGTCGGTGCCGGCCGGGCCGCAGAAGTGCACCCGGGAGCGCTCGCCGAAGCCGGGCGGCAGGCTGGCGAAGAGGGCTTCGGTGAAGTCGTCCTTCTCGGCGGTGGCGAGGTCGAGCAGGTGCAGCGGGGCGCCGCTGTCGAGGGTGCGCCGGATGGCCTCCAGCACCACCGGGTGGTTGTGGCCGAGCGCCAGGGTGCCCGCACCGGAGAGGCAGTCGAGGTAGCGGCGGCCGTCGGCACCCTCGACGGTCATCCCGTTCGCGCGCACCGGCACGATCGGGAAGTGCCGCGCGTACGTCCGGGCGGCCGACTCGCGGATGCGCTGGCGGCGCAGCACCGCGTCCCCCGGGGGGAGCGCGGGTGCGGCGGGCTCGGCGGGCTCGACGGTGACGGTCACAGGCAGACTCCCATAAAGTTAGGTAAGCCTAACTTTACTGGATGGCGCCGTTCCGGTCGTCCCGACCGGCCACGATCACCCGTACGGGTGAAGTGCGCCGGACTGACCAACGAGTCGGCCCACGGAAGGTCACGCACCGGAATCCGGGCATTCGTCAGCCGGGCCGACCGGTCTAAGCTGACCCGCGATCACCGAGGGAGCCACAGATGCCGAAGCAGCCCGACCGCAGCGCCGCGGACACCGGCGACGCGGACGCCGCATCCGCCGCCCACGACGCCGAACTCGCCCGCACCCGCGAGTTCTTCGGCGCCCGCGCCGCGGGCTGGGACGCCAAGTTCCCCGACGACGGCCCGCGCTACGCCGCCGCCGTCGCCGAACTCGGCCTGCGGCCCGGGCAGTCCGTGCTCGACGCCGGCTGCGGCACCGGCCGGGCACTGCCCCTGCTGCGGGCCGCCGTCGGGCCCGACGGCACCGTCATCGGCGCCGACGTCACCCCCGAGATGCTCCGGGAGGCCGCCGTCCACCGCGCGGACGCCACCCTGCTGCTCGCCGACTGCGCCCGCCTCCCGCTGCCGGACGCCGGGCTCGACGCGGTGTTCGCCGCGGGCCTGGTCTCGCACCTGCCCGCGCCGGCGCTCGCCCTGGCCGAACTCGCCCGGGTCACCGCGCCGGGCGGCCTGCTCGCGCTCTTCCACCCGATCGGCCGCGCCGCGCTCGCGGCCCGCCACGGCCGGCAGCTCACCCCGGACGACCTGCGCGCGGAGCCCCGGCTGCGCCCGCTGCTGGCCGGCGCGGGCTGGCGGCTCGTCTCGTACACCGACGCCGACGACCGCTACCTCGCACTCGCGCGGCGCGCGGGCTGAGCCGGGACCGAGCCGCCGGCGGCCCCGGCCGCTGCGGCTGCCGCCGCCGCTACGGCGTGCCGGCCGCGCGCCAGCGGTAGCACAGCTCCGGCCGGCCGACCTGGCCGTACTGGGGCTCGCGGTCGGCGAGGCCGGTGTCGACGAGGTGTTCGAGGTAGCGGCGGGCGGTGATCCGGGAGACCCCGGCGGCGCTGCCCGCGGCGGCGGCGGACAGACCGGTGGCGGCCTCGCGCAGGACGCCGGCCACGGTCTCCAGGGTGGGGGCGCTGAGGCCCTTGGGGAGGGTGCTGCGCTCGGCGGTGCGCAGCACGGCGAAGGCGTGGTCCACCTCGTCCTGGCCGGTGGCCTCGCCGGCGCGGCCCAGCGTCTCGCGGTAGCGGGCGTAGCGCTCCAGCCGGTCGAGCAGCGCGGCCCGGCCGAAGGGCTTGAGCAGGTACTGCACGACGCCGGCCGAGACGGCCTGCCGCACGGTCGCGAGCTCGCGGGCGGAGGTGACGGCGATGATGTCCGCCGGGTGCCCGGCGGCCCGCAGGGAGCGGCAGAGCTGGAGACCGTGGCCGTCGGGCAGGTGGAGGTCGAGCAGGACGAGGTCCACCGGTGTGCCGGCCTCCCGGGCCCGGTCCAGGGCGCGCAGCGCGTCCGCGCAGCCGTGCACGGTGGCGACGGCCCGGAAGCCCGGTGCGCGGTCCACGTGCAGGGCGTGCGCGGCGGCGGCCACCGGGTCGTCCTCGACCACCAGGACGCCGATCGGGCCGGGCGCGGGGCGGGCGGTCGGGCCGGGCGCGGGGCGGGTCATCGGAGCGCCTCCCCGGTCCGCTGCAGCGGCAGCCGGACGGTGAGCACGGCGCCCCGCTCGCGGCCGACCTCGACGGTGCCGCCGTTGCGGCGGGCGGCCTGGGCGACCAGGGCCAGGCCCAGGCCGTGGCCGCTCTGCTTGGTGGTCCAGCCGCGCCGGAACACGTCCTCGACGGCGCGCGGGTCGATGCCGGAGCCGGTGTCGGCGACCCGGAGCAGCAGCCGGCCGTCCTCCACCCGGGCGGTGACGGTCACCTCGGGCGCGTCGCCGTGGCCGGCGGCGCCCTCGACGGCGGCGTCCACGGCGTTGTCGAGCAGGTTGCCGAGCACGGTGACCAGGTCGCGGGCGGGCAGTCCGGGCGGCAGCACGCCGTCGTCGATCCTGCTGTCCTCGGTGAGGGTGAGCTCCACGCCGCGCTCGGCCGCCTGGGCGGCCTTGCCGAGCAGCAGGGCGGCCAGCACCGGTTCGCCGACGGCCGCCACCACCCGGTCGGTGAGCCGTTGGGCGAGGGCGAGTTCGGCGGTGGCGAACTCCACCGCCTGTTCGTGGCGGCCGAGTTCGATCAGCGAGACGACGGTGTGCAGGCGGTTCGCGGCCTCGTGCGCCTGCGCGCCGAGCGCCTCGGAGAACCCGCGCACCGAGTCCAGTTCGCCGGTCAGCGCCTGGAGTTCGGTGTGGTCGCGCAGGGTGATCACGCTGCCGAGGCCGGCGCCGATGGCGGAGGTGTTGAGCACCACCACCCGCTCGGCGGTGAGGTGGACCTCGTCCCGGGCGGGCTCGGGCCCGAGGACGGCCTCGACCAGTGACTCGGGCAGGTCGAGCCCGGCGACCGGCCGCCCCTCCACCTCGCCCGCCAGACCGAGCAGTTCGCGGGCGGCGTCGTTGCAGAGCACCACCCGGTGCTCGCGGTCCAGCAGCACCAGGCCCTCGCGGACGGAGTGCAGAGTGGCCTGGTGGTACTCGTACAGGTGGCTCAGTTCGGCGGCGCCCATGCCGTGGGTGTGCCGGCGCAGCCGGGCGCCGACCAGGTAGCTGCCGAGCCCGCCGAGCGCGAGGGCGGCCAACGCGACGCCGGCCAGCGCGAGCAGCGGGTCGCGCAGCTCCGCGCTGATGGACCGGACCGTGATGCCGACGCTGACCAGCCCGGTCACCCGGTGCCCGTCGTCCAGCACCGGTGTGACCACCCGCACCGAGGGGCCGAGGGTGCCGGTGTAGGTCTCGGTCGAGGTCTGCCCGGCCAGGGCCCGGTCGATGTGCCCGAGGAAGGGCCGGCCGATCTGGGCCGGGTCGGGGTGCGTCCAGCGCACGCCGT
Source organism: Kitasatospora sp. NPDC057015 (assembly GCF_042673745.1). Lineage (NCBI taxonomy): Bacteria > Bacillati > Actinomycetota > Actinomycetes > Kitasatosporales > Streptomycetaceae > Kitasatospora > Kitasatospora sp. NPDC057015. The sequence goes on from NZ_JBHUSG010000002.1 coordinate 37,354, forward strand.
GGGTGTCCATCACCGTGACGAAGGAGACCCCGGCGTGCTCCAGCACCTGCTGCGCGTACGGCTGGAGCACCGCCGACGGGTCGGGGCCGGTGACGGCGGCGCGGACGGACGGCGAGTCGGCCATCGCGCGGGCGACCGCGACGACCTGGTTGCGGGCCGCGTCCTCGGCGCGGCCGGCGGTGAACAGGTACGCCAGGACGGCGCCGCCGGCCACCACGGCCGCGACGATCACGACCTGGAGGACGAAGAGCTGCCCGGCGAGGCTGCGCACCCGCCGGCGCGCGGAGGAGGGCGGGCGCTCGGACATGCCAGCCAGTGTGCCCTGCCGAACGGCGGGCCGGACAGGGCGGTGAGCCGGGCCGGGTGTGAACTCTATGAACGCAAACGTGACCCGCGTCACGGCGGCGCCCATAGTCGGAGCGGCCCACCACCCGGGGCCGCCAGGACAGCAGGGCGAAGGAGCCGCAGATGACGATCACCGGGGCAGGACCCGCGAGACGACGGGACCGTACGCACTACCTCTACCTCGCGGTGGTCGCGGCGGTGGTCGCGGGCATCGCCGTCGGGCTGCTCGCGCCCGGCTTCGCGGTCGAGCTGAAGCCGATCGGGACGGGCTTCGTCAACCTCATCAAGATGATGATCAGCCCGGTGATCTTCTGCACCATCGTGCTGGGCATCGGCTCGGTCACCAAGGCGGCCAAGGTCGGCCGGGTCGGCGGGCTCGCCCTCGGCTACTTCCTCGCCATGTCGACCGTCGCCCTGGGCATCGGCCTGGTGGTCGGCAACCTGCTGGAGCCCGGCTCCGGCCTGCACCTCACCCAGGCGCTCAGCAAGGCCGCCCACGCCCAGGCCGCCGCCGGCGAGGCCCAGCACACCACCGACTTCCTGCTCGGGATCATCCCGACCACGATGGTCTCCGCCCTCACCGAGGGCAAGGTGCTGCAGACCCTGCTGGTCGCCCTGCTGGCCGGCTTCGCCCTCCAGGCGATGGGCCCGGCCGGAGCGCCGGTGCTGCGCGGCGTCGAGCACGTCCAGCGGCTGGTCTTCCGGGTGATGTCGATGATCATGTGGGCCGCCCCGGTCGGCGCCTTCGGCGCGATGGCGGCGGTGGTCGGGGCCACCGGCACGGCCGCCCTGAAGAGCCTCGCCGTCATCATGATCGGCTTCTACCTGACCTGCGCGCTGTTCGTCGTGGTGGTGCTCGGCCTGCTGCTGCGCCTGGTCGCCGGGGTGAACGTGTTCGCCCTGCTGCGCTACCTCGGCCGGGAGTTCCTGCTGATCCTCTCCACCTCCTCCTCGGAGAGCGCGCTGCCCCGGCTGATCGCCAAGATGGAGCACCTCGGGGTCAGCCGCCCGGTGGTCGGCATCACCGTCCCCACCGGGTACAGCTTCAACCTGGACGGCACCGCGATCTACCTGACGATGGCCTCGATCTTCATCTCCGAGGCCATGGACAAGCCGATGTCGATCGGCCAGCAGCTCTCCCTGCTGCTCTTCATGGTGATCGCCAGCAAGGGCGCGGCCGGGGTCACCGGCGCCGGCCTCGCCACGCTGGCCGGCGGGCTGCAGTCGCACAAGCCCGAGCTGGTGGACGGCGTCGGCCTGATCGTCGGCATCGACCGCTTCATGTCCGAGGCCCGGGCGCTGACCAACTTCGCCGGCAACGCGGTCGCCACCGTCCTGATCGGCCACTGGACCGGGGAGATCGACCACGGGCGGGCCCGGGAGGTGCTGGCCGGCCGGCTGCCCTTCGACGAGACGACCCTCGTCGACAGCCACGCCCCCGACCCGGCGGCCCAGCTGCCGACCCAGGGCGCCGCGCCCGGCCGGGAGCAGCTCAGCGCCTGAGCCGCCCCGCCCGCGACTCCCCGGCCCGTCGCCGCCTCCCACCCCCGGGCGGCACCGGGCCGGGGCCGTGCGCGACCGCCGCCCGGCAGGCTGAACCGGGCGGCGGTCGCGCTCACTCCACGTCGTCGCCGCTGACCGCCCAGCTGAGGCCGGTCGCCGGATCCTCCAGGGCGACGTGCAGGTAGCGCAGCTCGTCCGCCGGATCGCACCAGGTGAAGCAGCGCAGCCGGGCCACCAGCGCGTTCACCTCGGCACGGTCGGCGCCGCCGGCGCCGGTCATCGCCACCAGGGCCCGCCAGACCACCAGCCGGCCCCGCGCCACCCCGTGCGCCCGGACCCCGGCCCCGGCCTGGACGAGCACCGGGTACGCGGCGGCGAACGGGACGTACCCGCCGGTCACCCGGCGGGCCGGGGCGAACTGCGCGGCCGCCGCCGGAGCCGGGCCGCGCACGCAGGCCACCTGGGCCCAGTCGGCCAGGGCGGCGAACTCCCGGGTCGCCGGCTGCCCGGCGAGGCGCTCCCGCCGCAGCGGCAGGTCGACCGGGCCGAGCCCCTCCCGGGTGGCCGGCAGGGCCAGCAGGGAGCTGCGCGAGCCACCGGACCGCAGGTAGTCGCGGACCCGCCCGCTGTCGCCCCAGCCCGCCACCTCCCAGGACTCCAGCACCAGCGGAACGCCGTCCGGATCGGGCTCCGCGCCGTAGGAGAGGTCCTCCCCGACCAGCACCCTGGTGTGCGCGACCAGGCGGCGCACCGGCGCGGGCCCGAGCAGCGGGGCCAGCCGCAGCCAGGAGTGACGGGTCGCCAGCACCTCCCAGAGCGGCCCCGAGTCGTGGTCACCCACCCCGGCCGCGGTGCCGGGCCCGCCGTCCTCGTCGAACAGCCGGACGGCCACCTCGGGCGGCGCGCCGTGCGCGATCAGGTGGCCCAGCGGGGCCGTCTCGGCCGCCGCACCCGCCTCGCCCGCCCGCACCGAGGCCGCGGCCCTGACCTGCCGGTAGATGCCGAGCAGCTCCGGCCAGCGGCCTTCCTCGGCCAGCGCGTTCAGGCTGCGGTCCTCGTACGTGATCACTTTTGCAGCGTACGTGGCGCCGGCCCGCATCAGCTGACACCGCGTCAGGCCGGTGCGTCGCCGCCCGGCGCTCCCCCGGCCGCCGACCCGTCCCGGTCCGCCCGGGGCCCGCCCGCGAACCGTCCGTGAACCCGCCACCGGCCGGCGCGGGCCCCGGGCGGACGGCTCACCCGCCGACCGCGCCGCGCGGCGCCGCGTCCAGGTGCTCCCCGAACCGGCGGACCAGCCGGCCCATCTCGTACGCGATCAGCCCGAGGTCGGCCTCGGTGGAGGTGAGGACGGCCAGGCAGCTGCTCTCACCGGCGGCGGCCACGCAGAGGAACCCGTGGTCCAGCTCGACCATGGTCCGGCGGACCTCGCCCGCCTCGAAGTGCCGGCCGGTGCCCCTGGCCAGGCTGTGCAGGCCGGAGGCGACCACGGCCAGCTGCTCGCCGTCCTCCCGGCCGAGCCCGGTCGAGGCGCCCATGGCCAGGCCGTCACCGGAGAGCATCACGGCGTGCGTGACCTGGGGGATCCGCGAGACCAGCTCGTCCAGCAGCCAGTCGGGCCCGCGCGCGGGACGGACGGTGCCGATCATCGCGTCCTTCTTCCGGACGAGGGGCGGTCGGCCGACGGGGTTCCGGGGGCGGACGCCCGCGGGGCGCCTGACGCGGTCGGCGGTGCGGTGCGCGACGGTCCGCGGCGTGCTCGCATGGGGAGACCTTCCTGTGGGAGTGGCGGTACCGGGAGGTGCCCGCACGGGTGGTGGAGGCCGTCAGCCGGCGCGGCCGGCCGGCTCGACGGGGTGGAACTCCTCGATCGTCAACTCGGTCGCCGCCGCGTAGGCGGCGCCCTCCTGGGTGGTCGGGGAGAGGGCGACGAAGGCGGCGGTGAGGAGGAGGAAGGAGCCGAGCCCGACGACGAGCGGGAAGACGAACTCCATCGGCGAGGCCCCGCCGAGGTCGGTGCGGGCCGGCTCCAGATGCACCTGGACGGCGGCCATGCCGGTGTAGTGCATGCAGCTCACCGCGATGCCCATCAGCAGGGCGGCGCCGGCCGCGGCGACCAGGTGGCGGATGGTGACGGCGGCCCAGAGGGCGGCGGTGGCGGCGCCGACCGCGATCAGCACGGAGAGGGCGACGGTGCCCGGCCGGTACTCCAGACCGCCGTGCAGGCGGACGGCGGCCATGCCCAGGTAGTGCATGGCCGCGACGCCGAGGCCGGTGGTGAGCCCGCCGAGCAGCAGCGCGCGGCCGCGGTGGCGCCCGCGGCCCACCGCGAACACGCCGAGCCCGGTGACCAGGACGGCGACCAGCAGGCTGAGGACGGTCAGCGGCACGTCGTAGCGCAGCTCGCTGCCGTCGACGGTGAAGCCGAACATCGCCACGAAGTGCATGGTCCAGATGCCCGAACCGATCGCGGCGGCGGCGGTGAGCAGCCAGTTCCGGCGGGAGGGGCCGGTGGCGGAGAGTGCGCGCAGGGTGCAGCGCAGGCCGAGCGCGGCGCCGGCGCAGGCCACGGCGAAGGAGAGCGCGGGGGTCAGCCAGCCGAAACTGAAGTGGTGCATGGTGCCCATGGGACCTCCGGTGGACCGGTCGGGCCCGGGCGACCACTGCGCACCCGGGCTTCACCTCGACCACGCGGTCTGCGGCGGATCGCCGGACGGCGTCCTCGACATATGCCGTCCGCACGTGCGCTTTCGGTCTCGGATGCGACGGACGCTACCGAGCGCCCCGAACGGTCAGGCGAAGATGGGAAAAGCGGCCCACTTCGCGCAGGCCGTGTGCTCGAATGGAATCGTCCCCTGTGTTCGAGCCGGCAGGCCCCCGGAGCCGACTCGACGAGGCGGTCCGCACCCGCGCCGACCCGCCGACCGCCCTGACGCTGCGCCACCGCACGGCCGCCCGTACCGGAGACGGCCGGGGCCGCCGGGGCGAGGTCACCCGCCCGGCGGCCCCGTCCGGTCAGAGCCCGCCGTTGACGATGGCGCTGGAGACGGCCCCGGGCCCGACGTTCCACTTGGCCAGCACCTTGCCGTAACCCCCGTTCCGGATCAGCTGGTCGAGGGCCTTGGCCAGGACGTCGCGCAGCTGCGCGTTCCCCCGGTCCAGCGTGATCCCGTACGGACCGGACTGCACGAAGTGCCCGCTGGTCAGCTGGAACCTGCCCCCGCGATCGGGCGCGGTGGTGTTGTACACCGCCACCGGGTAGTCGTTCAGGCCCGCCACCGCCACACCGCCGCCGACCTCGGCGAGGGCCTGGTCGTCGTTGGTCAGCGCGTGCACCTGGAGGGGCTTGGCCAGCTTGGCGCAGGCCACCGTCTGCCGCGCCATGATCCCGTCCTGGAGGGTGCCGCGCTGCACCGCGACGGTGTGGCCGCAGAGGCTGTCCAGGGTGTTGATGCCGGCCGGGTTGCCGGTCTTGACCACGATCGAGGTGCCGCTCATGAAGTAGTCGACGAAGTCGACGCCCGGATCGGCCTGCCGCCCGTCGTCGTCGGTGCCGGTCTGCCGCTGGCGGGTGTCGATGACCGCCGACATCGCCAGGTCGACCTGCTTCGACTGGACGGCCGGGATCAGCTTCTCGAACGGCATGTCGACGAACTCGGCCCGCAGGCCGAGGTAGCCGGCGAGCGCGTCGGCGAGGTCCGGGTCGAGCCCGGCGGGCCTGCCGTCCGGGCCCTTGAAGTCGACCGGCACGTAGTTGAGGTACGAGCCGATCCGCAGGACGCCGGCCGCCTTGACCGACTGCGGGAGCCTGCCGCGGAGATCGGCGCCGGTACCGGCCGCCGGAGCGGGGTCGGCGGCGCAGCCGGCCAGCAGCAGGCCGCCGACACCGACGGCGGCGAGGGCCCGGGAGGGCGTGTGGAGGGCTCTTGTGGGCGCGAGAGGGCATGCGGAAATGAGGGTGCGAGACATGGTGGTGCTTCGTTCCTGAGGGAGGAGGGGAGAGGGCGCCACCGGAAAGGCTGCCGGGGTGTTCGCAGCGCGGGCCTCTCCCGTTGCCCAGCCGGCCGCCACGGGGTGGGTGGGCAGCCGTCGGTCGAGGCCCGCCGTCGGGGGCGGAAGGCGATCCTCCCATCCCCGACCGCGGTCCCCTCCCCCCAGGGGGCGTTCCGGGACGTCGGGAGGCCCGCAGGCGCGGGCCCCCGGGCCCCACGGGATCCCGGCGAAACACCTACGGCCGTCGGCCCCGACCCCTCCGGGGCCGACCCTTCGCAGCCGACCTACTCGTACTCCGTGCCGCCCTTGCGGGTCAGGTAGGCGCCGCTGACCACCTTGGCGATCGCCCGCCCGCCCAGCAGCGGGCTCCAGCGCTCCTCGACCGGACGCACCACGACGCCCTCGCGCAGGTGCAGCTCCCGGCCGGAGACCGTCTCGCGGCCCTCGGCCAGCTCCAGGACGGTGGCCGGGTCGAACGGACCGCGCCACAGCTCGGGCACCAGCGGCAGCTCCCCGGCCAGCAGGTCGGCCGCGTCCAGCCAGCGCAGCTGCCCGTCCACCACCGCCGAGACGTCGAAGGCCGCGTACCCGGGCAACTCGGTGCGGCCGGACTCGCCGTAGGTCAGGTCCTGCACGCCCGCACCGAACACCTCGCCGAACACGCCCACCCGCTCGGCCCCGAGCCGCTCCGCCAGCCGGGCCGCCACGGCCGGGATGCCGTGCGCCCGTACGGCGCGCCAGTAGAGGTTGCGGTCGTCCTCCTTCAGCGCCAGCCCCTGGGCGCCGATGCCCTTGGACGAGACCTGCACCTCGCCGGTGGCGGCGTGGTAGGTGACCAGGCAGCAGCTTCCGTGCAGCTTCTCGGTCAGCACCACCGGCTCACCGGGCTCGAAGACCTCCGGGAACCGCTTGAGGTTCTCGATGTCCACCCAGGGCAGCAGGTCCGGCGCGCGCTCGACGTCGCCGTTCAGCGCGGTCGGGATCGGCGGCACCCACTTGACGATGCCCAGTGCCTCGGCGAAGTCCTCGCCCTGCTCGGCGGCGGCCGCCAGGTCGGCGTCGGCCAGCGCGGCGGGCCGGCAGACGATGCCCTGGGAGAGCTCGCCGCGCAGCCGCACCGCGCGGACCCGGTTGGCCCGTGCCCCGGCCAGCCGGCCGGTCAGCCCCAGCTCCTCGATCAGCCCGGCGGGCAGGACGGCCTGCTCGGGGATGTACAGGGCCAGCTCGCCCGTCCGGTAGGCGCCCTTGGCGACGACCGCCCGGTAGAGGCCGACCTGCGCCAGCTCCAGGGCGTCGGCGTTCGGGTGCTCCAGGATGGTGAGCCGCTCGGCGGTCACCCGCAGTGTGGACATGGTGGTACCTCCCCCTCGGTCGGGCGGCGGGCGCCCGGGCCGGACGGCGCCGGGTCCGCGGCCGGACCTGCTGATCGAACGGCGACCACTCTCGCGGGTCCCCGCCCCGCCGGCGAGGCATTTTTCGACGGGGCGGTTACGCGTGGGTTTGAGCCATCGCACAGCCGGGCAGCAACCTCGCTGGTCGGCCGCCTGTGCGAAGGAACAGCGGACGGCCACCTCGCATTTGCGGCATTATGATCGCCACAAGGACCGCACCTGCGAGGCCGCCAGGCTTCCTGGCGCACCGTCCGGGGCCGCCCCCTTCCGTCTCACCGCCGCGACGGACCGGTCCACCATCCACGCAGCCCGCGCCCCTTCCGGCGCGCCAGGAGGGGAACACCTCATGACCACCAGTACCCGCAGACTCGTCGTCGCTGCCGCAGCGGCCCTCGCTCTCAGCCTCGGGGTCACCGCCTGCGGCAGCGACGGCGGAAAGTCCGGCGACGCCTCGACGGCCGCCGCCACGGCCGCGGGCTCCTCCCCCGCCGCCGCTCCGAAGCTGGCCGGCGAGGTCAACGTCTTCGCCGCCGCCAGCCTCACCGGGACCTTCACCGATCTCGGCAAGAAGTTCGAGACGGCCTACCCGGGCGTCAAGGTCAAGTTCAACTTCGGCGGCAGCTCGGCACTCGCCCAGAGCATCAACTCCGGCGCCCCCGCGGACGTGTTCGCCGCCGCCAGCACCAGCACCATGAAGACCGTCAGCGACGCGGGCGGCGTCAACGGCACCGCGGCGAACTTCGTCCGCAACACACTGACCATCGCCGTGCCCAAGGGCAACCCCAAGCACATCGCCGCGCTCAAGGACCTCGCCGCCCCGGGCCTCAAGGTCGCGCTCTGCGCGAAGGAGGTGCCGTGCGGCGCCGCCGCCGTGAACGCCCTCAAGGCGGGCGCGGTGGACCTCACCCCGGTCACCCTGGAGCAGGACGTCAAGGGCGCGCTCACCAAGGTCGAGCTCGGCGAGGTGGACGCCTCACTCGTGTACCGGACCGACGTGAAGGCCGATGCTGCGAAGATCGACGGCGTGGACTTCCCCGAGGCCGACAAGGCCGTGAACGACTACCCGATCGCCGCCCTCGCCAAGGCGCCGAACAAGGACACCGCCGCCGCCTTCGTCGCCTACATCCAGTCGGCCGAGGCCAAGCAGGTGCTGACCGCGGCGGGCTTCCAGACCCCGTGAGCACCCGCACCACCCCGCCCGTGAGCTCCGCCGGCGCGGACGGTCCCTCCCCGGGCCGTCCGCGCCGGCGGCGCGGCTCGCGCATGCCCGTCGCCCTGCTGCTGCCCGCCCTGCTCGGCCTCGCCTTCCTGGTGCTGCCACTGGTCGGGCTGCTGGTGCGGGCACCGTGGAGCTCGCTGCCCGAGCAGCTCACCAGCACCGAGGTGTGGGAGGCCCTGCGGCTGTCGCTGTTCTGCGCGACGGCGGCCACCGGCGTGTCCCTGGTGCTCGGAGTGCCGCTCGCCTGGCTGCTCGCCCGCACCGAGTTCCCCGGACGGCGGCTGGTGCGCGCCCTGGTGACGCTGCCGCTGGTGCTGCCGCCGGTGGTCGGCGGCGTGGCGCTGCTGCTCGTCCTCGGCCGCCGGGGCATCGTCGGCCGCTGGCTGGACTCCGCCTTCGGCATCACCCTGCCTTTCCACACCTCCGGCGTGGTGCTCGCCGAGGCCTTCGTCGCGATGCCGTTCCTGGTGATCAGCGTGGAGGGCGCGCTGCGCGCCGCCGACCCGCGCTACGAGGAGGCGGCCGCCACCCTGGGCGCCTCCCGGCTGACCGCGTTCCGGCGGGTGACCCTGCCGCTGATCGCGCCCGGCATCGGCGCGGGCGCCGTGCTGGCCTGGGCCCGGGCGCTCGGCGAGTTCGGCGCGACCATCACCTTCGCCGGCAACTTCCCCGGCAAGACCCAGACCATGCCGCTCGCGGTGTACCTGGCCATGGAGCGCGACCCGGAGGCCGCGATCGCACTGAGCCTGGTGCTGCTGCTGGTCTCCGTCGCCGTCCTGGTCGGCCTGCGGGACCGCTGGATGTCGACCCCGTGACGTGCCGCCGGACGGCGCCCGGAGCGTCGCCGCGGAGGGCGGGCCGGCCGGCCCGCCCCCACCTGTGCCTGTGCCTCTGCCCCCGCCGCTGCGTCTGGACGCCCACGCCATGAACTCCCGCGCCGAACCCTCCCCCGAGCACCCGAGCGCGCCCGCCCGCGCCGGCTCCGACGCGACCGGCACCGCCCTGGACGCCCGGCTGCTCGTCGAGCGCGCCGCCTTCCGGCTCGACCTGGCACTCACCGCCGCCCCCGGCGAGGTGATCGCGCTGCTCGGCCCGAACGGCGCCGGCAAGTCCACCGCGCTGCGCGCCCTGGCCGGACTGCTGCCGCTGACCGGCGGTCACCTGCGGCTGGACGGGCGGACCCTGGAGGATCCGGCCCGGCAGCTGCACACCCCGGCCGAGGAGCGCCCGGTCGGCGTGGTCTTCCAGGACTACCTGCTCTTCCCGCACCTCAGCGCCCTCGACAACGTGGCGTTCGGCCCGCGCTGCCAGGGCCGGCCGAAGAAGGAGGCCCGGGCCGAGGCGGCCGGCTGGCTGGAGCGGATGGGCCTGGCCGACCACGCCACGGCCAGGCCGGGCAGCCTCTCCGGCGGCCAGGCCCAGCGGGTGGCCCTGGCCCGTGCCCTCGCGGTGCGCCCCCGCCTGCTCCTGCTGGACGAGCCGCTGGCCGCCCTGGACGCCCGGACCAGGCTCGACATCCGCTCCCAGCTGCGCCGCCACCTCGGCGAGTTCGAGGCGGTCGCGGTGCTGGTGACGCACGACCCGCTGGACGCCATGGTGCTGGCCGACCGCCTGGTCGTGATCGAGGAGGGCCGGCAGGTCCAGGCCGGTACGCCGGCCGAGATCTCCCGTCACCCGCGCACCGACTACATCGCCCGGCTGGTCGGCCTGAACCTCTACCAGGGCACCGCCGAGGGCCACCGGGTGACCCTCGCGGACGGCCAGGTGCTCAACACCACCGAGGAGCTCTCCGGCCCCGCCTTCGTGGCCTTCCCGCCCTCCGCCGTCACCCTGCACCCCGGCCGCCCCGAGTCCAGCGCCCGCAACGTCTGGCAGCTCGTCGTCGCCGGCCTCGACCTGCACGGCGACCAGGTCCGGGTCGACCTGACCGGTGAACTCCCGCTCGCCGCCGACCTCACCCCGGCCGCCGCCGCCGAACTCGACCTCGCGCCCGGCGGCACGGTCTGGGCCTCGGTCAAGGCCGCCCAGACCCACGCCTACCCGGCCTGAGGACACTGCGGCCCCGCCCGGACGGGCCGTCGGCCGCCACCTCAGCGGGAGGCCGACACCAGGCCCGTCTCGTAGGCGATGATGACTAGGTGGACCCGGTCACGGGCGTCGAGCTTGGCCAGCAGCCGGGTCACGTAGGTCTTCACGGTGGCCACGCTGAGCACCAGTTCGGCGGCGATCTCGCTGTTGGAGCGGCCGCTCCCGACCAGCGTCAGCACCTCGCGCTCCCGGCCGGTGATGCCCTCCGCCGGCCGCGGCGGCGCCGGGGCGGGGGCGGGGGCCGGGCGGTCCGCGAACTCCGCGATCAGGCGCCGGGTGACGCTCGGGGCGATCAGGGCGTCCCCCGCGGCGACCACCCGGACGGCCGCCAGGATCTCGTCCAGCGCCATGTCCTTGACCAGGAACCCGGACGCTCCGGCTCGCAGCGCCGCGTACACGTAGTCGTCGTCGTCGAAGGTGGTCAGGACGACGACCCGGGTCGCACCGGCTCCGGCGGTGACCAGCCGGGTGGCCTCGATCCCGTCCATGCCGGGCATCCGGATGTCCATCACCACCACGTCGGGAGCCAGCTCCCGGACCAGCCGGACGGCCTCGGTGCCCGTCCCGGCCTCGCCGACCACGTCGAGGTCGGGGGCGTCGGTGATGACCATCTGCAGGGCGGCGCGCACCAGCGGCTGGTCGTCCGCGAGGACGACGCGGACGGTCATCGGACCACCGCCCGGACCGGCAGCCGCACCGCCACCCGGAACCCGCCGCCCGGCTGCGGACCCGCCGCGAACTCACCGTCCAGCAGGGCGACCCGCTCGCGCATCCCGACCAGGCCGTAGCCGCCGGCCCCGGCGCCGGCGCCCCGGCCCCGGTCGACCACCTCGATGGACAGCACGTCCTCCCGCTGCTCGACGGCGACCCGGCAGTGGCCGGTCCGCGCGTGCCGCACCACGTTGGTCACCGACTCCTGGATGATCCGGAAGGCCGACAGGTCGACCTCGGCCGGCAGCGGTCGCCGGTCGCCGAGCCAGCTCACCTCGACCCGCACGCCCGCCGCCGTCGTACTGGCGGCCAGCTGCTCCACGTCCGCGAGTCCGGGCGCCGGGTGCAGCGGCGCCGCGGCGCCTCCCTGACCTCCGCCGTCCTGACCCCTGCCGTCCTGGCCGCCCGCGCCCTGACCGTCCAACTCGGCCTGGCGCAGCGCCCCGAGCATCCGGCGCAGCCCCGACAGGGTCTCCCGGCTCGCGGCCTCGACCGCGCGCAGCGCGGCCCGCGCCCGGTCCGGCTGGGTGTCGAAGACCCGGTGGGCGGCGCCGGCCTGCAGCGCCACGATGCCGATGCTGTGCGCGACCATGTCGTGCAACTCCCGGGCGATCCGGAGCCGTTCGTCGGAGACCGCCTGCGCCGCGGCCCGGGCGCCCAACTGCTCGGCGTGCCGGCGGGACTGCCGGGTCGAGTTCCCGACGAACCACGCCACCACGGCCGTCAGGGCCACCGCGAGTTCGGTCGAGGTGCCGATCCGGAAGCCGATCAGCAGGCGCACCACGCCGAACACCACCAGGGTGAGGATCGCCAGCACGAGGGCGGCGAGCGAGACCCGGCGCGGGCGGGCGGCGGCGATGACGCAGAGCGCGACGTCCACGGGCAGGAACTGGACGAGGTTGATCTCCGAGGAGTTCAGTGCCATCGCCCCGGCCGCCGAACCGGCCAGCAGGAGGACGGCCGCCACCAGCGCGTACCGGCGCAGCAGCCGACTGCCCACCGCGGTCAGGGCGGCGGCCGGGATCAGGAACACCCACTGCGAGCGCAGCGGCAGCCCCAGGTCGACCGGGAACCCGTGCGGCGCGCCGCTCTCGCCCGGCAGCCGCACCAGCACCAGGAAGGAGTAGGCGGTGCCCGCGCACCACGCGAGCGCCGTCCACACACCGGGCGGTACCCGTCTGATCAGCGGAAGCGGCGGCGAGGACATGCGCCGATGGTAGCCGCGCCGCCCGGGCCCGGGCATCGGACCACGGGTGTACAACCACGGTCGACACCGCCGCCCGCCGACTGCCACCGGTGGGCCGATGCCCCGCCGAGGCCGCCCACGGCACCGTTGGCCGGGTGATCGAAGTCAACGGACTGACCAAGCGATACGGCGGGACCACCGCCGTCGACGACCTGACCTTCACCGTGCGTCCGGGGCGGGTCACCGGGTTCCTCGGCCCCAACGGCGCCGGCAAGAGCACCACCCTGCGGATGATCCTCGGCCTCAACGCGCCGACCGGCGGGAGCGTCACCGTGGACGGGCAGCCGTTCCGGGGCCGCCCGCGCGGGCTGCGGCACGTCGGTGCGCTGCTCGACGCGGCCGACGTGCACGGCGGCCGCAGCGCCGCCGCGCACCTCGCGGTACTGGCCCGCAGCAACGCGATCCCGCGCGAGCGGGTGGCGCAGGTACTGCGGGAGGTCGGCCTCGCCGAGGCCGGGCGGCGCCGGATCGCCGGATTCTCCCTGGGCATGAAGCAGCGGCTGGGCATCGCCGGCGCGCTGCTCGGCGACCCGCCGGTGCTGCTCTTCGACGAACCGCTGAACGGGCTCGACCCGGAGGGCGTGCGGTGGGTGCGCGGCCTGTTCCGGCAACTCGCCGGCGAGGGGCGGACGGTGCTCGTCTCCAGCCACATGATGCGGGAGATGGAGAACACCGCCGACCACCTGGTGGTGATCGGCCGGGGCGCCCTGATCGCCGATCAGAGCCTGGCCGAGTTCGCCGGACGGGGCGCCCGGCCGAGCGTCACCGTCCGTACGCCCGAGCCGGACGCGCTGACGGCCCTGCTCACCGCCCAGGGCGCCGCGGTGCGGCCCGACGGGGAGGGAGCCCTCGCGGTGACCGGCCTGACCGGGCCCCGGATCGCCGAACTCGCCTTCGAGCGCCGTCTCCTGCTGACCGAACTGACCCCTCGCGGCCTCTCGCTGGAGCGGGCGTTCATGGAACTCACCGCCGACCACGCCGACCACCTCGCCGGAGACCCCCGATGACCACCTCCGCGGCCCCGTTCCGCCGCCCACCGTCCACCCCCGCGCCGCGCGACCGGTTCGGCGACCTGCTCGCCGCCGAGTGGCTCAAGCTCTGGTCGCTGCGCTCGATGCGCTGGGCCTTCCCGTTGAGCGCCCTGACCCTCGTCCTGCTGAACGTGAACGCGGCGGTCGCCGACTACCAGAACTGGCCGCGCTACGACGAGCGGACCAAGGCGGACTTCGTCCCGTTCGGCGCCTACAACGACGCCTTCACCAACAACACCGGGATCACGCTGATGCTGGTCGCCGGCAGCCTGGGCGCGATCACCATCGTCGGCGAGTACTCGACCGGCCTGATCCGCACCAGCTTCGCGGCCGTACCCGCCCGCCGCGCCCTCGTCTCGGCCAAGCTGGCCGTCGTCACGGCGGTGATGCTGGTGTACGGCGCCCTGGTCGCCGGAACCTCCTTCGGGGTGTCCCAGGCGATCCTGTCCGGGCGGCACATCGGCCTCCCGATCGACTACCCGGGTGCCTGGCGCGGAGTGCTCGCCTCCGCGTTGCTGGCGCCGGTGTGCGCCCTGACCGGCTTCGCCCTGGGCGCCCTCGTCCGGCACAGTGCCACCACCATCGTCGCGGTGGTGTCGGTGCTCCTGCTGGTGCCCAACTTCCTCAGCCCCGACCGCCACTGGACCGCGGTTCTCTACCACCTGTTCCCGTTCCGCGCCTGGCAGCGACTGGGGGAGCTCGAATCGACGAGCGGCGGCTGGCGGGAGGCCTATCCGTCGACGACCGGCGGGGCCTGGCTGGTGTTCCTGCTCTGGCCGCTGGTGTCGGTGCTGGTCACCCTGGTGGTGGTCGACCGCCGCGACGTCTAGACCCGGCCCGGCGCGGCCGGAGTTCGTCGCCGGGGCCGGCCCCGGCGACGAGCCGTCGTCAGGCACCGTCGGGCGCGACGAACCCCGACTCGTAGGCGGCGATCACGGCCTGGGTGCGGTCCCGGGCCCCGAGCTTCGCCAGCACGCTGCTGACGTGCGTCTTGACGGTCTGCACGCCCAGGAAGAGCTGCTCGGCGATCTCGCCGTTGGAGAGCCCGCGCGCCACCAGCCGCAGGACTTCGGCCTCCCGCTCGGTCAGCGCCGCGCGGGTCATCGCCTGCCGGGCGGGGAGGTTGCCGTGCCCGGCGGCGAGCCGTCGGATCGCGGCCGGGAACAGCAGCGACTCCCCCGCCGCCACCAGCCGCACCGCGTGCGCGATCTCCGCCGGGCGCGAGCGCTTGAGCAGGAACCCGTCCGCGCCCGCCCGCAGCGCCTGGTAGACGTAGTCGTCGTTCTCGAAGGTGGTGACCACCAGGATCTTCGGCGGCTCCGGGCAGCCCTCGATCAGCCGCCGGGTGGCGGTCAGCCCGTCCATGTCGGGCATCCGGACGTCCATCAGCACCACGTCGGGGCGCAGCGCCCGCGCCAGCTCCAGGACCTGCGAGCCGTCCGAGGCCTCGCCGACCACCCGCAGGTCGCCCTGGGCCTCCAGCACGGCCCGCAGGCCGGCCCGGACCAGCGCCTCGTCGTCGACCACCAGGATGTCGATCATCACACCCCCAACCTTAGGGGCAGCCGGACCGACAGCACCCACTCGTCGTCCTGCCGGCCGGCCGAGGCCTCGCCCCCGAGCAGGGCGGCCCGCTCCCGGATGCCGCGCAGGCCCTTGCCGCCGCTCGCCCGGGAACGGCCGGGCCCGGTCGTCGCGTTGACGCAGCGAAGCTCCAACTCGCCGTCGCGGACGGCGATCCGGACGGCGATCGGCTCACCCGGCGAGTGCCGCAGCAGGTTGGTGACCGCCTCCTGGACGATCCGGTAGGTCTCGCGGGACAGCACCCCCGGCAGCGCCCCCCTCGGGACGTCGATCCAGGCCTCGACCGGACTGCCGGCCGCCCGGGCCGCGTCGAAGAGCTGCGGAAGCCGCTCGATGCCGGGCTGCTCGGTGGCCGCGCCGCCGGGCCGGTCGCGCAGCAGCACGAGCGTGCGCTCCAGGTCGTCCATCGCCCGCCGGCCGGTCTCCTCGATCACCTCCAGCGCCTTGGCCACGAAGGCCGGATCGCCGACCTCGCGGGCCGCCCCGGCCTGCAGCACGGTCACCGTCAGCGCGTGGCCGATCGAGTCGTGCAGTTCGCGGGCCAGCCGGTTGCGCTCCAGCAGCCGCTCCGCGCGCAGTTCGGCCTCGGCCAGCCGCTCGGCCGGCGAGGGGCCCAGCAGCCGCACGGCCATCGCCAGTTGCAGCCGCCCGGCCCAGACCAGCGCCCAGCCCGCGCCGAACAGCAGGACCGGCGCGAGCAGCGGGTACCAGGGGTCGCCGCCGGCCGGGAGCGCATGCCCGTACAGCACCAGCGGGGTGTCCCGGTACGGGCTGCCGATCAGCAGGGTGGAGACGGTGAGGGTGTTCACGCTCAGCAGTCCGACGGCCATGCCGAGGGCGACCCGGGCGATCAGCCAGGTCGCGGTCCGGCGCCGGTCGGCCCAGCCGCGCGAGCGCTCGACCCCGATGTCCTCCTCGCGGGCCGGCATCAGCAGCAGCCGGGCCTGCACCCCCTCGGCCCGCCGCATCGCCGGGACGAGCGCCGCCAGGGCGAGCAGCACGCTGTCGAGGGCGGCGGCGGAGGTGACCAGCCGGAGCCAGCCGACGCCCTCCTCGATGCCCGGATAGACCATCAGCACCATCCCGGCGAAGACCATGCCGACCAGCAGGTGCAGCCACCTGGCGTAGGTGGTGGCGGCGAACAGCGGGGCGATGATCGTGGGCACCCCGCCATCGTGCCAGTCCGCCCCGGCGGCCTGCCTCCCTCGCGGGAGGGAGGCAGGTCCCCTCCCCGGCGGGATCCGCCGGCCCGGCCCGAACCGGTGGAATGGAGCCCGGCCGCCAACGAGTCGGGGAGACAGTGATGATCGAGGTCCAGGGCCTCAGCAGGACGTACGGGCAGACCCGCGCCGTCGACGACCTCGGCTTCGAGGTCAGGCCGGGGGTGGTGACCGGGTTCCTCGGGCCGAACGGGGCCGGCAAGACCACCACCATGCGGATGATCCTCGGCCTGGACCGGCCCACCGCCGGCCGGGCCCTGATCGCCGGCCGCCCGTACACCGAGCTGGCCGACCCGCTGCGCCAGGTCGGCGCCCTGCTGGACGCCCACGCCGTGCACGGCGGCCGGACGGCGCGCGGCCACCTGCGCTGGCTGGCGCACAGCAACGGCCTGCCGGACTCCCGGGTGGACGCGGTGCTCGCCCAGGTCGGGCTGGCGGACGTCGGCCGGCGGCGGATCAGGGGCTTCTCGCTGGGGATGCGCCAGCGGCTCGGGGTGGCCGCCGCGCTGCTCGGCGACCCGCCGGTGCTGATGCTGGACGAGCCGGTCAACGGCCTCGACCCGGAGGGCATCCGGTGGATCCGGACCCTGCTGCGCGGCCTCGCCGCCGAGGGCCGGACGGTACTGGTCTCCTCGCACCTGATGTCCGAGATGGCCCTGACGGCGGAGCACCTGGTGGTGATCGGCCGCGGCCGGCTGCTGGCCGACGCGAGCACGGCGGACTTCATCGCCCGGCACGGCCGCACCCGGGTCCGGGTCCGCGCCGTCGACCCCGACAAGCTGGCCCGCCTGCTGCGCGGCCCGGGCTCCGGGCTGAGCGCCGAGCCGGTCGAGGACGGCGCCTGGGAGATCACCGGCGCCGAACCCGAGCGGATCGGCGCGCTGGCCGCCGCGAACGGCGTGGTGCTGTACGAGATCGCAGTCCAGCAGGACTCGTTGGAGGAGGCCTTCATGCGGATGACCGCCGACAGTGTCGAGTACCGGGCGGTGACGGCATGAGCACCGCGACCGCCCTCACCCGCCCCCCGCGCACGGGGGCCCCGCAGCGGCTCACCACCGTGCTGCGCTCCGAGTGGACCAAGCTCACCACCCTGCGCTCGCAGTGGATCACCCCGCTGATCGGGGTGGCCCTGACGATCGGCGTCGGCTACGCCGTCAACGCCGCCTACGGCAAGGACGACGCCTCGCTGCTGGACGACCCGAGCGTCGGCATCTACTTCGGCCTCAACTTCGGCCAGGTGGCGATCGCCTGCTTCGGCATCCTGCTGCTCGGCCAGGAGTACGGCTCGGGCACCATCCGCACCTCGCTCACCGCGGTGCCCGACCGCGGCCGGCTGTACGGCGCCAAGCTGCTGCTCGGCGCCGGGGTGGGGCTGCTGCTGGGCCTGGTCTCGACCGCCGGGGCCCTCCTCGCCGCCGGCGCCACCGTGGACGTCGCCCTGGACGCCCCGGCGACCGCCCGGAGCATCGTCGCGGGCGTGCTCTACCACCCGCTGCTGGTGGTCATCTGCTTCGGCGTCACCGCCATGCTGCGCAACCTGACCGCCGCGATGGGCCTGCTCACCCCCGCCGTCTTCCTCGGCACCACCTGGCTGGCCGCCATCCCCGGGGTCCGCGAGGTCGGTCAGTTCCTGCCCGACCGGGCCGGCCAGTACGCGCTGCGCCACCAGGACGCCCCGGGCGTCCACTACGGCCACTGGACCGGTCTGCTGATCATGGCGCTGTGGGCCGGCGCCGCGGCCTACGGCGGCCTGCGCGCGATGCGCCGGCACGACGCCTGAGCGGGTGCCGACGATGACCGTCACCGCCGCCACCGTCCTCCGCTCCGAGTGGACCAAGCTCACCACCCTGCGCGTCACCTGGGCGGTGCCACTCGCCGGAACCGCCCTCGGCGTCGCCGTCGGAGCCGTCACCTGCGCCCTGATCGGGGACGTCCAGCCGCTGCTGATCGAGGACCCGAGCGTCGCCCTCTACTACGGCCTGACCGTGTTCCAGACGGTCTTCGTCTGCTTCGGCGTGCTGCTGATCGGCCAGGAGTTCCACTCCGGCACCGTCCGCACCGCACTCACCGCGGTACCCGACAGGGCCCTGCTGTACGGCGGCAAGCTCGCCGTCGGCGCCGGCTACGCCCTGGGCCTGGGCCTGGTGCTCGCGGTCGGCTCGTTCGCCGCCGGCCGGGCCCTCCTCGACCACCCGCCGGGCTGGACGGACCCGGGCGTGCCGCGCAGCCTGGTGGCCGCCGCGCTCCACCCGCCGCTGATGACCGTGCTCTGCCTCGGCGTCACCGCCATGCTCGGCAACCTGACCGTCGCGATGGGCCTGCTGGTGCCCACCGTGCTGTTCGGCACCAGCCTGCTCGGGGCCCTCCCCGGCGGCCGCGCAGTGCACCCGTACCTGCCCGACCAGGCCGGCCTGTACGCGATGCGCCTCGCCGTGGACGCGGACGTCCCGTACCCCCACTGGGCCGGGACGGCGGTGCTCGCCCTGTGGGCGGGCCTGGCGGCCCACGGCGGCCTTCGCAGGTTCCGCCGGTACGACGCCTGAGGCCAGGAGGAACGAGGAACGGGAGTCCGGGGGGCATTCCCCGGACTCCCGTGGGACGGGACCACCGCCGTACGTCCCCCGTCGGGGCCCGTCCCGTTGTACCCGGCGGGCCGCCGAACGCCGTCCCGGAGTCGTCCCCCGTCCCCCGGACCGCGCCTGGTCGGCCCGCCCGAGCCGCACCTCCATCCTCGACCGCGGCGGGCCCGGCCACCAGCTTCGATCTGCACACCGGGGCGGCCGGGAGGTAACACCCCGCCCAGTCACCGGGCCGGCGGAGTCGCAGTCCCGTCCCGCCGGCCCCCGATACCGCCCGCCCGTCACCGCCCGCCCGTCACCGCCCGTCGGATCCGGCGGGCAGCGGCGCGGAGCGGGCGGCGGACAGGGTGAGCGCCCGCTCCGCCAGCCACAGGTCGTACTTGGCACTGGGCGATTCGAGCAGCGAGCGCCCGAGCAGCTCCTCCACCCGCAGCAGGCGCTTGCGCAGCGCGGGAGCGGTGATCCCCAGGGCCGCCGCCGCGGGGGCCACCCGGGCGTCGTGCGCCAGCCAGGCCCCGACGCTGGCGGCGGCGGCCGGCCGGCCGCCGGCGGTCAGCGGGCGCAGCAGCGCCTCGGCCCAGTGCTCGGCCGCGGCGGTGGCGAGCAGGGCCTCCAGTCCGGCGGGCAGCGCCTCCGGGGGGACCGAAGGGCCGGCGGCCCCGGCGATCGCCCGGCACCCGGACCGGCCACCGGACCGGGCGGGCGGGCCGGACGCCGGCAGTGGGCCCGGCGCCGGCGCGGCGGGCGGGGCGACAGGCACGGCGCGCAGCCGCAGGGCGAGCGCGGCGGCGGCCTGGCCGGGCAGGCGCTCCAGGTCGAGTCCGAGCAGGTCCTCGACCCGGTGGAGCCGGGCGGCGAGCGTGTTGCGGTGCACCTTGAGGTGGCGGACGGCGCCGGCGCCGAAGTGCAGCCACGACGTCAGGGTGGCCAGCAGTTCCGCGCCGTCCGGGTCGGCCCGGCGCACCGGCGCGTACTCGGTGAGCGGGCGCAGCCACTGCCGCGCCCAGGCCGCGCCGGCCGGGCCGAGCAGCGGCGCGAGGTCGCCGTGCCGGTCGAACACCACCTGGCGCCCCGGCGCCGACCGGGCCGCGGCCAGCGCGTGGAACGCCTGCTCGTAGCCGAGCGCCGTCTCGCGCAGCGGCACGGAGCCGCTCATACCCACCGCGCAGTCCGCGCGTCCCGGGTACCCACCCTCGTCGGCCGGAACGGCTTCGGTCGGGGCGGCCGCCGCCGGCGAGATGACGATCAGGTGGCCCGCGTTCACCGGGCAGGGGACGATCCAGGACCGGTCGCCGGTGGCCCGGTCCCACTCGGCGGCGATCTCGGACCGCCGCCCCACCGGCCCCTCCACCACGCGGACCCGGACCGGATCCGGCAGGTCCGGCCCCAGCGCCGCCGCGATCCGGTGGGCGGGCGCCAGCTCACCGATCATCAGCAGGTGCAGCACCGCCTCCCGGCTACGGGCGTCCGCCACGGCGGACCGTTCCCGCTGCCGGCCGGCCTCCTCCAGCCGCCAGCACAGACCGGCCGGGCGGGCGGCATCGGCCAGCAGTCGCGGCAGACCGGCCGGCCCCGTACCCGTACCGACCGCCGCGAGCACCGGCCGGGCCGCCCCGGCGCCGGCCGCGACGAACCAGCCGGTCCCGCCGCCCCGGTCGATCCGCGCCGAGTCCGTCCCCTGCGACCGCATCAGCGCCACCCCGTCGGCCGCGAGCGCACGGACCCGCTCCGCGTCCGGATCCGGCACTCCCGCCGCGCGCAGCACGCCGCCGTCCGCGCCCAGCAGGGCGACCCACCGTCCGCTGCGCCGGGCGAGCCAGTCCAGCAGCGCCGCCGTGGCGTCGGGGGCGACCGTCAGACGCTGCATCGCCAGCAACTGCTCCACCCGGTCGCCGGCGATCCCGTCCGCGCGGTCCGCCGGCGACCGCACCCCCGCCGAGCGTCGCTCCGTCAACTCCGGCATCGCCGTTCTCCCCTGTCGGTCCGTCCGGCCAGTCTCCCCCAGCCGGCCCCGCCGCCCGGCGGGCGCCCCCGCCGGCGACGGAGCGGGCGACGGGACGGGTGGCGGGACGGCGGAGGAACGGGCGGGACCGCCTCCCGGGGCCTGCGGGCCGACGGGGCCCGGCATTGGCCAGGGGCTCAGCCCCGCCGCAGCGCCGGATGGTCGGCGATCACGGTGGAGCTGCCGGGTGCGATCTCGGTGAAACCGGCGTCCTGGACGAGGGGCAGGCCGCTCTCCGTCAGCTCGGCCCAGGCCGCGGGGGTGGCGGTACGGACGGCGAGGGCGAAGCCGTTGCCCGCCCACTCCTTGCGCTGGGCCTCGTCGAGGCGCCACCAGGCCAGCTGGGCGGCGTGGCCGGTCTGCGCCATGGTCTTGCCGGCGCTCATCTCCAGCTCCGGGTTGAGCCAGAGCACGGGGACGCCGGGCGCGGGATCGGCCGGCGGCGTGGTCTCCTCCAGGTCGGTGCCGGACACCTGGAGCTTGGCCAGCTCCTTGGGCCAGCCGTCCAGCGGCACGGGCGGGAAGACCCGCACCTCGGCCTCGGCGCCGGTCACGGTGATGCCGGGCAGCTCGCCCGCCTTGCGCCACTCGCCGCCCCTGGCACGGCGGACCACCTTGCGGATCCGGCCGTCCGTCCAGGCGGTGACCAGGGCGGCCCACTCGCCGTCCGGGTCGGTCACCCGGGGGTCGTGCAGCAGGGTCAGCACCGCGCGGGCCGAGGTCTCCAGCGCGTCGGTGCGGCCGGGCGGGTCGGTCCGCTCCAGACGGACGACGAGCGGCAGCACGTACTGCGGGTTGGCGTCGCGCCCGGCGGGCGCGTCTTCGGGGCTGGGGGCGTCGAACGGTGTGGTCACCCGTCAAGGATGCCAGCCGCCGCCGACACCCCCGGCGCCCGGCCCGTACGGGAGCGCGGGCGGGCCGGGCGGCCCCGGGCCCTCAGCGGCGGTAACCGCGCTGCGGGTCGCGCTCCTCGGCGTCCTCGTACGGGAGGAACCAGCCCTCCGGGTGGGTGGCCGCGATGAGCTCCTCGGTCCGGCGCGCGGTGTCCGCCTCGGGGTCGCCGTCCTCGGGCCCGTAGACCCCGAACAGCTCGTCCTGGCAGCCGTCCCAGTCGTAGTCGTAGAGGTCGGCCGGCAGGTCGCCCATCATGTCGGCGACGGACTCGGGCTGGGCGCCCAGCAGGTTGCGGGCGTCGGCGAGGGCCATCCGCAGCGCGATGTCCTCGGCCGGGCAGCGCGGCAGCGGCCACTCGCCGAGGGCCAGGTCGTCGGCGAGGTCGTCGAAGGCCCGCGCCATCGAACGGCGCCAGCCGCGGTGCAGTCCGAAGGTCCGGGCGGGCAGGCGGCCGAAGACCGCCCACTCGTGGTCCTCGCTCTCCAGCACGGGCTCGCCCTCGTGCTCCTCCAGGTCGTCGTACGCCGCGTCGGCGAGGCCCAGCAGCTGGGCGTGCAGGAGGCAGGCGGTGCGGGGCGTGAGGGTCCAGTCGCCGACGCCGCCGCCGCCCTCCTCGTCGCCGTCGAGCGGGAAGAGCTCGGCGAAGTCGGGCGCGAAGTCCTCGGTGACGCTGATCTCCAGCGTGCCGCCGAGGGCGTCGACGCCGGGCATGGCGGCCACCAGGCGGTCCGGGTGCAGCAGCACGCCGAGCGCCGCGTTCGGGTCCTCGGAGACCTCGCGCAGCAGGTCGCGGCGCTGCTCGGCCGGGTCCACGCCCTCGAAGTCCAGCTCCTCGACGGCCGCCCTGGCCGCGGCGCGCAGCGCGGGCCAGTCGGTGATGCGCAGGCCCAGCACCACCGTCGCCTCGATTTCCCGCGCGCCGGAGTCCTCCGTGGCGCCCTGCCCCTGCGGATGATCGCTTCGCTCGCCCATGCGCCTACGGTACGGCTTTTCCGGCGCCCGATCACCGGTCTGGCCCACCTTCTCGGCCCCGCCTGCACCGCTGGGGCGGGGTGGGGCGCGCACGATGGCCCCATGAGCAACCTTGACGAGTACGGCGGCGGGCAGGGACAGAACGCCCAGGTGCTGGTGGTGACCACGAACGATGTGCCCGGGTTCCGGGTGGACCACGTGATCGGTGAGGTCTTCGGCCTCACGGTGCGCAGCCGCCACGTGGGCAGCCAGATCGGCGCCTCGCTGAAGTCGCTGGTGGGCGGTGAGCTCCGCGGGTTGACGAAGACGCTGGTCCAGAGCCGCAACGAGGCGATGGAGCGGCTGGTCGCGCAGACCGAGGCGCGCGGCGGCAACGCCGTCCTGATGATGCGTTTCGACGTCACCGAGGCGGCGGACGTGGGCACCGAGGTCTGCGCCTACGGCACGGCCGCGGTGATCTCGCCGCTGACCTGAGCGCCCGTCCCGACGGTGCGTTGCGACGTCACCGGGGTGGCGGACGTGGGCACCGAGGTCCGTCCCCCGCGGCACGGCCCGCGGTGATCCCGCCGCCGACCCCCGACACCGACACCGACCTGCCGTCGACCCGCCGCCGACTGCCGCCGGCCTGAGCGCCCGTCCGCCGCCGAGCGGGCGGGAACAGGCGGCCCGGCTCCGATGTTTCACGGGCGTGACTGTTTACGGTGCAACGAACGGCGCGGGCGCGCACCGCGTCGACGTCGTGGTGATCGGCGCCGGGCAGGCCGGCCTGTCCGCGGCGTACCACCTGCGGCGGCGCGGCTTCGCCCCCGCCACCGGCGGCCCCGCCGACGACCCGGGCCCGGCCGGCGACCCCGGCCGGGCCGAGGCCGGCCGGGCGGGCGACGGCTTCGTGGTGCTGGACGCCGACGCCGCCCCCGGCGGAGCCTGGGCGCACCGCTCGCCGTCACTCCGGATGGCCACCGTGAACGGGTTCCACGACCTCCCCGACTTCGAGCTGCCCCCGCCCGACCCGGCCGCCCCGGCGCGCGAGGTGGTGCCGGGTTACTTCGCGGCGTACGAGGTACGGCACGCGCTGCCGGTTGTGCGCCCGGTGCGCGTCACGGCCGTCCGCACGCTGCCCGACGCCCGGCTGCTGGTGGAGACCGACTCCGGCACCTGGAGCGCCCGCGCCCTGGTCAACGCGACGGGCACCTGGACCAGGCCCTTCCTGCCGCACTACCCCGGGCACTTCGCCGGACGGCAGCTGCACTACGCCGACTACCGGGGCCCGGAGGAGTTCGCCGGGTACGGGCCGCTCGTCCCGGGCCCGGTGGACGGGAGCCGGCCCGGCGGCCGGCGGCGCGGGAGGGTACTGGTGGTCGGCGGGGGCGCGTCGGCGATCCAGGTCCTGTCCGAGGTCGCGGCCGTCGCCGAGACGGTCTGGGTGACCCGCACCCCGCCGGTCTACCACGACGGCCCGTTCAGCCCCGAGGCCGGCCGGGCCGCGGTGGCGATGGTGGAGGAGCGGGTCCGGCAGGGCCTGCCGGTCCGCAGCGTGGTCAGCGTGACCGGCCTCGGCCCGTCCGTCGCCTACCGTCGGGCCCGGGAGCTGGGCGCGCTGGAGCGGCGACCGATGTTCGACCGGCTCACCGAGCACGGCGTGGCCTGGGGCGAGGAGGAGCTGGCGGTGGACGCGATCGTCTGGGCCACCGGCTTCCGTCCGGCGGTCGGCCACCTGGCGCCGCTCGGCCTGCGCGGTCCGGGCGGGGGCATCCGGATGGAGGGCACCGCCGCGGCCGCCGACCCGCGGATCCACCTGGTCGGGTACGGGCCCTCGGCGAGCACCATCGGCGCCAACCGGGCCGGGCGGTCGGCCGCCAACGCGATCGTCCGGCTGCTCGGCGAGCCGGCCGGGCGGCTCACGACCGTGCCCGCCCAGCGGGTGTAGCGCGCCTGGGCGACGCCACCGAGCCGCGCGCCGGCGGCCCGGGACGCCGCCGGGGCCCGCGCCGCCTCAGCGGTCGTAGTCCACCGTGACCCGGTCCGTCACCGGCCGCGCCTGGCAGGTCAGCACGTACCCCTCGGCCAGCTCCTTCTCCTCCAGCGCGAAGTTGCGCCGCATCTCCACCCCGCCCTCCGTCACCAGCGCCCGGCAGGTGCCGCAGACCCCGCCCTTGCAGGCGAACGGCAGGTCGGGTCGGGAGCGCTGGGCACCGTCCAGGATCGAACGGTCGCGCGGCAGCGCGAGGGTGCTGCCGCGCCCGTCGAGCACCACCGTGACCTCGCTCAGCTCACCGTCGACCGGCTCCTCGGGGCGCTCCGCCACCGGCTCGTCGTCCGCGTGGAAGAGCTCCTGGTGCACCCGCTCGCCCGGCACCCCGAGGCCGGCCAGCAGCTCCTTGGCACCGGCCACCATGCCGAACGGCCCGCAGAGCCACCAGTGGTCCACCTCGGGGACGTCCACCAGTGCCTTCAGCAGTGCACCGACCCGCTCGGCGTCGAGCCGCCCGGTCAGCAGCTCGGCGTCCCGGGTCTCGCGGGAGAGCACGTGCAGCAGCTGGAACCGGCCCAGGTAGCGGTCCTTGAGGTCGGCGAGCTCGTCGGCGAACATCACGGTGTCGCTGCGCCGGTTCCCGTACAGCAGCGTGACCTGGGACGTCCGGTCGGCCGCCAGCACCGAGCCGGCGATCGACAGCATCGGCGTGATGCCGGAGCCGGCCGCGATCAGCACGTGCTCGCCGGGGATGTCGGTCTCCGGGCTGAACAGCCCGGACGGCGGCAGCACCTCGACCTCGTCACCCGCGCGGGCGTCCCGCACCAGCCGGCGGGAGAACAGCCCGCCGGGCACCTCGCGGACGGCGATCCGCAGCGGGCCGCCGGCCGGGGCGCAGATCGAGTACGAGCGGCGCTCGTCGACGCCGTCCACCACCCAGCGCAGGGTCAGCGTCTGGCCGGGGCGGAACGCGAAGTCCTCGGCGAGGGCGTCCGGGACGTCGAACGTGACCGCCACCGCGTCCTCGCAGAGCTGCTCCACCAGGGCGATCCGCAGGGGGTGGAAGACCGGTCGGCGGACGGTCATTCAGATCTCCTTGATGCGTTCGAAGGGCTCACGGCAGTCACGGCAGCGCCAGAGCGCCTTGCAGGCCGTGGAGCCGAAGCGGGACAGCTCCTCGGTGTCGCGGCCGCCGCACTGGGGGCAGACGACCACGAGGTGCCTGGTCGGCCCGAGCCGCAGCAGCGGCGGGCCGGCCGGCCCCGGTGGGGCGATACCGGCCTCGGCGAGCTTGCGGCGCCCGGCCTCGGTGATCCGGTCGGTGGACCACGGCGGGTCCAGCCGCAGGCGGACCCGGACGTCCCCGAAGCCGGC
Source organism: Kitasatospora sp. NPDC057015 (assembly GCF_042673745.1). Taxonomy (NCBI): domain Bacteria; kingdom Bacillati; phylum Actinomycetota; class Actinomycetes; order Kitasatosporales; family Streptomycetaceae; genus Kitasatospora; species Kitasatospora sp. NPDC057015. The sequence continues at coordinate 63,475 of NZ_JBHUSG010000002.1, forward strand.
CGCCCGCAGTCGGGCGTCGACGTCGGCGGCCATCTCCGCGATCGCCGGGCAGCCGGAGTAGGTCGGGGTCAGCCAGGCGGTGACGGCGGAGCCGTCGCTCTCGACCTCGGCCAGGACGCCCAGCTCGGCCAGGGTGAGCATCGGCAGCTCGGGGTCCGGGACGGCCGCCGCCACCGCCCAGGCGTCCGGCGCGCCGGACGGCGTCGGCGCCGCGGTCGGAGCGGGCACCGTGGGCGAGGCCGTCGGCTCGGTCCCGGTCATCACCACACCGCCCCCGGGTTCGCCCGGGCGACCACCTGGAGCTCGGCGAGCAGCGGCCCGAGCGCCTCGGTGTGCACGCCGTCCCGCCCGGAGCGGCCGCCGACGGAGGCCAGCGGCCGGGCCCCGGGGACGTCGAGCCCCGCCTCGGCGAGCACCGCGGCGAGCGTGCCGAGCACCGGCTCGCGCAGCCCGGACGGATCCGCGCCGACCCGCAGTTCGACCGCGTGCGGGGTGAACAGCTCGTCGAGCAGCGGCCAGACCGCGTCCAGCCCGGCCTGCATCCGGTCCGCCGAGTGGGGCGTGCCGTCACCGAGCCGCAGGGTCCAGGCGGTGGCGTACTCCTGGTGGTAGGCCAGCTCCTTCACCCCGCGCGCGGCCACCGCCGCGAGCACCGGGTCCGGGTGGTCGGCCAGCAGCCGGTAGAGCGCCCCGCGGGCGGTCGCGAAGAGCAGCAGCCGGGCGACCGAGTACGCGAAGTCCCCGTTGGGCGCCTCGACCAGCCGGACGTTGCGGAACTCGTGCTCCTCCCGCCAGTAGGCCAGCTCGTCCTCGGAGCGGCCGGTGCCGTCGGCCTGCCCGGCCCGGGTGAGCAGCAGTCGGGCCTGGCCGAGCAGGTCGAGGCCGAGGTTGGCGAGGGCCACCTCCTCCTCCAGCTCGGGCGCCCGGGTACACCACTCGGTCAGCCGCTGGGCCAGCACCAGCGCGTCGTCCCCGAGCATCAGGCAGTACGCGGCGAGGTCCGCACCGTCCAGCTCCGGCGGCACCGCGGTGTCGACGCCGAGCAGCGGGTCCGAGAAACCCGTGCCGTACGCCCAGCGGGCCTCGCCCTCGGGCTCGGGGCCCGCCTCGCTCAGCGTCAGGTAGACGTGGTCCTCGCCCGCGCCGTGGTGGGCGCCCGTCCCGTGCCTGCCGCCCGTCCCGTGGAGGTCGGTCATCGCGTGGTCCACTCCCGTCACTTCGTCCACTGTCCTCTCGCGCCTTCCGCTTCCGCCGTCCGCCCGCCCGGTCGGTCAGATGTGCGGTACGTCCTCGGGGATGTCGTAGAAGGTCGGGTGGCGGTAGACCTTGTCGCCCGAGGGGGCGAAGAACGGATCCTGCTCGTCCGGGGTGGAGGCGGTGATCGCGTCCGAGCGGACCACCCAGAGGCTGACGCCCTCGTTGCGGCGGCTGTAGAGGTCGCGGGCGGACAGCAGCGCCATCCGGTCGTCCGGTGCGTGCAGCGAGCCGACGTGCACGTGGTTGAGGCCGCGCCGGGGGCGGACGAACACCTCGTAGAGCGGCCAACCGGCCTGGATCCCGTTCATCGCTGCTCCTCCGTGTCCGTGCCGCCGGTGGCGTGGGTGGCGTGGATGTCGTTCGTGCCGTTCGTGCCGTTCGTGTCCTGGGTGGCGTTCGTAGCGGCGGTGGCGTGGGTGCGGTCGGTCCCGTCCTCCCGGGCGGACTCCGCCCGGCGCTTCGCCGCGTAGGCGAGGGCCGCCTCGCGGACCCAGGCACCGTCCTCGTGGGCTTGGCGCCGGCGCTCGACCCGCTGGGTGTTGCAGGGGCCGTCGCCCTGGATCACCCGCTTCAGCTCCGACCAGTCGGGCTCGCCGAAGTCCCAGCTGTCGCGCTCCTCGTTCCAGCTGAGGGCCGGATCCGGGAGGGTGACGCCGAGGTGCTCGGCCTGCGGTACGGACATGTCGACAAAGCGCTGTCGCAGTTCGTCGTTGGTGTGCCGCTTGATCCGCCAGGCCATCGAACGGGCGGTGTTCGGCGAATCCCCGTCCGGCGGCCCGAACATCATCAGCGAGGGCCACCACCAGCGGTCCACCGCGTCCTGCACCATCCGGCGCTGGCCCTCGGTGCCGCGCATCATCGTCATCAGCAGCTCGTAGCCCTGCCGCTGGTGGAAGGACTCCTCCTTGCAGATCCGCACCATCGCGCGGGCGTACGGCCCGTAGGAGCAGCGGCAGAGCGGCACCTGGTTGCAGATCGCGGCGCCGTCCACCAGCCAGCCGATCACGCCGACGTCGGCGAAGGTCAGCGTGGGGTAGTTGAAGATCGAGGAGTACTTCTGCCGGCCGGAGACCAGCTTCTCGGTCAGCTCGGCCCGGTCCACGCCCAGCGTCTCCGCGGCGGCGTAGAGGTAGAGCCCGTGCCCGGCCTCGTCCTGCGCCTTGGCGAGCAGGATCGCCTTGCGACGCAGCGAGGGCGCGCGGGTGAGCCAGTTGCCCTCGGGCTGCATGCCGATGATCTCGGAGTGCGCGTGCTGGGCGATCTGGCGGATCAGGGTCGCGCGGTAGGCGTCGGGCATCCAGTCGCGGGGTTCGATCCGCTGCTCGGCGGCGACCACCGCCTCGAACCGCTCCGCCTGCACCGGCTCCGCCACTTCTGCTGCCACCACGGCTCCCATCTCGGTCGCGCCACCCCGGGCGGTCCGGCACGTCGTCCCGAACCCTGGCGATCTTCCCGACTGACCGTTCGGTCGGTTCCATTGTGCGGGGTGGCGGACCGCCTGACAAGACATGGCGGGCCGGCGCGCTGGCGGACCGGGCAGCGGGCTCGGCGAACGGGCACCGAGGACGGGCAGCGGGTACCACGAACGGGCACCGAGGACGGGCGGCGGGCTCGGCGAACGGCCGGCGGGCGGCGTGGGAGCGCGCGGCGGGCTCGGCGAGCGCGCGGCCGGCGGGCGGCGTGGGAGCGCGCACGGGGCCGGGCGGAAGAGGCGGGAGGGCCGGGGAAGAGGAGGCGTCCCGATCGGTAGGTGCGAACCGGGGGTGGGGCCCCCCCCCGGGGCGGGCCCCACCCCGCCCCGGGCGCCCCCCCCCCGCCCCCCCGCCCGCCCCCCCCCCCCCCCCGAC
>NZ_JBHUSG010000002.1:66586-94561 GCF_042673745.1 Kitasatospora sp. NPDC057015
CCGCGGCGGGGGGCGGGGGGCCGGGGGGGGGGGGGGGGGGTCGGGGGGGGCCCCGGCGGGGTTGGGGCGCCGGGGGGGGGCCCCCGCCGGGGGGGGGCCCGGCGCCCGGCGGGGGGCCCCACCCCCGGGGCCTACGGCTTGGGCCGCTCCCGCAGCCGGGGCAGCGGGACGGCCAGCATCGCGGCCAGCAGGGCGATCCGCGGCGCCAGCTGGTCCACCCGGATGTGCTCGTGCCGGGCGTGCGGACCGGCGCCGACCGCACCGAGGCCGTCCAGGGTCGGCAGACCGCGCGCACCGGCGAGGTTGGTGTCGCCCGCGCCCCCGGCCGGCGCGCCGTCGAGCTGCTGACCGAGCGCGGCGGCCAGCGAACGGACGTGCCGCAGCAGCGGATTGCCCAACCGCTCGGGCCAGGCCGGCCGGCTGGAGAGCACCTCGGTCCGCACCCGCGCACCCGGACGCAGCGCGGTCAGCTGGGCGAGCTGGTCGAGCGTACGGCGTTGGGCCTCCGGGGTCGCGAAGCGCAGTCCCAACTCGGCCTCCGCGCGACCGGCGACCACGTTCGCCCGCGTCCCGCCGCTGATCCGGCCGGTGTTGAGCTCGGTACCCGGCTGGCAGGCCAGCCCCCGGACCGCGACCAGCTGGTCGACCAGCTCGTCCACCGCGGAGGTGCCCTCCGCCGCGTTGAGGCCGGCGTGCGCCTCGCGCCCGGTGACGGTCAGCCGCACCCGGGAACTGCCCCGCCGGGCGGTCTTCAGCCGGCCGTCCGGGTGCGGCGGCTCCAGCCCCAGCACGGCTGCCGCTCCGGGGAGTTGGCGTTCCACCAGCCGCCTGCCGTCCGGACTGCCGACCTCCTCGTCGGCGACCACCACCAGCCGCACCGGGCGGTGCGGACGCTGGCCGAGGTCCGCCAGCAACGCGAAGGCGCCCTCCAGCAGGGCGAGCCCGGCCTTCATGTCGAGCACGCCCGGGCCGCTGAGCAGCCCGTCCTGCTCGGTGACCGGCCAGTCCGCGAGGGTCCCGACCGGCCAGACGGTGTCGTGGTGGCCGACCACCAGGAGGTGCGACAGGCTGTCGTCCTCCCCCGCCCACTCCAGCACCAGGTGGTCACCGGCCGGACCGGGTTCGCGGCGCGCCACGGCGCCGGTGGCCTCGAAGCCCGCCACCAGTTCCTCGGCCAACGCGTCCAGCCGCGGCGCGTCACCGCTGGGGGACTCCATCCGGGCCAGGTCGGCGCAGCGCCGACGGACGGCTCCCGCGAGCGTCCGGGCCCGGGAGCTGAGCGCCCGCGGCAGACCGGGGAGCGCGGCGGTCGCACCCGCCCGGCCGTCCGCCTCCCCCGTGGCGGTCTGGAACGAGGACGCGGGAGCCGCGGCCCCCGAAGACCTGACCGGTGCGGACGGACCGACGGGGGTGACCGGCGCCCCCGTCACGGCTGCGGCCGACCTCGCCGGAGCGGCGGCGATCGACCTGGCCGGGGCGGTGGGCGCCCCCGGAGCGAGCGGGAGGGCCGGCGGGGCGGCCGGAGCGGCCGGGGCCGGGCTCACCGCGGGCACGACCGACGGCGAGACGACGGCGAGGGCGACGGAGGGTGCTACCGGGACGTCGGGCGGCCTGACCGCGTGCGGGCTCAACGGACGCCTCCCCGACCGCCGCCGGTACTCGACGGCCGGACCGGCGCACTCGCACCCGGTCGGACGTCCTGCCCGGGGGCCTTACAACGGAGGCGGAGCAGGGCGGCCGGTGGTCGGGGCGAACCGTGGGGCCCGAACGACCCGGGTGTGGTGGAACGGCTGGGCGGCATGCCTGGCAACATTGCGTCCTCCTCGCTCGATCCGGTGACCCCGGTCCGATCCGGTGCCCCCGTGGACGGCGGCTTCGGTGCGGCGGCGCAGTGGCGGTACCGCCGCAGGGGTAGCCGAGACGTGAGCCTAGAAGAACCGTTCGGCTTCCTGCGAGGTGGCCCTGCTCCCAGCACGCCGGTTCCGGACCCAGCCTCGGACGCCCGCCGGACGGTCGGCGGAGGGCGCACGGCGCGCGGGCCTGGATCGACGCGCGAGCGCGGTCGCCTGATCGCGCCCACCTCCACCATGGACCTCGCGCCCCGGATCGGCAGCGCAAACGGCCCGGGCACGCCCGATCCACGCCGGATGGGTGACACGAGGTCAGCGTCCGGTACCAGGCGCACCCCCGAACCGGCGGTTTCCGTCACGGGAGTTGTGGACCCGGAGCGGGTCGGCCCCCGGGCGAGCGCGAAGAGCGGCACCCGAGGCGTCCGGGCACGTCCGGCCGGGCCCGGACGCCGCGGACCCGGGTACGCGGCGCCGGCGCCCGCGGGCCCGAGCCGGGTGGACGACCGACGGGACGGCAGGGTCGCGGCCCGGTGCACGGTCGGGGTCGGGCGCCGGGGAGGGGCAGTGGATGGCCGATTTCCGATCACCGATGAGCGATCGCTGATGGGCGATTGCAGATTTCCGACGGGCGACGGGCGACGGGCGATGACAGACGGCCAATGACAGGTACGTGATGACAGGTACGCGATGACGAATGTCGGATGACAGATATTGAAATCTGTCATCCGACATGCCATAGTTGACATCGCCCGCCCCGGGCAGCTGCCAGCCACTCCGCCCCACCGCAGGGACTTGCCATGACCTCCTCCGCCCCCTCCGCCACCCCCGCTCACGCCCGCACCACGGTCCCCACCCGCACCCTCGGCACCACCGGCCCCACCACCTCCGCCCTCGGCCTCGGCTGCATGGGCATGTCCGACCTGTACGGCCCGGCGGACGAGGCCGAGGGCATCGCCACCGTCCGCGCCGCCCTCGACGCCGGCGTCACCCTCCTCGACACCGGCGACTTCTACGGCATGGGCCACAACGAGCTCCTCATCCACGAGGCCCTCCGCGGACGCGACCGCGACGCCGTGCAGATCAGCGTGAAGTTCGGCGCCCAGCGCGGCCCGGACGGCAGCTGGCTCGGGTACGACGCCGGCCCCGCCGCCGTGAAGACCTCGCTCGCGTACACCCTGCGCCGCCTGCGCACCGACCACGTCGACGTCTACCGCCCCGCCCGCCTGGACCCGCGCGTGCCGGTGGAGGAGACCGTCGGTGCGATCGCCGAGCTGGTGCAGGCCGGCTACGTGCGGCACATCGGCCTGTCCGAGGTCGGTGCCGACACCCTGCGCCGGGCCGCCGCCGTCCACCCCGTCAGCGACCTGCAGATCGAGTACTCCCTGCTGTCGCGCTCGATCGAGGCCGAGATCCTGCCCGCCGCGCGCGAGCTCGGCATCGGCGTCACCGCCTACGGCGTGCTCTCCCGGGGCCTGCTGAGCGGTCACTGGAAGGACACCCGCGACCTGCCCGGCACGGACTTCCGCGGCCACAGCCCGCGTTTCCAGGGCGACAACCTCACCCACAACCTGCGCCTGGTCGGCGCGCTGCGCGAGATCGCGGAGGCCAAGGGCGTCAGCGTCGCCCAGGTGGCGATCGCCTGGGTCGCCTCGCGCGGCGAGGACGTGGTCCCGCTGGTCGGCGCCCGTCGCCGGGACCGGCTGGCCGAGGCGCTCGGCTCGCTCGACGTCGTGCTCAGCCCCGCCGAGCTGGCGGCCGTCGAAGCCGCCGTCCCGGCCGGCTCGGCGGCCGGGGACAGGTACGCTGCGGCTCAGATGGCCGACCTCGACAGCGAGCAGTGACGACCACCGCCGGCAGCCGCCGGTACCGGCCCGGCGCGGCATGCCGTATCACCCCGTAAGGACGTACCTCCCCGTGACCACGGACAACGCACTCACTCCCGAGCAGATCCTGAGCGCGGCGGAGGACGTCCTCCGGCGGTACGGCCCGGCCAAGGCCACGGTGGTGGACATCGCCCGCGCGCTGGGCGTCAGCCACGGCAGCGTGTACCGGCACTTCCCCAGCAAGGCGGCACTGCGCGAGTCCGTGACCCAGCGCTGGCTGGACCAGGCGCACGACCGGCTGGCCACCATCACCGTCGAGCGCGGCGCGGCCGTCGAGCGGCTGCACCGCTGGCTGGCGACGCTGTTCGCCGCGAAGCGGAAGAAGGCCCTGGACGATCCCGAGCTGTTCGCCACCTACATGACGCTGGTCGGCGAGGCCAGCAGCACCGTCGAGGCGCACATCGAGACGCTCGTCGGCCAGATCGCCTCGATCCTCCAGGACGGCATCCACCAGGGGGCGTTCACCCCCACCCACGTCGGGACGGCGGCCCGCGCCGTGTTCCACGCGACCTCGAAGTTCCACGACCCGGCGCACGCCGCCGGATGGTCCGACCCGAAGGCCGAGGACGACTTCGAGGCGCTCTGGTCGCTGCTGCTCAACGGCCTGCGCGCGCACTGAGCGTCCTCGGGGGGCGACGCCCGGCGGGCGACGGTGAGACCGGGCTCCGACCCCGGCTCCGGACAAAAGCCCTCGCCGGTGACACGCCTCGGCGGTCAGACTGACCCGCACACCCGGTCGGTCCCACCAGGAGGACACCATGCACCCGCGCGCCCCGGTTCTCGACAGCCTGCAGGGCCTCGCCCTCGGCGACGCCTTCGGCGACCGGTGGTTCTCCGTCCCGGCCGACGAGGCCGCCGCAGGGCTGGCCGCCCGGGTGACCCGCAGGGCGCCGTGGCACTGGACGGACGACACCGCCATGGCGCTGGTGCTGGTGCGGCACCTGGTCCGTTTCGGCGAGGTGCGACAGGACCAGTTGGCGCGCGCCTTCGCGGCGGAGTACACCGCGGAGTACGGGCGCAAGTACGGACCGTCGATGCATCAGGTGCTGCGGGCGGTCCAGGAAGGCGCCGACTGGCGGACGGTCACCTCGGGGATGTTCGGCGGCCAGGGATCGCACGGGAACGGCGCGGCGATGCGGGTCGCGCCGCTCGGCGCCTGGTTCGCCGACGACCTGGACGTGGTGGCCGAACAGGCCGAACGGCAGGCGCTCACCACGCACTTCCACCCCGAGGCGGTGGCCGGATCGGTGGCGGTCGCGCTGGCGGCGGCGCTAGCGGTCCGCAGTCGGGGCCGGGCCGCGCCCGGCCGGGCCGAACTGCTCACCCGGGTCGCCGCGCTGCTGCCGGAGAGCGACGTGCGCTCCGGCCTGCGGGTGGCGGCCCGCCTCCCGGACGGGACGTCCGTCCGGCACGCCGCCGTGGTGCTCGGCTCGGGCCTCCAGATCTCGGCCCAGGACACCGTGCCCTTCGCCCTGTGGTCGGCCGCGAGCCGGTGGGACTCGCTGCCCGAGACGATCTGGCACACGCTCGGCGGCTGGGGCGACATGGACACCACCTGCGCCGTCGCGGCCGGTGTGGTGGCCGCCCGGACGGGTCTCGGCGAAGTGCCGGCGGCCTGGCTGGCGGCCCGCGAGGACCTGCCCGGCTGGGTCACCACCCCGGCCTGACCCGGTCCGCGCGACGCGTCCGCCCGACCCGGTCCGCCCGACTCGTCCACCCGACCTCGTCGGAACGGGCGCCGGTGCGGGCTCGTACAGCGGTGACCCGCCGGCCCGCCGGCCCGCCCGCGGACAGGCGGGCCGGTGGGCAGGTGGGCCTCCGCCCGGCTCAGCTGCGGGAGTTGCCGAAGAAGATGCGGTAGAGGATCAGCAGCACCAGAGCACCGCCGATCGCCGCGCCCCAGGTCGTCAGGTCGAAGAACTGGGCGCTGACCGGCCGGTCGAAGACCTTGGCGGATATCCAGCCGCCGACGAAGGAGCCGGCGACGCCGATGAGCGTGGTGACGACCAGGCCGCCCGGGTCGCGGCCCGGCAGCAGGAACTTGGCGACGGCCCCGGCCACCAGCCCCAGAACGATCCATGCGACAAAGCTCATGACCCCATACCTGCCCTCCGCTGCTCGACCCGTCGGGCCGGCCTGCCCGGTAGGACGCGGCCCCGGTCCGCCCGGTTGCAACGCGGCGGCACCGGCCGCAGAGCAGCGGCCGGGCTGTGAACGGCACCGGTACGGCAGCCGGCGGGCAGTGAACGGCACCGGTACGGCGGCGGTCGGCCGGCACCGGTGGCCAGGGACTCCGGCATCGGGCCACCGGACGGCCGTTCGAACGCCTAGGCTGTGCACGGAAAGATCACCGCCGGGCCGGGCAACGGCCCTGCGCGGAGCAGCCGATGAAGGCGGAGGTCGTCGTGGTGGAGCAGAGCCTGGAGCAGAACAGCGTCCGGCAACCGGAGGGCGCGCCCTCCGCGGACCTGCGGCCCGAAGTGCCCCACCCCGCCCGGATGTACGACTACTACCTCGGCGGGAAGGACAACTTCCCCGCCGACCGCGAGGCCGCGGAGCGCGCGCTGGCGGCGAACCCGGAGTTCAGGTCGACCGCGCGGGCCAACCGCGGATTCCTGCAGCGGGCGGTGCGCTTCGTCGCGCAGCAGGGCGTGGACCAGTTCCTGGACATCGGCACCGGTATCCCGACCGCCGGCAACACCCACGAGATCGCCCAACAGGTCGACCCGCAGGCACGGGTGGTGTACGTCGACAACGACCCGATCGTGCTGACCCACGCCCGCGCCCTGATGGCGGGCATGGGCCGGGGCCGCACCGACGTCCTGCAGGCCGACCTGCGCGACCCGGCCGGGATCCTGGCGGCCGCGCAGGTGCGCGAACTCCTGGACTTCGACCGGCCGGTGGCGCTGGTGCTCGCCGCGGTCCTGCACTTCCTGCCGGCGGAGGACAAGCCGTTCGCGATCGTCGAGGAGCTGCTGGCGGCGCTGGCTCCGGGCAGCTACCTGGTGCTGTCGCACGGCACCGCCGACTTCCTGCCGCCGGAGGTCCGCGACCGGGTCACGGGCGTCTACACCAAGGCGACGGCGCCGCTGGTGGGCCGCTCGCGCGAGGAGGTCCGGCAGTTCTTCGACGGGCTGGAGCTGCTGGAGCCGGGTGTGGTGACCGTCCCGCTCTGGCGGCCGGAGGAGGAGCCCGCCGAGGGTTCGGACCGGGTGAGCATGTACGGCGCGGTGGCCCGCAAGTCCTGACCGCCCCAAGCCAGTCGGGCCCCGGCCCAGCCGGGTGGAGCCGGCACGGGGCCGAGTGGGCCGGAGCCGACAGGCACGGGGCCCGGTGGGCCGGGGCCGGGTCAACACAAGGTCGGGACCTCGCCGCCCGCCCGCAGTTCGAGGACGACGCCCGGCAGGCCCCGGCCCCACCGTTCGGCGATCGCGGCGAACCGGGCGGCGTCCGGCGGGGTGCGGCCCAGGCCGATCGCGTACCGGACGGCGGCCGGACCGCTCTCGAACGGACGCGGCCAGGCGTGCGCGTCCGCAGCCCCGGCCTCCTCCAGCGCGGCGAGCAGCGCCCGCACCCGGCCGCGGCACCGGCCCAGCAGCGTCTCGAACTCCTCGGCCCCGTCCGGGCGCACGGTCAGCACCGCCCAGGCCGTGTGCCTGCGGTGCAGGGGCGGTGGCGCCAGCAGCGCGGGCCGGGGGTCGGTGCCGGTGGCCGCGGCCGATTCGAGGATCTCCCAGGCCCGGTAGAGCTCCTGGGTCAGCAGGTCCCGGGTGCCGTGTCCGACCTGCCGGGTGCAGCTGCGGACCGGGGCCGTCGGCGTGAACACCGACACCGGGTCGGTCGTCCGCCCGGTGAGGCCCGGCGGGCCGACCGGCTCACGCCAGTCCCAGGCGGCCCAGGCACCGAAGAACTCCCGTAGCAGCGCGTCCTCGGCGAGGGGCCCGGCCTCGCGTACCGTCCGGGCCGCGAGGACGGACCAGGCGAGGCCCGGCAGCGTCCCGTGGGCGGCCGAGTCGAGGCCGCGCGCCTTCGCCCAGCCCTTGACCTGCCCGGCCAGCCGGGCGAACCGCGGCCGGTCGGCGCCGAGTTCGGCCAGCAGGGCCTCGGCGTCGGAGACCGCGCTCAGTGCGATCGCGGCCGGCTCCCCCAGCTCGGTGCGGCGGGCGACCGCCTCGGCCGGGGCCAGGGCGCCGGTGGCCACCACGACCAGGTCGACGTCCAACCGGCCGACGCGGAACCGCAGTCCGGGCACCCGCGCGCCGGTCACGGCCCGCAGCCGGTTCGCGCCGGGCAGCGCGGCGGCGACCCGCCGCCGTACCTCGGCCGGATCGGCGGCGCCCGGCAGCGCGGCCACCAGGTCCAGATCGGCGTCCGGGAGCGCGCAGCCCGTCCGGCGCGAGCCGACGAGCTCGACGACGCCCTCGTCCAGCGCCTCGGCGAGCCGCCGTACGACCTCCCGGGCCCCGTCGTCCCCGGCCCCGTCGTCCCGGGCCCTCACTTCCCAGGCCCGATCCTCAGGGGCTGAACCCGCCGGGGCCCGCGGGGAGATGACCGGCGCGGGCGGGCCCTCCTCGTGCAGCCAGCGCAGTTCGCCGGTGCCCAGCGCGACGGTCGCCCGCGGGCGCATCGGCTCCTCGCCCCGGCGGGAGAGCAGGACGAGCTCCCCGACCGGGGCCGGCGCGGCGCCGAGCCGGGCCGCGCAGCGGGCGGCGAGCGCCTCGGCATCACGGGCCCGGCCCAGGGTCAGGTGCGGGGTGAAGCCGGCCGCGCGGCCCCCGCAGCTCGGGAACCGGCGTTCCAGGGCCCGCCGCAGCTCCGCCCAGGGCGCGGCGCCGGCGGCGGCCGGGTCGAGCCAGACCGTGCCGTCCTCGCGGTGCGGGAAGCTGCGGATCCCGTCCAGGACGGCGGTGAACGGCGGGATGTCGGCCAGGGCGGCGGTGAGCAGCGGCGCGGCGCGCTCGAAGGCGGACTCCGGTACGAACCCGAAGAGCAGGTTGACGTGCGGCGGCCACCGGTCGATCTGCGGGTCGTGGGCCTGGCGGATCTCCTGGAGCGCCGGCCACAGGTCCGCCGGCGGGAGCCAGGCCACCGCGGTGTGGGCGGTCGGCGGGAGGTCGAGCGTCTCGCCCCGGACGCCCTCGGCGCGGGACTCCCCGGCGGGGGCCAGGTCGAGGTCCACCTCGACGCCGTAGTGGTCGGAGGCGTAGAGCCCGTCCGGCGTGGGCGAGTTGCCGCGCAGGGCCGCCGCGACCGGCTGCGGCCGGCCCGTGCGCAGCAGGATCCGGTCCAGTCGGGAGGCCCGGCCGGACAGCGAGGAGACCGCGGCGAGCGGGTTGGCGGCCGGATCGAAGGTGGGGGTCCGGTCGTCGGGTCCGTGGACGTCCGTCCAGGCGTCGCGCAGTCCGAGCACGGCGGCGGGGCCGTCCGGGCCGTCGGAGCCGTCGTTGAAGTCGCCCAGCAGGGCCAGGTCGCCCTCCACCTGGGCCAGCCCCTCGGCGAGCCGGGCCAGTTCGGTCCGCCGCCGGGCCGGGCCGTTCTCGGTGTGGTCGCTGGTCAGGTGGGTGGCGGCCACCACCAGCGGGCCGGTGGCCGTCTGGACGGTGACGGCGGCGACGGCCTTGTGCGGGCCGAGCCGGTGGAAGCCGGCCTCCAGGACGGGGAGTCGGCTGAGCAGCAGCAGGCCGCTGTCCTCGACGTCTCCGGCGGCCGGATCGGTGCCCAGGGTGTAGCCGGCCCGGACCCAGCGGGCCTCGGCCAGCCGGGCGAGCAAGGGCGCCTCGACCTCCTGGAGGGCGATCACGTCGGCGTCCGCCGCCTCCAGGGCCGCGAGCAGCAGCGGGCGGCGGCGGGCGGTGTCGATCCGGTCGGCGTCGTAGCGGTCCCAGAGGGTGTTCCAACTGAGCAGGCGCAGCCCGGCCCGGCCGGGCGGGACGGGCGGCGGGACGGGCGGAGCGGCGCCGTCCGGGGGGTGCCAGCCGCGGGCGTCGTCCCAGACCTGCGGTGTCCGGGTGAGGAAGAACGGTGCCCGCAGGCGGCGCGGGCGCCCGGCCCGGCCGGCGGTGGTGCCGTCGAGGACGTCCAGGCCGGTGGCGCGGTCCCAGACCGTCTCGCCGTCCGCCTCGACGAACAGGACCCGGTGCCAGGGGATGTCGCCGCCGGGCACGAAGGCGGGCAGTGGCACCCGCTTCGGCGCGGCGTCGCGCCGGCTGACGCCGAGCACGAACCGGGCGGGGTCGAACCGGGCGTCCCAGCACACCTGGTGGTAGAGCTGCTCGCTGGTGCGCATCAGACCTCCCCGGCCCGCAGGACGCCGTCGACGTCCTCGACGGTGCCGCCGGCGCCGACGTACCAGGTGCGGTGCGCCTGGCCGGGGTAGGGCGGGCTGTAGCGGTGGAGCTGTCCGGTGAGCACCTCGGCCGGCACGGGGTGCGGCCGGACGGCGTTGCGGCGGGTCAGTTCCTCCGCGCCGACCACCATGACCGCGTGCGTGAGCAGGGCGCCGCGGCGGTGGGCGACCCGGTGCACCAGGGAGCGCTGGTGCTGGTTGAGGGAGGTGGCGTCCCAGACCACCGTCCGGCCGGGGGTCAGCGCGGCGTCGAGCCGGTCCAGGCCCTCGCGCAGGACGTCGCCGTTGGCCCGCTGGTCCGCCCGGGAGCCGCGGGCGCTGCGGAGGTCGTCGAGGGAGATCCGGGTGTCGACGCCGGCCAGGCGGGCGGCGAACCCGCTCTTGCCGCTGCCCGCGGGGCCGGTCAGGTGCACCAGGCGGGGGAACGCGCCGTCGCGCCAGCGCCAGCTCGCCGCCACCGCCTCCTCCACCGTGCCGGTCCGCCCGTGGGCGTGGGTCTCGCGGGCCTGCGCCCAGCAGCGGTCGGCCGCCTCGGGGGCGAGGTCGGCGAGGGCCTCGCGCAGGCCGGTGCGCAGCGGCTCCAGCGGAGCCTCGCCGGCCAGTCCGGCGTCCTCGGCGTGCAGCGCGGACCACGCGGTCTGCCGGCCCGCCTCGTCGGCCTCGGCGTCCGTACGCCCGGCCAGGGCGGCGGCGGCGACCGCGTGCAGGACGCCCAGGTCGGCGGCGAGCGCGAGCCGGGCCAGGCCGCCGGGCCGCTCGTCCTCCGGGTAGGGGCGGTGCAGCACGGGGTGGAGTCCGACCAGGTCGGCGACCCGGCGGGCCAGCGGCATCCCGAGCGGGGCAGCCAACCGGGGTGCCAGGGAGGCCCGGTGGGTGTCGTGCAGCAGGGCGGCGAGGACGCCGGCGAGGCGGGCGTCGCCCGAGCGCTCCAGCACGTCCAGCCGGGCGCAGGCGTCGGCCACGGCCGGCTCGGCGGGTGCGGGGTCGTGGGCGGTCAGGCCGAGCGCGGTGAGCAGGCCCGGGGTGTCGGCGGTGGCGCCGGAGCGCACCGCCCAGAGCGGGGCGGTCGGGCCGAGGCCGTTCTCCACCACGGCGGCGTGCATCCAGTGCGTGTCGGTCTGTACGTGGCCGGGGCGCACCCACTTGGCGACCCGCCGGGCGAACTCCGCCCGGTCGAAGCCCTCGACCGTCCGGACGACGTAGCCCTCCTGTCGTGCCGGGTCCGGGCGCAGGGCGCGCAGGGCCCGTTCGTCGAAGGTGCCGCGCCACAGGACCGGCGGGGCCGGTACGCCCAGGGCGCGAAGGAGGCGGACGGTGGTGTCCCAGTCGAGGCACTGCCCGCCGTCCCAGACCGAGAACCCGTAGAACCAGCTCTCCAGGTCGCGGTAGGGGATGGAGTGGCGGGCGAACATGTTCTCCCCGCAGATCCGCCGGCCCGGGCCGATCCGCGGGCCGATCCGGCCCTGCAGGGCCTTGACCCAGGTCCGCGAGGGGTGGTGGCCGGAGTCGAGGGACCGCGCGTGCAGGCCGTCGGCGTACAGGGTGGTGTTCTCCCCGTCGAGCTTCTCGGTGACCACCACCTCCCGGCCGCGCAGGCCGGAGAGGTCGCCGGCCCGTACGTCGTCCGAGGACGCGCCCGGCGACCAGGGCAGATGGGGTGTACGGGGGTACTGCGCGCGCATGACGGGCTCCGGACGACGGGGGGCGGGCCCCGGTCACTGTAGGAGTCCGCGCGGAGGGGATCCATCGAATAACCGGGCCGGTGGCCGGCCTCCCGCGACCGGCCGTCAGCCGGTGGCCCTCGGGTGGGCGCGTGGAGACGGTCGGCCGGCGACCGACCTCGGGCTGTGACCGGCCTCGGGCTGTGACCGGCCTCGGGCTGTGACCGGCCTCACATCCGACCCGATTGACCTTCACACAGGTGTGAGGGTTCAACCATGGCCGCCATGAGCACCCGGTGCGCGGCGAGTCGGCGACGATCCAGGCGATCGGCGCCCCACCCACGTCGATCCCGCTCACCCGGACCACCGCCGCGCGGCGGCGCAGGCGGCCCCGGGCCGTTCCGAGCGGACCGCCGCCGACCCGTACCGGATGTCCACCGACCGCTGCCCGAGGAGACCGCCTGCCGTGCCCGTGAAACAGACTCCCGTGCCCGTGAAACAGATCCATCTCGCCGCTCAACTCCCCAGCGTCCAGCACACCGTGGTCTGGTCGGACCCCCGCGCGGGCAGCCAGATCGCCTTCGACTCGTTCGCCCGGCTCGCCCGTACCGCCGAGCGCGGCAGGTTCGACTTCTTCTTCCTCTCCGAGGGCCTGCGGCTGCGCGAGCACAAGGGGCAGGTGCACGACCTCGACGTGGTGGGCCGGCCCGAGTCGCTCACCGTGCTGAGCGCGCTCTCCGCCGTCACCACCCATCTCGGCCTGGCCGCGACGGTCAACTCCACCTTCAACGAGCCCTACGAGGTGGCCCGGCGGCTGGCCACCCTGGACCACCTGAGCGGGGGCCGGGCCGCCTGGAACGTGGTGACCAGCCACGACGCCTTCACCGGTGAGAACTTCCGGCGCGGCGGCTTCCTCGACGAGGCCGACCGCTACACCCGGGCCGCCGAGTTCCTGCAGGCGGCGCGGGTGCTCTGGGACAGCTGGCGGCCTGGCGACTTCCGGACGGACGCGGCCTCCGGCGAGTTCATCGGTGCCGGGGCGGGCGGGTTCGAGCACCGGGGCCGGCACTTCGACATAGCCGGGCGGTTCAGCACGCCTCCCGGACCGCAGGGCCACCCGGTGATCATCCAGGCCGGGGACTCCCCCGAGGGCCGCGAGTTCGCGGCCTCCGACGCCGACGTCATCTTCAGCCGGCACGGCGACCCGGCCGGCGGCCGGGCCTTCTACCGGGACGTCAAGCGGCGGCTCGCCGCGTACGGTCGCGCCCCCGGGGACTTGAAGATCATCCCCTCGGTCTCCTACGTCCTGGGCGACACCGCCGCCGAGGCCGCCGAGCGCGCCGCCGAGATCGCCCGCGCCCAGGTCGGCCCGCAGACGGCGCTGATGCTGCTGGAGGCGGCCTGGGGCCGGGACCTCTCGGGGTACGACCCGGACGGGCCGCTGCCGGACATCGACCCGCTGCCCGACGGCGTCACCGAGGGGCACTCGCAGTTCCGCAAGGGGCGCGAGGAGACCGTCCGCCGCTGGCGGAGGATCGCGGAGGCCGGCGGGCTCAGCATCCGCGGCCTGGTCACCGAGGTCTCCGCGCGGCCGACCTTCGTCGGGACTCCGCGCCAAGTGGCCGACGCCATGAACGAGTTCGTGCAGAGCGACGCCGCCGACGGCTTCATCTTCGCCCCGCACCTGGTGCCCGACGGGCTGGACGACCTGGTCGACAAGGTCGTCCCGCTGCTCCAGGAGATGGGCGTCCACCGCACCGAGTACACCGGCGGCACGCTCCGCGACCACCTCGGTCTGCGACCGCACCGCGGCGCGGCGGCCGGCCGTGACGGCGTGACCGGACGCACCGAGAGGGAGGCATCGTGACGCGGCTCCACCTCGCGGTCGCGCTGGACGGCACCGGCTGGCACCCCGCGGCCTGGCGGGAGCCGGGGGCCCGGCCCGCCGAGATCCTGACCGCCCGGTACTGGGCCGACCTGGTCACCGAGGCCGAACGCGGCCTGCTCGACTTCGTCACCTTCGAGGACGCCCTGGGCCTGCAGACCTCCGCCTTCCACCTGCCGGACGACCGGACCGACCACGTCAGGGGCCGACTGGACGCCGTCCTGCTGGCCGCCGCGCTGGCCCCGCTGACCTCGCACATCGGGCTGGTCCCGACCACCAACGTCACCCACACCGAGCCGTTCCACCTGGCCGCCGGCATCGCCTCGCTGGACCACGCGAGCCGGGGCCGGGCGGGCTGGCGTCCGCAGATCACCTCACGCGCCGCCGACGCGGCCCACTTCGGCCGGCGCACCACCCCGCAGCTGACCGACGAGGACGTCCTCGACTCGGAGCTGATCGCCGCCCGGCTGCGCGAACTGTTCGACGAGGCGGGGGAGGTGGTGGAGGTGGTCCGCCTGCTCTGGGACAGCTGGGAGGACGACGCGGAGATCCGGGACGCCCCGACGGGCCGGTTCATCGACCGCGCCAAGGTGCACCACGTCGACTTCGAGGGGCGGCACTTCAGCATCCGGGGCCCGTCGATCACACCCCGCCCGCCGCAGGGCCGGCCGGTGGTGGCCGTCCTCGCGCACGCGAGCACGCCGTACGAGCTGGCCGCCGACGGGGCCGACGTCGTGTTCGTCACGCCGCAGTCCCGCGCGGACGCCGTGACCAGGCTCGGCGAGTTCGGGCAGGCGCGACAGCGGTCCGACCGGCCCGCCGACGACCGGATCGCGGTCTTCGCCGACCTGGTGGTCTTCCTGGACGCCGAACCGGGCCGGGCCGCCGGGCGCAAGCGCCGCTTGGACGAGCTGGACGACAGCGTGTTCGGCTCGGACGCGGCGGTCTTCACCGGCACCCCGGGCGAGTTGGCCGACCTGCTGCTGGAGTGGCGGGAGGTCGGCCTGGACGGCTTCCGGCTGCGTCCGGGCGGGCTGCCGCACGACCTCACCGCCATCACCCGCGGCCTGGTGCCGGAGCTCCAGCGGCGCGGGGCGTTCCGCACCGCCTACGAGGCCGACAGCCTGCGCGGACTGCTCGGCCTCCCCCGCCCCGCCAACCGTCATGCGCGGGCCGGTACCGCCGGGCCGGCGCAGTAGTCCGCCTCCCCGAAGCGTGCGGCGGCGGTGCGGCGCCGGCGGGCCGGCAGCGAGCGGACCGGGGGTGGACCCGGACCGGACCTCGCCGTCGCCGCCGCACTTACCCGGGGGCGGGGCCGACGGACCACCGGCGGCCCCGCCCCCGATTCATGCCCTGCCGCGGCGGGTGCCCGCGCCGAGGACGAGGTACAGGGCGAGGGAGGAGGTGACGCCCACCGCCCAGCCGTAGTCGGCGAGCGGCTTGAGGATGGGGATCAGGCCGTCGGCGGGGAAGGGGCCGCCGTAGGAGCCGCCGACGGCGAGCAGGCCGCCGACGACGAGGGCGGTGACGGCGCGCCAGTTCCAGCCGCCCGCGTACCAGTAGGCGCCGTGCGGGCGGTAGAGGTCGGCGAGGTCCAGCGAAGTCCGGCGCAGGATCCAGTAGTCGGCGATGAGGATGCCGGCCACGGTGCCCAGCAGGCCGCCGACGACGCCGAGCCAGGTGAAGATGTAGACGTGCGGGTCGGAGATCAGCTTCCACGGCATGATGACGATCCCGACCACGCCCGTGATCAGCGCTCCGGTACGGAAGTCGACCCACTTCGGCAGCAGGTTGGCCAGGTCGTAGGCCGGGCTCACCACGTTGGCGGCGATGTTCACCGACAGGGTGGCGACCAGGACGGTGAACAGGGCGAAGAGGATGCCGGCGGTGTTGTCCATCTTGGCGGCGAGCGCGATCGGGTCCCAGATCGGCTCGCCGTAGACGGCCTGCGAGCCGGAGGTGACGAGCACCGAGAGCAGGGCGAAGAGGGTCATGGTGGTGGGCAGGCCGAGGGCCTGGCCGCGGATCTGGGCCTTCTGGGAGCCGCCGAAGCGGGTGAAGTCGGGGATGTTCAGCGACAGCGTCGACCAGAAGCCGATCATGCCCATCAGGGCGGGGAAGAAGACCTTCCAGAAGTCGCCGTCCCAGCCGAGCCTGGAGGGCTGGTCCAGCAGCGGCCCGAAGCCGCCCGCCTTGACCGAGATCCACACCAGCAGTGCGAGAGCGCCGACGATGACGAACGGCGCGGCCCAGTTCTCGAACCGGCGCAGCGTCTCCATGCCGCGGGCGATGACGGCCATCTCGACGGCCCAGAAGATCAGGAACGACAGCCACTGCGTCCACGGATGGCCGCCGACGTGCGCGGCGGTGAGCCAGTCGTCGCCGATGAGCTTGCCGGCGAGCAGGAAGATGCCCTCGCCGCCGATCCAGGTCTGGATGCCGAACCAGGCGCAGGCGACGGCGGCCCGGATCAGCGCCGGCAGGTTGGCGCCGCGCAGCCCGAAGGACGCGCGGGCGAACACCGGGAAGGGGATCCCGTACTTCGTGCCCGCATGGCCGGTGAGCAGCATCGGCACCAGCACGACGAGGTTCGCCAGCGCGATCGTCAGGACGGCCTGTTTCCAGTCCATGCCGAGCGCGACCAGGCCCGAAGCCAGCGTCCAGGACGGGATGTTGTGGGCCATGCCGACCCAGAGCGCCAGGAAGTTGTAGGTGGTCCAGGTGCGCCCGGCGACGGGCACGGGCAGCAGGTCGTCGTTGGTGAAGCCGTCGGGCGCGGGCGCCACGGCGGTGTCGAGTTCGATCCGGCCGTCCGGGTGGAGGAGTTGGCCGGTGGCCGGCCTGCCGGCCGGGCTCGGGGAGGGATCGCCGCCGGGCCTGCCGGCCGCTATCTCGGTCACGGGCACCACCTGTCTCGGGTGTGGGGGTTCGGTGCGGGTGCGAGCCCGAGCGCGGCCGCCATCGCGGCCGCGCTCGGCGTGCTGGGGACGCGTCCTGCCGCCGGACGGGCCATGGGGCCGGCGGCAGTTCGGTCATGGGAGTTCGGCCGCGGGGCCGGTCACGGGAGTCCGACGGCGGGGCCGGTCACAGGTGCGGGATCACGTCGCTGCCGTACGCGTCGATGGTCTGCTCGACCGCGTCGTGCATCGCGTAGAGCGCGAACTGGTCGACGCCCAGGGCCCGCAGGCGTTCCAGCTTCTCGATCTGGGCGGCGGGGGTGCCGATCAGGCAGAAGCGGTCGACGATCTCGTCCGGCACGAAGGCGGTGTCGGGGTTCCCGGCCCGGCCGTGGTGGCTGTAGTCGTAGCCGTGCCGGTCCTTGATGTACGCGGTGAGCGCCTCGGGCACCAGGTCGGAGTGCTCGCCGTAGTGGTCGACCAGGTCGGCCACGTGGTTTCCCACCATGCCGCCGAACCAGCGGCACTGCTCGCGGGCGTGGGCGAACGCCTCGGGTGAGTCGTCGGCCGTGACGTACGCGGGCGCGGCCACGCAGATGGTGAGGTCGGCGGGGTCGCGGCCGGCGTCGGCGGCGGCCGTCCGGACGGCCTTGATCATGTACTCGGTGAGGTAGGGGTCGGCGAGTTGCAGGATGAACCCGTCGGCCTGCCGCCCGGTGAGGGCGAGGGCCTTGGGCCCGTACGCGCCCATCCAGACCGGCAGTTCGCCGTCGGTGACCCACGGCAGGTGCATCTCGGTGCCGTCCACCTCGACGGTGCGCCCCTCGGCGAGCTCCTTGATGGCGTGCATGGCCTCGGAGAGCCGGGCCAGGGTGGCGGGTTTGCGGCCGGCCACCCGCATCGCGGAGTCGCCGCGGCCGATGCCGCAGACGGTGCGGTTGCCGTACATGTCGTTGAGCGTGGCGAAGGTGGAGGCGGTCACCTCCCAGGTCCGGGTCGAGGGGTTGGTGACCATGGTGCCGACGCGCAGCCGTTCGGTGGCGGCGAGGATCCGGCTGTGGATGACGAAGGGTTCCTGCCACAGCACGACGGAGTCGAAGGTCCAGCCGTGGCTGAAGCCGGCCTGTTCGGCGCGGACCATGCGCTCGATCAGCAGGCGGGCGGGCGGGTCGGTCTGCAGGACGAGCCCGATGTCCATGAGGGTCCACCAATCCTGGGGGGTGCGGCGGGTGCGCGGTACGGGAGTCCGCCCGGGGCCGGCCCACCGGCCCCGGGGCGGTGGTGTGGTTCGGTCAGGTGAGGTACTGACAGGTGTCGCGGCGCAGGAAGGCGCCGTGGCCGGCCCGGCCGAGCCAGCGGCCGTCGTCCACGACGACGGTGCCGCGCGACAGGACGGTCCGGGCCCGGCCGGTGAGGCGGCGGCCCTCGTACGCCGAGTAGTCGACGTTCATGTGGTGGGTGGCGGCGGAGACGGTCTGCACCGCGGCCGGGTCGTAGATCACCAGGTCGGCGTCGGCGCCGGGCGCGACGGTGCCCTTGCGCGGGTAGAGGCCGAACATCCGGGCCGGGGTGGCGCAGGCGATCTCGATCCAGCGGCGGCGGCTGATCCGGCCGTCGACCACGGCCTGGTGCAGCAGGTCCATCCGGTTCTCCACGCCGGGCAGGCCGTTGGGGATCTTGGAGAAGTCGCCCCGGCCGAGCTCCTTCTGCCCGGCGAAGCAGAACGGGCAGTGGTCGGTGGAGACCACCTGGAGGTCGTTGGTCCGCAGACCGCGCCAGAGCGCGTCCTGGTGCTCCCGCGGGCGCAGCGGCGTGCTGCAGACGTACTTGGCGCCCTCGAAGCCCGGCTCCGCCAGGTTGTCGGTGGAGAGGAAGAGGTACTGCGGGCAGGTCTCGCCGAAGACGTTGTGCCCCTCGTCCCGGGCCCGGGCCAGCTCGGCGAGCGCGGAGGCGGCCGAGACGTGCACGACGTAGAGCGGGCTGCCGGCCACCTGGGCGAGCTTGATGGCGCGGTGGGTGGCCTCGGCCTCCAGCAGTTCGCGCCGCACCTCGCCGTGGTAGCGCGGGTCGGTCTTCCCGGCGGCCAGCGCCTGTTCGACCAGGACGTCGATGGCGATGCCGTTCTCGGCGTGCATCATGATC
This sequence comes from Kitasatospora sp. NPDC057015, assembly GCF_042673745.1. Taxonomy (NCBI): domain Bacteria; kingdom Bacillati; phylum Actinomycetota; class Actinomycetes; order Kitasatosporales; family Streptomycetaceae; genus Kitasatospora; species Kitasatospora sp. NPDC057015. The sequence continues at coordinate 85,251 of NZ_JBHUSG010000002.1, forward strand.
AGCCCGCCGTTGACGGCGCCGCGCTGCATGGCGCGCAGGATCCGGCCGTCGTCGCTGTAGAAGACGCCCGGGTAGGCCATGAACAGCTTGAAGGAGGTGGACTCGCCGGAGTCGACGAGGCTGTCCATCTCCTTGAGCACCGACTCGTTGACGTCCGAGACGATGGTGTGGAAGCCGTAGTCGACGGCGCAGTTGCCCTCGGCCTTGGCGTGCCAGGCGTCCAGCCCCTCGCGCAGCGAGCCGCCGACCGGCTGGACGGCGAAGTCGACGATGGTGGTGGTGCCGCCCCAGGCGGCGGCCCGGGTGCCGGTCTCGAAGGTGTCGGAGGCGGCGGTGCCGCCGAACGGCAGCTCCATGTGGGTGTGCACGTCCACCCCGCCGGGGATGACGTAGTGCCCGGCGGCGTCGATGACGGTGCCGGTCCAGGCCTCGGCGGTAGTGCTGCCGGTGGCGGCCAGTGCGGCGATCCGGCCGTCCTCGATGAGGACGTCGGCGTGCAGTTCCTCGGCGGCGGTGACGACCAGGCCGCCCCGGACGACTGTGCGGGTCATGGTGTGTCCCCTCCCCTCACGCCTCGCTCAGCGGTCCGTAGGCGTCGGGGCGGCGGTCCCGGTAGAAGGCCCACTGCTGGCGGACCTCCTCGATCTGGCCGAGGTCGAGGTCGCGGACGATCAGCTCCTCCTCCTTGTCGGAGGCCGGCTCGCCGACGAACTGGCCGCGCGGGTCGACGAAGTACGAGGTGCCGTAGAAGTCGTTGTCGCCGTACTCCTCGACGCCGACCCGGTTGATCGCGGCGACGAAGTACTCGTTGGCGACGGCGGCGGCCGGCTGCTCCAGCTGCCAGAGGTAGGCGGAGAGTCCGCGGCTGGTGGCGGAGGGGTTGTAGACGATCTCGGCGCCGGCCAGGCCGAGCGCGCGCCAGCCCTCGGGGAAGTGCCGGTCGTAACAGATGTAGACGCCGACCTTGCCGACGGCGGTCTCGAAGACCGGCCAGCCGAGGTTCCCGGGCTTGAAGTAGTACTTCTCCCAGAAGCCCTTGACCTGCGGGATGTGGTGCTTGCGGTACTTGCCGAGGTAGCTGCCGTCGGCGTCGATCACGGCCGCGGTGTTGTAGTAGACCCCGGGCTGCTCCTCCTCGTAGACCGGGACGACCATGACGAGGTTCAGCTCCCGGGCGAGCGCCTGCATCCGCACCACGGTGGGGCCCTCGGGCACGGCCTCGGCCCAGCGGTAGTGCTCGGGCTCCTGGACCTGGCAGAAGTACGGCGCGTTGAACACCTCCTGGAACCCGATGACCTGGGCGCCCTGGGCGGCGGCCTCCCGGGCGTACCGCTCGTGCAGGTCGATCATGGACTCCTGCTCGCCCGTCCACTTCGTCTGGACGAGGGCCGCACGGACGATTCGAGACATGGGTACCTCCGCAGCTCCGTGGCCCGTCGGGGGAACAGGCCTTCGGTTCGAGGGTCGGCGGGGTGAATCTACGTGCGTAGACCGTAGGCCCGGCCTCCGGGCCCTGACAATACGTCGGACGTAACGCGGCAGGGACGGTCTTGTTAACCGGACACGCAGGAACTCCCGTATCGGATGAAACGGTGATGTACCCCGCCGATGCGGCCGGTACTCATCCGACCCTCCCGCCGCACCCGTCGCCCGGCCGCCGCCCGCCCGCCGGCGGTACCGCGGCAGGGCCGAACGGGCGACCCCGGCGGGCCGTACGGGCGAGCCGGGCGGCCCCGGCGCTGCTCCGAACGGCCCAGGGCCCGTCCGGGCAGTCGGCGGGGCGGCCTTCGACCACGGGGCGACACGCCGTGGACCGGATCGCGGACCCGGCTTGACGTGCGGACGTCTCCTCAGGAACTATCGGCGCATGGAATCCGGCACCACTCTGGTCTGCCGCCTGCACGTCGATCTGCGACGCCAGGCGAGCTCCATGTGTGCCTGTTGACCTTCGACTCCCGGCCGGTCCCCGCCCTGTGACGATCTCCAGGGCCCGCACCGCGCACTCCTGAACCGGCTCCCGCACGCGGTTCGGCAGCAACTCCCGCAGCACTGCTCACCTCCGCCCGGCGCACCCGATCCACGGGTCGCGCCGCCATCCGCCGCCTCCCCGAGGACGACCGCATGAGCCTGGACCTGGCGCACGACCGCGCCCGCGCGCCTCTCTCCCCCAACGCCCTGCGCGAGATCGTCCGCGAACTCGCCGAACAGCCCGAGCAGTGGATCCACAAGGTCCGGCTGGCCACCGACGACCGCTGGTACGAACGCCTGGAGAGCTCCGAGGACCACGAGGTCTGGCTGATCAGCTGGCTGCCCGGACAGTCCACCGGCTTCCACGACCACGGCGGCTCGCGCGGCGCCTTCACCGTCGCACTGGGTGAGCTGGAGGAGCTCTCCCTCCCCAGCGCCGACCAGGGCCTGAAGATCAGGCGACTGCCGGCCGGCACCGACCGCGCCTTCGGCCCCGACTACGTCCACGACGTGCGCAACACCGCCTCCGGCCCGGCCGTCACCCTGCACGCCTACTCACCGCCGCTGAGTGAGATGTCGCACTACGAACTGCGGGCCGGCGGCCTCGTCCGCACCTCCAAGGAAGGACCCGAGCAGTGGTGACCACGATCGACGACCTGGTGGAGCGCTCCCGCGAAGGCGTGCACCGACCCCGGGCCCGCGAGGCCTACGACGCGCAGCAGCAGGGCGCCCTGCTGGTCGACATCCGGCCGGCCGCGCAGCGCGCCGCCGAGGGCGAGATCCCCGACTCCCTGATCATCGAGCGCAACGTGCTGGAGTGGCGGCTCGACCCCACCGGCAGCCACCGCATCCCGGAGGCCACCGGGTACGACCTGGAGATCGTGGTGGTCTGCTCCGAGGGGTACGCCTCCAGCCTGGCCGCCGCCTCGCTGCGCGAACTGGGCCTGCACCGGGCCACCGACCTGGACGGCGGCTTCGTCGGCTGGGCCGCGGCCGGCCTGCCGACCCGGTCGGGCGGCTGACCGCGGCCGGGCCGCGGGGAGTGGCACCGGCCTGCGGGGAGTGACGACCGGCCCGACGGGGTAGACGAGGCGGGTGCCAGGGTTTCACCCGGGGGGGGTGGGCGGGGAGTGGTTCATCGGGGGAGGTCGGGGGAGGACCGGGGGCGATCAACAGTGCCTGGCGGGCGGCGAAGGGGCCGGTCCGCGGCAAATCCAGGACATCAGATGATCGAGATCGTAGCCTGATCAAGGTTTCCGACGGTCCGCACCTGGGCAGCCACGCGGGCGGAGCACGATCGAACGTTTGCCCGAGCAGTTCAGACCAGCGCCGCGGCGCGACAGCTAGGAAGCTCAGTGATCAGATTCGACGGCGCCGGCAAGCGCCACCCGGACGGCACCATCGCCGTCCGGGGCCTCGACCTCGACGTACCGACCGGACGGATAACCGTGCTGGTCGGACCGTCCGGCTGCGGCAAGACCACCCTCCTGCGGATGGTCAACCGGATGGTCGAGCCGACCTCGGGGCGGGTGCTGCTGGACGGCACGGACGTCGCCGAACTGGACGCGGCCAAGCTGCGCCGCGGGATCGGCTACGTCATCCAGCAGGCCGGGCTCTTCCCGCACCGCCGGGTGATCGACAACATCGCCACCGTGCCCTACCTGCTGGGCTGGGACCGCAAGAAGGCCCGCGCCCGGGCCGCCGAACTCCTCGAACTGGTCGGGCTCGCACCGGAGACCGCCAGGCGCTACCCCTTCCAGCTCTCCGGCGGGCAGCAGCAACGCGTGGGCGTGGCAAGGGCACTGGCCGCCGACCCGCCGGTCCTGCTGATGGACGAACCGTTCAGCGCGGTCGACCCGGTGGTCCGCGCCGTCCTCCAGGACGAACTACTGCGCCTGCAGTCCGAGTTGAACAAGACCGTGCTCTTCGTCACGCACGACATCGAGGAGGCCGTCAAGCTCGGCGACCAGGTCGTGGTGCTGCGCGAGCACGGGCAGGTCGCCCAACTCGCCGACCCGCACACCCTGCTGACCGCCCCCGTCGACGAGGGCGTGGCAGCCTTCCTCGGCCGTGACCGCGGCCTGCGCGGGCTCGGCCTGCGCCCGGCCTCGACCGTCACCACCCGCCCGCTGGCCGACGGACTGCGCTACGGCAGCTGGGAGTTGACGCTGGACGACACCCGCCGCCCGATCGGCTGGATCGACCGCGCCGCGGACGCCGCCCTGCTGCCCGCCGCCGGGTACCGGCCCGCCACGGACACCCTGCGCGCGGCCCTGGACGCCGCCGTACTGTCCCCCGTCGGCGTGGCCGTCGCCCTGGACGCCGAGGGCCGCGCCACCGGGACCGCGACCCGGGAGGCCGTCCTGGCGGCCCTCTCCGCCGGCCTGCCGGGTGCAACGGCACCCACCGGCGGCCCGGCGAGCGCCCCGGCCCCGGCTCCGGCTCCGGACTCCGGACCGAGCGCCACCCCGGACGGAGCGCCCGGTGGACGGTGAACCCCTGGTCCGCTGGTACTGGATCGGCGATCACCTGGGCTACCTGGGCGGTCTGCTGGCCGACCACGCCGTGATCGCCCTGGTGCCCGTCCTGATCGGCCTGCTGCTCGCGCTGCCGCTCGGCCTCGCCTGCGCCCGGTACCCCCGGCTGTACCAGCCGCTGGCCGCCGTCTTCAACATCGTCTACGCGCTGCCCTCGCTGGCGGTGTTCGTGGTGCTGATCCCGTACACCGGGCTGGCCACCCGGGCCACCGTCATGATCCCGCTCACCTTCTACGCCGTCGCCGTCCTGCTGCCGACCACGGTGGACGGGCTGCGCGCGGTACCGGATCCCGTCCGGCAGGCCGCGACCGCGATGGGCTACGGGCCCTGGCACCGGCTCGCCGCCGTCGAACTGCCCGCCAGCGTGCCGTACCTGGTGGCGGGGCTGCGGGTCGCGGCGGTCTCCAGCATCTCGCTGGCCAGCGTCGGCGCGCTGGTGGGCCGCGGCGGGCTCGGGTACCTGTTCATCGACGGGTTCCAGCGCACCTTCCCGACCCCCATCGTCGCCGGGATCGTGCTGACCGCGGCCCTGGCACTGGCCACCGACCTCGTCCTGGTGACGGCCCGTCGGGTACTGGCGCCCTGGGCCGTCCGCGAGAAGGCGGTGACCTCGTGAACTGGCTCTCCTGGCTCGGTGACTTCTTCGGATCGCCGGACCGCCGCAGCGGCCCGGACGCCATCCTGAACCGGATCGCCGAGCACCTCGCCCTCTCGGCCGAGGCCCTGCTCTACGCCTCGCTGCTCGCCGTCCCGCTCGGCCTGCTGATCGGCTACACCGGCCGCGGCGTCACCGTGGTGACCGCGGTGTCCGGCGCCACCCGCGCGCTGCCCACCCTCGGGCTGGTGACCCTGGCGGTGCTGCTCGCCGGCGTCGGCGACACCGCCGTGCTCCTGCCGCTCGTCGCCCTCGCCGCGCCGCCGCTGCTGGTGGCCGCCGTCGAGGGCGTGCGCAGCACCGACCCCGACGTGCGGGACGCGGCCCGCGGGGTCGGCATGACCCATCGCCAGGTACTGCTCGGGGTCTGCCTGCCGTCGGCGCTGCCGGCCCTGATCGCGGGGCTGCGGACCGCCACCGTCCAGGTCATCGCGACCGCCACGGTGGCCGCGTACGTGGGCCTCGGCGGCCTCGGCCGGTACGTCATCGACGGCCTGGCCACCCGCGACTACGCGGTGACCGTCGGCGGCGCGCTGCTGGTGGTGCTGCTCGCGGTCGCCGCCCAGCTGTTCTTCGCCCTGCTCGCCCGCTACGCACTGCCACCGGGCATCCGGGCGCAGCGACCGAAAAACTGACCTCCCGTCGGCCTTGCCGACGGTCCTCGCCATCCCTTCCGAAAGGCTTCCCCCCGATGTCGATCACCTCACGTGCCAGAGCGCCCCGCCGCCTCCTCGCCGCCGCCACGCTCACCGCCCTCGCGCTCGGCGCGGCCGCCTGCGGCTCCTCCGGCGGCGACCCGCTCGCCTCGCCGTCCTCGGCCGGCGCGGCGGCGCCGAGCTCGGCCGCCGGTTCCGGCGGGACCGTGGTGGTCGGCTCGGCGAACTTCCCCGAGAACGTGCTGCTCGGCTCCATCTACTCGCAGGCGCTCAAGGCCAAGGGCGTCAAGGTCGAGGAGAAGTTCAACATCGGCAGCCGCGAGGTGCTGTACGGGCAGATCCAGAACGGCAGCCTGACCGTCCTGCCCGAGTACAACGGCGCCCTGCTGGGCTACCTGGACGCCAAGTCCACCGCGGCGACGAAGGAGGAGGTCAACGCGGCGCTGGCGAAGACGCTGCCCGCCTCGCTGGCGATCCTGGACTCCTCCACCGCCGAGGACAAGGACTCGCTGACCGTCAGCCAGGAGACCGCCGACAAGTTCGGCCTGAAGAGCGTCAGCGACCTGGCGCCGCAGGCCGCGAACTTCGTCATCGGCGGCCCGCCGGAGTTCAAGTCCCGCCGTGAGGCGCAGTTCAAGGACGTCTACGGGCTCGGCTTCAAGGAGTGGAAGCCGACCGGCGAGACCACCGCGAACGCGATCAAGGACGGCACGATCCAGGTCGGCAACGTGTTCACCACCGACCCGAAGATCCTCCAGCTGAAGCTCGTGGCGCTGGCCGACCCGAAGAACCTCTTCGGCGCGCAGAACGTCACCCCGCTGGTGAACAAGGCGGGCGTCGACGCGACCGCGACCGCCGCCCTGAACGCGGTCTCGGCGAAGCTCGACACCGCCGGTCTGACGGCGCTGATGAAGCGGGTCGCCATCGACAAGGAGGACCCGTCGGCGGTCGCGAAGGACTGGCTGAAGTCCAACGGACTGGGCTGACCCACCGCTCGGCCCGCCGGCGTCCCCGGCGGGCCGAGCCCCCTCCCGGGGCCGCCGGCCCCGGGCGCGGTCGCCCACGCCCGGATCACGAGATCGTCACGACCCGTGACGACCCAGCGCGGACATGACACCGTAAGGCGATGCGCACACGCCTCCTCGCCGCCACACTCACGGCAGCGGCCGCCCTCACCCTGACGGCCTGTTCCAGCAGCGGTACCCCCGCCGCGTCCGCCCCGTCGAACGCCGCCCCCGCGTCCTCGGCCCCCGCCGCACCGACCGCCTCCGCTGGCGCCCCCGCACCGGGCGGCGACACGGCCACCGCGCCGGCACCCGCCGATCCCACCGCCGCGGACCCGGCCGCACCGCCGGCCACCGCCAAGGCCTCACCGCCGGCCGACGCCGGGCTGCCGCCCAAGCCGGACGCCGCCCTCGTCGCGAAGCTCGTCGGCGCCCTCGACGCCATCGACCCCGACATCGTCGCGGGCGACCCGGAGAAGGCGGTCGAGCGCGCCAGGAGCGAGTGCCAGGACATCTACCGGTACCCCAAGGACCGGGCCAAGCTGGCCGATCTGACGAACCAGCGCTTCACCACCAAGAACCACCCGGCGGGCTTCGGCCCCGAACAGGCCGCGAAGATCATCGACGCCGTCCGCGGCACCGTCTGCCCCGCCTCCTGACCGATCCCCCTCCCTGTCGGTCCTCTCCCCGCCGGTCCTCTCCCCGCCGACCCCGTCCCTGCCGACCGACGGGACGGGCGGCGCGGCCGTCGTGGGTGGCGAGCGCCACCTCGCCACCCACCCGGGACGGCCGCAGACGACGGCGGGCGCCGCCCGTTCGGCACCGGACGGTGAGTCGGTGCGCTCCCGACCCACGGGTCCGCGGATCCCGCGGACCCGCAGGTCCGCACGCCCGCGCGGAGCGCGGGCCACCGGGGTCGCCCGACGGGAGCGGCGGCACCCGAGGAGCTCAGCCGCCCGTACGGCGACGGCCCGGTCCGCCGTGGTCGCTCGCGGGACGGATCACCGCCGGCGGGGGCGGGCGTCTCGCGACCGATATCGGCCCAGGGCGCACCACAAGGCTTCGATGACGAACTGTTAGGAGTCTTGACAGACAGGTGGTCTAGTCCAACTATAGGCGTTGTCCATCCGACCGGGATGCACTGTGGGGGTGTGACCACCGGCCGGCGGGGCTTGCCCTGCCCGTTTCCCGACCACCCCCGACCCGCACGGCGACCGTGCCCCTGCACCGCCGTCCGCCCCGGTGCCTCCATGACCCGGGCGCCCGGCCACGGCTTCGGCCGAGACCGGACAACTGTCACCAACTGTCAACGTCAAAACGTCTGTTGGAGAACACACATGCGCCTGCGCAAAACCGTCCAGGCCATCGTGGCCACCTGTGCCACGCTGGTCGCGTCAGCCGGCCTGATCACGGTGGGAACAGCCTCCGCCGAGGCCGCGACCCCACTGCCCACCCGGATCTTCGCCCCCTACTTCGAGGCCTGGACCGGTGAGAGCCCGGCCACGCTGGCCGCCCAGTCCGGCGCCAAGAACCTCACCCTGGCGTTCCTGCAGACCGCCTCCAAGGGCTCCTGCACGCCGTTGTGGAACGGCGACGCCTCGATGCCGGTGGCGCAGTCCACCTTCGGCGCCGACATCGCCACCATCCGCGCCAACGGCCGCGACGTCATCCCGTCCTTCGGCGGCTTCACCGCGGACAACACGGGCACCGAACTCGCCGACAGCTGCACCGACGTGAACCAGATCGCGGCCGCCTTCGAGAAGGTCATCACGACCTACGACATCAGCCGGATCGACCTCGACATCGAGGACAACTCGCTGACCAACAGCGGCGGCATCGACCGCCGCAACAAGGCGATCAAGCTGGTCCAGGACTGGGCGGCGGCCAACGGCCGCTCCATCCAGTTCTCCTACACCCTGCCGACCACCACCAGCGGGCTGGCCGACAACGGGCTCAACGTCCTCCAGAACGCGATCGCCAACAACGCGCGGATCGACGTCGTCAACCAGATGACGTTCGACTACTACGACAACGCCTCGCACAACATGGCGACCGACACCCAGACCGCCACCACCGGTCTGTACAACCAGCTCGCCCAGCTCTACCCGAACAAGACCTCGGCGCAGCTGTGGGGTTCGATCGGCATCATCGAGATGCTCGGCATCGACGACTTCGGCCCGGCCGAGACCTTCACGGTCGCCAACGCCACCACGGTCTACAACTGGGCGCTCTCCAAGGGCGTCAACACGCTCTCCTTCTGGGCCCTCCAGCGTGACAACGGCGGCTGCGTCGGGCAGGCCGGCAAGGACAACTGCTCGGGGATCAGCCAGGGCACCTGGGACTTCACCCACATCTTCGCGCCCTACACCAGCGGCACCACCACGCCGGTCAACGACTTCTCGGTGACTGCCTCCCCGGCCGCCGGTTCGGTCGTCGCGGGCTCGGCCACCACGGCCAGCATCGCCACCGCCGTCACCTCCGGCGCCGCCCA
>NZ_JBHUSG010000002.1:94659-180258 GCF_042673745.1 Kitasatospora sp. NPDC057015
CAGAGCCTGGCCCTGACCGTCACCGGCGCCCCCGCCGGCGTCACCGCCACCATCAACCCCGGCACGGTGAACGCCGGTTCGGCCGCCACCCTGTCCGTCACCACCACCGCCGCCACGGCCCCCGGCAGCTACCCGCTGACCGTCAAGGCCACCGGCGCCTCCGGCAGCCACACCGCCACCTACACCCTGACCGTCACCGGGACCCAGCCGGGCAACGACTTCTCGGTCGCGCTCAGCCCCGCCGCCGGTTCGGTCGTCGCGGGCTCGGCCACCACGGCCGGCATCGCCACCGCCGTCACCTCCGGCGCCGCCCAGAGCCTGGCCCTGACCGTCACCGGCGCCCCCGCCGGCGTCACCGCCACCATCAACCCCGGCACGGTGAACGCCGGTTCGGCCGCCACCCTGTCCATCAGCACCACCGCCGCGACCGCCGCCGGCAGCTACCCGCTGACCGTCAAGGCCACCGGCGCCTCCGGCAGCCACACCGCCACCTACACCCTGACCGTGACGGGCGGCACCACGCCGACCGGCCTGGTCAACGGCGGCCTGGAGACCGGCAGCCTCGCCCCCTGGACCTGCCAGAGCGGCGGCGCCGTGGTCAGCACCCCGGTCCACAGCGGCACCCGCGCACTGCAGGCCGCCGTGACCGCCGGCCAGACCGGCGAGTGCGCGCAGACCGTCACCCTGCTGCCCAACCACAGCTACACGCTGTCCGGCTGGGTCCAGGGCAACTACGCCTACATCGGCGTGAGCGGCGGCGCGACGGCCAGCACCTGGACGCCGAACGCCACCAGCTGGACCAAGCTGACCGTCCCGTTCACCACCGGCGCCTCCGGCACCGTGAGCGTCTACCTGCACGGCTGGTACGGCCAGGGCACCGTCTTCGGCGACGACTTCTCCATCGCCTGACCTTCTCCACCTCCTGACCGACCCCGCCCGGCATTGCCCGGCATCGGACGGCGCCGGACCCACCGGTAGGTCCCGGTAGGTTCCGGAATGCCTCGGACGGCGCCGTCCACGTCCGACGCCCCACCCGTCGCCGGGTGCCGCGCAGGCCATCACCTGCGCGGCACCCGGCGGCGGCGTTCGGCGACGTCCGGCATTCGGCGGTATCCAGCGGTATGCGGCGGCATTCGGCGGGCGACCATCGGCGGGCGGGTTCGGTGAGCGGGGTTCGGTGGCGTTGGACGGGCGGCGGCGTTCGTCCGGTGCCGTGGTGTCCGGTGCCGGGGTGTCCGGGGCCGGATGAGGCATGATCGGCAGCATCGACGCGGGCTTCCCACGCGGCCGGACGAAGCCCGCGACCGTCGAACCGCCGGAGGACCCAGATGCGCCAGGCACTCGTCACCGGAGCCACCGGAACCGTCGGCCACCCGCTGGCCCGGCTGCTCGCCGAGCGCGGCGTCCGCGTCCGGGCGCTGGTCCGCGACCCGGGCAGGGCCGTGCTCCCGGCCGGTGTCGAGGTCTGGCCCGGCGACCTGACCGAGGGCGGCACGCTGCGTGCGGCCGTCCAGGGCTGCGACACCGTCTTCCACACCGCCGGGCTGCCCGAGCAGTGGCTGCGGGACCGCTCGCTCTTCGGCCGGGTCAACGTCGACGGCACCCGCGCCCTGGTCGAGGCCGCCCTCGCCGAGCAGGTCGAGACCTTCGTCCACACCAGCACGATGGACGTCTTCGAACGCCCCCGCGACCTCCCCTTCGACGAGTCGGCCATCGCCGAACACCCGCTGCACACCGCGTACGAGCGGTCCAAGCAGCAGGCCGACCGGCTGGTCACCGCCGCCCTCGGACGCGGGCTTCCGGCCAGGTTCGTCCACCCGTCCGCGGTGTTCGGGCCCGGACCGACCCGCCCCACGGCGCTCAACCGCCTCCTGGTCGACCTGGCCCGGAACAAGGTGCCGGCGCTGCCGCCCGGGGGAATGGCCGTGGTCCTCAACGAGGACCTCGCGGCGGGCCAGCTGCGCGCCGCGCAGGCGCCGGTCGGCTCGCGCTACCTGTTCTCCGACCGGTTCCTGGAGCTGCCCGAGATCGCCGGCCTGGTGAAGCTGGCCGTGCCGACCGCCCGGGTGCCGATGACCCTGGCCGGCCCCGCCGCCTGGGCACTCGCCGGCATCGGGGAGCTGACGTCCAAGGTCACCGGCCGGCCGCCGCTGCTCTCCTTCGGCGAGCTGCACTTCCTCGGCTCCGAGCTCACTCCGGACGCGCGCCGGGCCCGCGCGGAGCTGGGCTGGTCCCCCAGCGAGACGGGCGACGCGGTGGCCCGTACGCTGCGGGCCTTCGGCGTCCGTCTGCCCCCGACGGGCCCGGTGTGAGTCACGGCGGGTGAGCGGGGCGAACGACTGACCGCCGACGATCGACCACTGACCATCGACCGATCACAGCTGACGGATTTCACCATCTGTCATCGCGACTCCGGATACCGTCACCCGCTGCCAGGGTCGGCAGAGCACCAGGTACGCGGTGCCCGCCAGCGTCGAGCAACCCAGCACCACGGCCCCCAGCACCAGGGCGGAGGGCTCGCCGCCGGCGCTGCTCAGTGGCGCGACCAGCGCACCGCACAGGAACGTCCCCACACCCAGCAGGGCGGAGGCCGAACCGGCGGCGGCGGGCTCCACCATGGTGAGCGCCTGCGCCGCCGAATTCGGCAGCACCACGCCCATGCTCGCCATCATCACGAACACCGCCGGGCAGAACCCGGCCAGCCCGAGGTCCCAGACACCGGTGAGCAGCAACAGCGCGGCCGCCGCCACGGCGCCGGTCGCGAGCCCCGCCGTCATCAGCGCACGGGCGGAGAAGCGGTGGGCGAGCAGCCGCCCGTTCAGCTGCGTCATGCCGACGATGGCCAGCGAGTTCAGCCCGAAGAGCAGGCTATAGGTCTGCGGTGAGACCCCGTAGACCTGCTGCAGGACGAAGGACGAGCCGCTGATGTAGCCGAACAGCGCCCCGAAGGCGAAGGTGCTGGTCAGAACGAGCCCGAGGAAGCGGAGGTCCTTCAGCAGCCTGCCGATGGTCCGCAGGGTGCCGGTCAGCCCGCCCCCGTGGCGGGCCTGCGGAGGCAGGGTCTCGCGCAGCGAGATCAGGGCGAAGACCGTGAGCAGCACGCCGAGGACGCCGAGCGCGCCGAAGGTGCCGCGCCAGCTGGCGACCCGCATCAGCTGCGCGCCGAGCATCGGCGCGAGGATCGGCGCGAGGCCCGATATCAGCCCGATCGAGGCGAGGAAGCGGACGACCGCGACGCCCTCGTAGCGGTCCCGGGCGATGGCCCGGCCGATGACCAGTCCGGCCGCGCCGGCCATGCCCTGCAGGAACCGGCCCGCCACCAGCAGCGGCAGCGTGCCGGCCAGCAGGCAGAGCAGGGTGGCGGCCGAGTAGACGAACAGGCCCGCCAGCAGCGGACGGCGGCGGCCGAGGCGGTCGCTGAGCGGTCCGAACAGCAGCTGGCCGGCGGCGACCCCGAGCAGCGAGAAGGTCAGGGTGAGCTGGGCGGCCGCCGGGCTGGTGTGCAGGTCGGCGGTGAGTTCGGGGAGTGCGGGCAGGTAGAGGTCGGTGGTGAGCGGGCCGAGGGCGACCAGCCCGCCCAGCACGACGATGCCGGTCCGGCCGACGCCGGTGGGTTCGGAGGGACGGGAGAGGGTCGACTGCACACCGGTGGTATCGGCGGTCGGGCCGGGCATGGGGCTCCTCACGGGCGTCGGGTGCTCGCTCCGTCCTACCTCAGCCGGTCGCCCGACCGATACCCGGGGCCCCCAGGTGGATCATCGGCCCGCTGCCGCGTTCCCCCGCATGGCGGCCCGTGCGCTCGCGCCGTCCTGCCAGGCGAACAGCTGATCCCCGGCCAGCACGACGGTGTAGTGGCCGCAGTGGCCGGCCAGTCCGGCCGCCGGCTCGGCGGGGAACCAGCGGGCCTTGAGCCTGGTCGCGCCCGGCCGGTCCTTGGCGGCCGCGCCGGCCCGGACCGGTCCGCCCGTCCGGTCGACCGGCGTGCAGCCGGCCGGCAGGCGTCCGGCGGAGACGGTCGCCCGGAGCAGGCTGTCGTGGGTGGTGGGCGACCACAGGTAGCGGACGGCGGTCGCGTCGTCCGGGAGCCAGGCCGGCACCGCGTGACGGCCGGCCTTGGCGGCACTGCCGGAGGTGTAGCTGGCCTGCTCGCGGTGGTGCCCCTCGTACCAGTCCGCCATCCGGGGGCCGAAGGCCACCGTCGCGACGGCGACCGCCATACCCGCGCCCGCCACTCCCAGTGCGAGCTTGCCCAGCATCCCCATGACCGCTCCAGCCCCTTCGTCCGGCTGCCGTACCGCCGGTTCTCCTTGTGCTCCATCCTGTCCCGCCCGCCCCGACGCGGCATCAGCACGAGGTCGTGAACCCCCCTCCACCCCTGGGGGTACGGCCTCCGACCTGAGAGGTACGCCAAGGGCGGCCGGCGGGCCGTGGGCGGGTGCTGTCATCCGGTCAGACGGGTGACGGCACGCGCCGGGGCCGCCCCGCACGAGCTCGGTCCGGCCCGGCCCGGCCCGAGGGCCGGTCAGCCGGTCCCTGGTCAGCCCGCGGCCGTGCCGAGCCCGGCGACCGCCGCCTCGGCCCGCACCTCGGGGTCGTCCTGCCGCCGGATCGGGAACGGCCGTCCGTCCAGGGTCCAGTGCGGGTCCACCGGACGGCCCAGCGAGGCGTACACCTGGGCGGCCACGTCCACGTGGCGGATCACCCCGACCGGCGGCGCGGCCGGGATGTCCGGGCCGGCGCAGGCCACCCACGCCGTCCGCTCCTCGGGCGAGTCGCCGCCGTGCCCGCCGGCGTCCACGTGCCCGTGATCGGTGACGACGATGACGGTCCAGGCCTCCTGCGCGTGGTCGGCCCGGCCCCGGACGGCGTCCAGCAGGCGCCCGAGCCGGTCGTCCGCCGCCCGCATCGCGGCCCGGTACTCCGCCCCGCAGCCGAGGAAGTGCGCCGTCTCGTCCACCGCGCCCAGGTACACGAAGGAGGCCTCCGGGTCGGCGGTGGCCAGCACGTGGACGGCCTCGCGGGTGACCTCCTCGTCGACCTCCTCCCAGGCCTCGGGGGTGTCGGCGGCCGGGGCGATGTAGGAGAGCCGTCCGGGGGCGCGGAACAGCGGGCCGCCCGCCATGGCGAGCAGCAGCGGCTCCCAGCCCGCGGCGACGAAGGTCCGCCGCCCGTCGAGCCTGGCCAGCCGGGTGGCGAAGTCCGGGAAGACGTCCAACCGGTTGCCCCCGAGGTGGTTGCCCCAGACGCCGTGCTTGGCCGCCGTCACGCCGGTCACGACGGTCGCCCAGCAGGGGCCCGACATGGTCGGCGTGTCCGCGTCCACCTCGACCGGCGCGAGGAACCCGGCCGCGGCGACCTCGGCCAGTCGCGGCATCACCGCCTCGGACAGCAGGTCGTGCCGCACCCCGTCGATGCCGACGACGAGGACGTGCGGGGTGCGGGGCGTGGTGGTCAAGGGGGTTCCTCCCGGTGGTGCGGCCGAGCCGTGTGCCCGGTCGGCGCGCCGCTGCACCGCCCACCGGCCCGGCCATGCTGCCGCCACCGCCGGACCGGCCGGTGTTCTGCCGGTGAACTCGCGGCATCCGCCGGGTGGCGCTCGTCCTCCGGCGGGCCCGACGTGGTGCGAAGCGGTCGGACAGTACGAACCGGCGGGCCCGGCCGGGCGGCGACGGGAGGCCGCGGGAGGCGGGCGGAAGGGGTTGGGAGGCGGCGGAGGGGGCCGGTGGCCGAAGGGCGGGCCGTGGGGCCTCAGGGCGCCGGACGGAACTCGCGTACCACCTCGATCGGCCCCACGATGTGCCGGTTGAACTCCTCCAACTCCTCCGCCGGAACCCAGAGTTCCAGGATCGTCCGGCCGCCGGCCTGCTGCACGGGGTACCGGGCGAGGAAGGCCGAGTCGACCTCGAAACGCGTGACGTAGCCGACGCCCGAGGCCGGGACGTTCCAGTCCCGGGCGATCCGGACGGCGTAGTCCTCGTTGAGCACGGGGTAGAAGATCGGCTGGTCCGGGAGCCTGGGCGGCCAGGCCCGCCAGCCGGAGGCCTCCACCAGGGCGAGCTCCTGCGGTCCGGTGGGGCGCCAGAGGGTGGTCGTGCCGCTCATGTCCGGGCTCTCTGCGTAGGGGGCGCTTGGTGACCACCGACCCTAACCGGCTCGCCGCCCGGGCGGCGAGCCGGTTTCCCGCGGACGCGGAGCGAGGACCCGTCAGTGGTAGGCGGCCTCACCGGTGATGGCCTGGCCGAGCACCAGGGTGTGGATCTCACTGGTGCCCTCGTAGGTCAGCACCGACTCCAGGTTGTTGGCGTGCCGCAGCACCGGGTACTCGGTGGTGATGCCGTTGGCACCGAGGATCGTCCGGGCGCTGCGGGCGATCTCCAGGGCCGCGCGGACGTTGTTGAGTTTGCCGAAGCTGATGTGGGCGGGCGCCGACTCCCCCGCGTCCTTCAGGCGGCCGATCCGCAGCGCGACCAGGTAGGCCTTCTCGACCTCCAGCATCATCTCCACCAGCTTCTGCTGGGTGAGTTGGAAGCCCGCGATCGGGCGGTCGAACTGGATCCGGCTCTTCGCGTAGTCCAGCGCGGTGGTGTAGCAGTCGCGGGCCGCGCCGACGGTGCCCCAGAGGATCCCGTACCGGGCCTCGTTCAGGGAGGACAGCGGGCCGCGCAGACCCGTGACCCCCGGCAGTACGGCGTCGGCGGGCAGCACCACGTCGTCGAGCACCAGTTCGCTGGTCACCGAGGCCCGCAGGGAGAGCTTGCCGTGCACGTCGTTGGCCGAGAAGCCCTTGGTGCCGCGCGGCACCACGAAGCCCCGCACGCCCTCCTCGGTCTGCGCCCAGATCACGGCGGCGTCGGCGATGCTGCCGTTGGTGATCCACATCTTGGTGCCGGACAGCACCCAGTCACCGCCCTTGCGGCGCGCCCTGGTCCGCATGTTGGCCGGGTCGGACCCGAAGTCCGGTTCGGTCAGGCCGAAGCAGCCGATCGCGCGGCCGGCCGCCATCTCCGGCAGCCACTGCTGCTTCTGCTCCTCGGAGCCGAACGCGTGGATGGCGCGCATCGCCAGCGAGCCCTGGACGGAGACGAAGCTGCGCAGCCCCGAGTCGGCCGCCTCCAGCTCCATGCAGGCCACCCCGTACGCCACCGCCGTCGAACCGGTGCAGCCGTACCCGTCGAGGTGCATCCCCAGGACGCCGAGCTCGCCGAGCTCGGGCGCCAGCTCCCGGGCCGGGAACACGCCGCGCTCGAACCAGTCGCCGACGTAGGGCCGGATCCGCTCGTCCGCGAACCGCCGGACGGTGTCGCGGATCAGCCGTTCCTCGTCGGTCAGCAGGTCGCCGACCGCGAGCAGGTCTGCGGGGTCGATGCGGTTCGGCTTCGCCATTGAAGCGCTCCTTGGATTCTCGGAAGGTACTCGCGAGTATTCCGCACCGGACCGCCCGCCCGCACTCCCGGGGAGGTCTCGCGCGGGCCCTTCCCGGCGGGGGACCGCCCCGGGGCCGCGTCCGGGGCGGAACCTAGACTGACCGCCGGGGGAGGGGCGCCGAGGCTCCTCCGCGACAACGCGGCAACGCGGCGGAAGGGGTGGACGAATGGCGCGCTGGGCTCTGGTCGTCGAGGAGACCGACGGCATCGGCGACAACCGGCTGTGGGCTCCGAAGGTCCTCGCGGAGATCGAGGGGAGCCGGGAGGAGGCGCTGGCGGAGTTGAAGCGGATCGTCCCCGGCTACCGGCCGCAGCACCCGGTGAACGACCGCCAGCGCACCCTGCTGCGCGACGGCGACACCTTCCTGCTGATCACGCGGGGCACCATGCGGGAGTACCACTGCATCTTCCGGGTCTGGGAGTTGCTCTGGGACAGCAAGCGGCCGGAGATCCAGCAGGAGCGCCTGCGGGACGACCCGACGGGGTGAGCGAGCCGTCGCCGCCCGCCACGGGCCGATCCGCCCGGTCGAACCGACCGAGGTCGGACCGGTGGGGCGGGCGGTGGGGCGGCCGGCCCTGAAACGACCCGCACCCACCGGGAGGGGTCGCGCCCGGACGGGCGCGGCCCCTCAGCCGTCCACCGGGCGCGCGACCTCGCGCCGCGCCCCCGCGTCGCCCTACGCCCCCGCGTACCGTCGCGCCCTCGCCCGCCGCCTTCCACGGCCCTGCCAGCCCGCACCCTCGCCCACCCTCGCCCG
Source organism: Kitasatospora sp. NPDC057015 (assembly GCF_042673745.1). Classification (NCBI taxonomy): domain Bacteria; kingdom Bacillati; phylum Actinomycetota; class Actinomycetes; order Kitasatosporales; family Streptomycetaceae; genus Kitasatospora; species Kitasatospora sp. NPDC057015. The sequence continues at coordinate 102,842 of NZ_JBHUSG010000002.1, forward strand.
CCCCCGCCGCAACGGGCTTTCGCGCGCCCACTCTTGACGCGTACCGCGCCAGCTGGTTCCCTGTCGCGCAAGGTTAGGAAACTTTCCTAACGCATTCCGAGGCGCATCGCGCCCGCCCGGCCCCCCTGCACCGGTCTCACCGCAGCACCACTCCCCCACGGACCGACGGATTGGTGAACCATGAACCCCCGCAAGCCTCTTCGCCCGCTGCTCGCCCTCGCAGCGGTCGTCTCGCTCACCGGCACCGCCTTCGCCCTGGCCCCCGCCGGGCAGGCCGCCACCCCCGACCCGATCGGCCTCAACGCGCCGTACGAGTACCTGGGTTGGGGCAACCCGCAGAGTCCGACCGCCGTCATGTCGGCGACCGGCGTCAAGCAGTTCACGCTCGCCTTCATGCTCAGCGACGGCGGTTGCAACCCCAAGTGGGACGGCAGCCGGGCCCTCACCGGCGGCAGCGACCAGAGCGCGATCAACAGCATCCGGGCGGCCGGCGGTGACGTGGTGATCTCCTTCGGCGGCTGGAGCGGCAACAAGCTCGGCGAGAAGTGCTCCTCCGCGAGCGCGCTCGCCGGGGCCTACCAGAAGGTGATCAACGCCTACAAGCTCAAGGCGATCGACATCGACATCGAGGACACCGAGGTCGCCAGTGCGACCGTCCGCCAGCGGGTGGTCGACGCCCTGAAGATCGTCAAGAACGACAACCCGGGCATCCGGGAGTACGTCACCTTCGGCACCACCCCGACCGGTCCGGACGCGGCCGGGGTCGACCTGATCAAGAAGGGCGCCAAGGCCGGCCTGGCCCTGGACGGTTGGACGATCATGCCCTTCGACTTCGGCGGCCACAGCGGCTCGATGGGCTCGGTGACCGTGACCGCCGCCGACGGCCTCAAGAAGGCCGTGGCGAGCGCCTACGGCTACGACTCCGCGACCGCCTACCGGCACATCGGCATCTCCTCGATGAACGGGAAGACGGACGAGAGCGACGAGACCGTGTCCGTCGCCGACTTCACCACCATCGCCGACTACGCCAAGGCGCACCACCTCGCCCGCTTCACCTTCTGGTCCGTCAACCGCGACCGGCAGTGCCCCTCGGGCACCCCGGCGGGCGACGCGTGCAGCGGCATCGGCCAGGCGCCGTACGCCTTCACGAAGATCGTCGCCGGCTACCACGGCTGACCCCCGCGCACCGCTCGACGGGTGCGGCGCCGCCGGGCGAGGGGTGCCCGGCGGCGCCGCGCTCAGCGCAGCAGCCCGTCCAGGAAGGGATTGCCGAAGACCCGGTGCGGGTCGTGGCGGTCGAGCACCGCGACCGCCTCGTCCCAGCCGGGGCCGCCGCCCGCGCGATGGCTGTCCGGGATCACCCGGCCGAGCACCTCCGGATCGGCCCAGGCCGCGTCGGCGGTGTACGCCCAGCCCTTGGACCACTCGACCCGCAGGCCGGCCCGGCCGCCGTCGAAGGTGCTCAGCAGGAAGCGCTCGATGTCGCGGCAGAACCGGTGCAGGCCGGGCGTGCCCGGCAGGGTGAGGATGTCCAGCCACACCGCGGTGTCCCACTCGGGGCGGTCCGGACGCGGCCGGAGCGCGGAGAGCAGCGGCGGGCGGGCGCCCGGCACGCCGCACCAGGCCGGATCGTCCAGTCCGGTGACGCGGATCTCCACGGTGCCGTTCACCGGGAACTCGCCGCGGGCCTGGTACTCCGCCAGCAACTGCCGGTAGCGGGCGGCGAACTCGCCGACCACCCACTGGAGGTCGGCCCGCCGGGCGAGCACGGCGTAGCCGTTGGCGGTCATCCTCAGCGTGCTCGGCCGGACGTACTGGAGCAGGGTGCGGGAGGGGCCCCAGAGGTCCGAACGCAGGCCGTCGGCCAGCAGGTGGGTGAGGGTGTCCCCGCTCAGCAGGTCGCGCAGCAGTCCGCCGGAGAGCAGGACGTCGGTGAGGTCGGCGGTCAACGCCAGTTTGGCCACCAGGTACTGGAGTTGCCCGAACAGCGGGGCCGTTCCCCAGGCTCCGCCGACCAGTTGGCCGGCCAGTCGGGCGACCGGCTCCGGGATGTTGTCGGAGAACGGGTAGTTGTAGGGCTCGTCGACCTGCCGGGCGGCGAAGGGCCGGCCGGGGGCGATGCTCCAGGTCTTCAGCCAGGGCCGGTCGGTGAAGGCGAACCAGATCGCCTCGGCCCGGCCGTCGTGGTCGACGAAGCTCGCGAAGGTGCGCGGGTTGCCCGCGGTACCCGGCCTGGCGAACAGCTCGGCGGCCGGGATGTCCAGCCGGCTGACGCAGCGCAGCCGCTGGTCGGCGCCGGCCCGCAGCACCACCTCGGTGAGGAAGGCCCGGCCGAGGTGGACGAGGAAGGCGGCGCTGTCGGCCTCGGACCGGTCGAAGGTGCGCAGCACGTACCGTCCGGCGCCCTCGTCCCGCACCACGGCGGTCAGGCTGGTGACCTGGTTGCTCAGTGAGCCGTAGCCGTGCCCGGCCGGCCTGCTCTCACCGGCGGCCGGTACGGCGGTGCCGTGGCCGCCGATCGCGAGCACCCCGCCGACGGTCACCTCGCCGGGGGCGGGGCAGGCGGCGACGCCGAGGCCGCGGCCCGCCAGGTGGGCGAGCAGGCTCTCCATGGTGGCGCCGGTCTGCACCCGGACGGTGTCGGGCGAGTCCGGCGTGATCGCGGTCAGGTGGGTGGAGGTGTCGACCAGCAGGACCCGGGTCGCCTCGCCCGTGCGGTCGGCGACCGTCAGCGGCGCCCAGGTGTGCCGGTATCCCTGGGCGCGCAGCCGCCAGCCCTGCGCGTGCGCCCAGTCCGCGAGGCCGGCGACCTCCTGCGGGGTGCGGGGCGCGCAGGTCCAGAGCTGGTCGGTGCGGATCTCGCCGGACCAGTTCTCGTACACCCGCCGGTAGACCTCCGTCCCCGCGGGCAGCGAGGGCGGCGGCGCCGACCCGTCGGCCGCGGCGCTGTCCGGTCCGACCGTGCCGCGCAGCAGCCAGGCCGCGCCGCCGAGCCCGGCGGAGGCCCCGATCAGCCCGCGCCGGGTCAGCCCGGGCCCGCGATCGCGCCCTGTGTCCATGCCCGCCCCCACCCCTGGTGTCCGTGTCCCGGCGCCGAGCGGCCCGGTGCCCGGCGCCCGCCCCACGACCGCCCGATCGGACGGTCGCCCGACCGCCCGGTGGGTCCCCGGCGCCTCGGCCGAGCGTACGAAGCCGCCCCCGCGGGGCCGTGGGTATCCGACCGGGCCTCACTCGATCGAGTGAACTCCGGGGTGCCGGCCCGGCCCCCGGGCGGGGGCGGCCGGCCGTCACCGGTCCGTCGGCCGCCCCTCCCCCGGGGCGCGGACGCCGGGCCAGTCCAGGGCCAGCTGGGTGCGGCGCGGGAGCTGGGTGAGGATCAGGTCGTAGGAGTCCTCGATCATCTCGCGCAGCAGGGCGTCCGGCACCGTGCCGTCGAGGACCACGGTGTTCCAGTGCCGCTTGTTGAGGTGCCACCCGGCGGTGATCGCCGGGTACGTCCCGCGCAGCCGGACGGCCACCTCGGGGTCGCACTTCAGGCTCACCTTCAGTGGCCGCGCGTCCAGGGCGCTCAGGGCGAAGATCTTGCCGCCCACCTTGAAGACCGAGGTCTCCGGACCGAACGGGAAGGTCTCCTCCGCCCCGTTGAGAGCCAGGCAGGCGGCCTTGAGCGCGGCGGTCTTCATCGTCATGGGGACAGTCTGCCGGGCGGGCCGTCCGCGGCGCCGGGCGGGATCCGGTCATCCGTTCGAGTGAGAGCGGAAATACCCGGGGCCCGCGCGGGGCTGTGCTGATCAGCGGCCGCCGCGACCGGTGGCCGGCGGCCGCTGTGTGGGCAGTGGCCGTGGGAGCCGAACAGAAGGTGTCGCGCCATGGGTGACGAGCAGGCCAGGCCCGGTCAGCGGGCCGGGGGCGGCGAGCAGGGCTGGCGGGTCGAGCACGACTCGATGGGGGAGGTGCGGGTGCCCGCCGCGGCGAAGTGGCAGGCGCAGACGCAGCGCGCGGTGGAGAACTTCCCGGTGTCGGGTCAGCGGCTGGAGCGCGAGCACATCGCGGCGCTGGCGCGGATCAAGGCGGCGGCGGCCCGGGTGAACGCCCGGCTGGGGGTGCTGGACGAGGAGACGGCGGCGGCGATCGTCTCGGCGGCCGAGGAGGTGGCGGCCGGCGGCCTGGACGACCAGTTCCCGGTGGACGTGTTCCAGACCGGCTCGGGGACGTCCTCGAACATGAACGCCAACGAGGTGATCGCGACCCTGGCCGGCAAGCGGCTCGGCCGGCCGGTGCACCCCAACGACCAGGTGAACGCGAGCCAGTCGTCCAACGACGTCTTCCCCTCGTCGATCCACATCGCCGCGACGGCGGCCGTCACCCGTGACCTGATCCCGGCGCTGGACCACCTGGCGCAGGCCCTGGAGCGCAAGTCCGGGGAGTTCGCGGCGGTGGTGAAGTCCGGCCGGACGCACCTGATGGACGCCACGCCGGTCACCCTCGGGCAGGAGTTCGGCGGGTACGCCGCCCAGGTCGGGTACGGGCGGGAGCGGCTGCTGGCGACCCTGCCCAGGGTCGCGGAGCTGCCGCTGGGCGGCACGGCGGTCGGCACCGGGATCAACACCCCGCCCGGGTTCTCGGCGGCCGTGATCGCGGAGGTCGCCCGGGAGACGGGCCTGCCGCTGACGGAGGCCCGCGACCACTTCGAGGCGCAGGGGGCCAGGGACGGCCTGGTCGAGCTGAGCGGCCAGCTGCGGACGATCGCGGTCGGCTTCACCAAGATCGCCAACGACCTGCGCTGGATGGGGTCGGGCCCGCGCACCGGCCTGGGCGAGATCAACCTGCCCGATCTGCAGCCCGGGTCGTCGATCATGCCCGGCAAGGTGAACCCGGTCCTGCCGGAGGTCGTGCTGATGGTCGCCGCCCAGGTGATCGGCAACGACACCACCGTCACGGTCGCCGGCGCCTCCGGCAACTTCGAGCTCAACGTGATGCTGCCGGTGATCGCCCGCAACGTGCTGGAGTCCGTGCGGCTGCTGGCCAACAGTGCCCGGCTGCTCGCCGACCGCACGGTGGACGGCATCACCGCCAACGTCGAACGGGCCCGCGAGTACGCCGAGTCCTCGCCCTCGGTGGTCACGCCGCTCAACCGGTACATCGGCTACGAGGAGGCGGCGAAGGTCGCCAAGCAGGCCGTGGCGGAGCGCAGGACGATCCGTCAGGTGGTGCTCGACCGCGGCTACCTGGAGCGCGGGCTGCTCACCGAGCAGCAGCTCGACGAGGCGCTGGACGTGCTGCGGATGACCCGCCCCTGACGGCGCCCGGCCCCGGGGGCAGGCCGGGCCGGGCCGGCCGGGCAGGGCAGGGCAGGGCGGGCCGGGCCGGCCGGGCCGGGCAGGGCGGGCCGGGCCGGCCGGGCCGGGCAGGGCGGGCCGGGCAGGCACGGCAGGATCGGCCGGGCCGAACGGAACGGGACGGGGCAGCGGGAGGGCGCAGGCCGCGTACGGCCTGCGCCCCGGGTGGCACGCCCCCGGGCCCAGAGGGGGCGCTGTGGTCAGGAGCCTCCTCCCGCCCCGCGGCCGCCGCCACCACCACGGCGCATCGCGGCCCCGTTGGCGGTCATGGACGCCATCGAGATGGCGGCCAGGCCCAGGAGCACCATGCAGCCGCCGGTGATCAGATTGGTCGTGATGGTCCGTCGGACGTCCACGTTCCCGGCGACGACCCATGGCGCGATCATGCACCAGACGCCGATCGCCGTGGCCGCCCAGGCACGGGCGTGCGTGCGCTCGTACGCCGAGCCGTAGCCGCCCATGAGCAGCGCGAACGCCAGGCCGAGGACCAGGTTGTTGACGACCAGCGTGCCGAAGCCGAGGAAGCCGCTGAACCCGACCACCCACGGCGAGATCGCCAGGAAGAGTCCGGCCAGGACGGCCAGCGCCTCGACGGCCTGGGCCGTCGGGGTCGAGGTGACGCGCTCGTAGCGCTCCCGGAGTTCGACGATGTCCGGGTGATGCTCCATGCCCATCGGAATCTGGGTAGACACCGATACCACCTCCTTGGTTGCGGAACATGGAAGGCGCAAACCCATTACCCATTTTGGCCCTTTTTCTAACACTTTGGGCGATTTACGGGAACGATTCCCGCCCGCCAGACGTCACGGGCGGCCCACCCGCAGCTCCGTCTCCACCCCCAGGAACCGTCCGACCGCCCCCGCCTCCTCGCGCAGACCCCGCAGGACCGGCGGGGCGAGCGCACCGAAGGGCTCCACCCGGAGCGTCGCCGCCCCGCCCGCCCGCTCCGTCCGCCAGCGCCCCAGCACCCGCCCGTCCGCCACCAGAGTCGGGTGGATCACCCCGCCCCCGGCGTTGATCCGCCCGGCGAAGGCCGGGTCCAGCATCAGCGTCCGGTCGCGGTAGCCCAGCAGGTGGTTGTCGTACGCACCGAGCAGACGGACCTCCGGCGGCCCCGCCGCGGGCTCGGATCCGGGGTCGGCGAACAGGCCGGGGGCCACCTCGGGGAGGTCCGCCAGGGCGAGGGCGCGCCGGCAGAGCGTCTTCGGCAGCCCCGACCAGGCGGCCAGGTCGTCGGCGCCGGCCGGCCCGAAGGCCGCGAGGTAGCGGGCGGCGAGCGCGGCGAGGTCCTCGTCCCCGGCCGGGCCGGGCGGCGGGCCCGGTCGAAGGACGTACCCCGGTTCGCGCGGGGCCGTCTCGGCGCCGCGGCAGAGCAGGCCGCGGGCCGCCGCGTAGGCCACCAGATGGGCGGGCGCCTGGCCGGTCGGGTCCACCTCCACGCCGCGCGCGGTCAGCGCGGCGATCAGGTCGGCCCGGCTCAGCGGGGCCGTCAGCACCTCCGGCAGCAGCGCCGCCGCCCGCTCGCAGATCTCGTCGGTCAGCCCCAGCTGGCGGCGCCGGCCCGCGCCGGCCGTGAGGTTGCGGGCACCGAAGATCCGCAGCAGCCACGGCAGGTCGGCGGCCGGGACGAGGTGCAGGGTGCCGCGCATCAGCCAGCTGGCGACGACCTCCCCCGCCCGGTGGGCCGCGTCCACCTCGACGGCGGTGCCGACGCCCCGGGCGCGCAGTCCGAGCCGGGCGGCCGCCGTGTCCTGGGCCTGGACGCCGGGGGCCCGCCCGGCCACGGCCGCCACCGCGCCGGGCGGCGACCCGCCGGCGGCGGGGCCGGGGCGGGCCGGGTCGAACTGGGCGTGCATCCGCCATCGCAGCAGTCGGGTCTCGTCCGTCGTCACCCGGCCATTCTTCGCGCCCGCGCCCGCCCGGGCAGCCTCCGGCACCGAAACACCGGTCCGGGCCGGCCCGGGCCGAAACACCCGGCAGGCCGGGCCCGGCTCAGTTCACCGGTACCGCGGTGCCGCCGGTGAGGGCGAGCAGCTGCTCGAAGGTGGTGGCGAAGACCGTGTGCGGGTGCCCGGCGGCGGCCCACACCTCGGGGTGCCCGGCGAGCGTCTCGTCGACCAGGGTGCGCACCGGGGCCGGGTGACCGACGGGCGCGACCCCGCCGATCGGCTGACCGGTGTGCTCGCGGACGAAGTCCGGGGTGGCGCGCCTGATCCGGCCGGCCCCGATCAGGCTGGCCAGCTTCGCCGTGTCCACCCGGTGCGCGCCGCTGGTGAGCACCAGCAGCGGGGCCCCGTCGGCGTCGAAGACCAGGCTGTTGGCGATCGCCCCGACCTGGCAGCCGAGCTGCTGCGCGGCGGCCGCGGCGGTCGGCGCCGTCTCCGGCAGGACCCGGACGGCCGGTTCGGCGCCGCCGGCCCGCAGTGCCGCCTCGACGGCCCGGACGTTCGGATGACTGGTGATCCGCTCCATGCCGGCGATGCTACCGCCCGGCGCCCGGGGCCGGGTGGCCTCGGACCACGGGCGTCCGGGCACGCCGTCGGCGGGGCCCGCGTGAGCTGTGTCTCAACCGGGCGGGGCGGCATTGCCTATGCAACTCGTTGCATAGCAGGATGCGGGCATGGCACTGGAGCACGCGATCCTCGTCTCGCTGCTGGAGCAGCCCGGCTCCGGATACGAGCTGGCCCGGCGGTTCGACCGCTCCATCGGGCGTTTCTGGACCGCCACCCACCAGCAGATCTACCGCGTGCTGCGGCGGATGGAGGCGGACGGCTGGATCGCCGCCGAGGAGGTGGCCCAGGACGGCCGGCCGGACAAGAAGGTCTACTCGGCGGCCGACCCCGGCCGGGCCGCGCTCTCGGCGTGGCTGCGCGAACCGGTCGAGCCCGAGACCGTCCGGCACGAGCTGGCGGTCAAGATCCGCGCGGCCGCCTTCGACGATCCGTCCGCGCTGGTCGCCGAGGTCGAACGGCACCGGGAGGGCCACGCGGCGCTGCTCGCCCGCTACCTCTCCGGCGAGCGGCGCGACTTCCCCGCCGGTGCCGCGCTCGACGCCCGCCAGGAACTGCAGCACGTGGTGCTGCGCGGCGGGATCGAGTACGAGCGGATGACGCTCGCCTGGCTGGACGACGTGCTCGCCACCCTGCACCGCCTCGGCAACTGAACCCTCAACCCCCAGGGACGACACCATGCTGTTCAACCCGCGTACCTATGACCCCGTCCAGTTCGACGAGCCGACCCGCCGGCTGCTGCGCGCCACCGTCGACTGGTTCGAGTCGCGCGGCAAGAAGGCCCTGATCGACACCTACGTCGACCGCGCCTGGTACGGCGACTTCCTCGACTTCGCCGCCAAGGAGGGCCTGTTCGCGGCCTTCCTGACGCCGTCGGCCGAGGCCGCGGGCGACGGCGCCGAGCGCTGGGACACCGCGCGGATCGCCGAGCTGAACGAGATCCTGGGCTTCTACGGGCTCGGCTACTGGTACACCTGGCAGGTCACCATCCTGGGTCTCGGCCCGGTCTGGCAGAGCGAGAACGAGGCCGTCCGGGCCCGCGCCGCCAAGCTGCTGACGGAGGGCCACGTGATGGCCTTCGGGCTGTCCGAGCGCACCCACGGCGCCGACATCTACTCCACCGACATGATCCTCACCCCGGACGGCGAGGGCGGGTTCACCGCCAGCGGGTCCAAGTACTACATCGGCAACGGCAACGTGGCCGGCCTGGTCTCGGTGTTCGGCCGCCGCTCCGACGTGGAGGGCCCGGAGGGCTACGTCTTCTTCGCCGCCGACAGCCGGCACGAGGCGTACCACCTGGTCAAGAACGTGGTGAACGCGCAGATGTACGTCAGCGAGTTCCGCCTGGACGCGTACCCGGTGCGGGCGGAGGACGTCCTGCACACCGGCAAGGCCGCCTTCGACGCCGCGCTGAACACCGTGAACGTCGGCAAGTTCAACCTCTGCACGGCCTCGGTCGGCATCTGCGAGCACGCGATGTACGAGGCCGTCACGCACGCCCACAACCGGGTGCTGTACGGCAAGAAGGTCACCGACTTCCCGCACGTGCGCCGGGAGTTGACCGACGCGTACGCCCGGCTCGCCGCGATGAAGCTGTTCAGCGCCCGGGCCGCGGACTACTTCCGGTCGGCCTCGCCCGAGGACCGCCGCTACCTGCTCTTCAACCCGATGACCAAGATGAAGGTCACCACCGAGGGCGAGAAGGTCATCGACCTGATGTGGGACGTCATCGCGGCCAAGGGCTTCGAGGCGGACACCTACTTCGACAAGGCGGCGAAGGACATCCGCGGCCTGCCGAAGCTGGAGGGCACCGTCCACGTCAACCTGGCCCTGATCCTCAAGTTCATGGGCAACTACCTCTTCAACCCGGCCGAGTACGCCCCGGTGCCGACCCGGCTGGACGCCGCCGACGACGAGTTCCTCTTCCGCCAGGGCCCGGCCCGGGGCCTCGGGGCGATCCGCTTCCACGACTGGCGCACGGCCTACGACGCGCACGCCCACGTGCCGAACGTGGCCCGGTTCCGCGAGCAGGCCGACGGCCTCTGCGCGCTGCTCGCCGCCCACGCGCCGAGCCCCGAGCAGCAGCAGGACCTGGACTTCCTGCTCTCGCTCGGCCAGCTGTTCGCGCTGGTGGTCTACGGCCAGCTGGTGCTGGAGCAGGCGCAGCTGACCGGTCTGGACGGCGACCTGCTGGACGAGGTCTTCGACGTGCTGGTGCGCGACTTCTCCACCCACGCCACCGAGATGCACGGCAAGGCGGGCGCGAGCGAGGAGCAGGCCGCCTGGGCGCTGGCGCACCTGCGCCGCCCGGTGGCGGACGCCGGGCGCTCGGCCCGGGTCTGGGCCCAGGTCGAGGGCCTCGCCGGCGCGTACGAGATGCGGGGCTGAGGGCAGGACGTACCGGACCCCGGGCGGGGGCGTCGCACTGCTCGCGACGCCCCCGCCCGGGGCGGGCCCGGTGCCGGACGGCTCAGAACGTGAGCTTCCAGCTGTCGATGTAGCCGGTGTCCTGCGCGGCAACGTCCTGCACCTTGAGCTTCCAGGTGCCGTTGGCGACCTCGCTGGAGGCGTTCACGGTGTAGGTCGTGACGACGTTGTCGGCGGAGTCGCTGCTGCTGGAGTTCTTCAGCCGGTACGTGGAGCCGTCCGGGGCGACCAGGTCTATCACCAGGTCACCGCGGTAGGTGTGCTTGATGTCCACCCCGACGGCGAGCGCGGCGGGCGCGTTCCCGGTGCGGCCGGTGACGGTGACCGAGGAGGTCACGGCGGCGCCGTTGTCCGGGACGGACACGTCGGCGGTGTTCTCGAAGACCGTCCCGGTGGGCGGGGTGGTCGTCCCGGTGCCCAGGGTCCAGAGCGCGTACGCGATGGCGTCGCTCATCCGGTCCAGCGCGACGTCGTTGATGTTGGCCGAGGTGTCGCAGGACTGGTGGTAGCAGCGGTCGAAGGCCTGGCCGGAGGTGCCGCCCCACTTGGCGGCCTGGGCGCTGGTCTTGATGTAGTCGGCGCCGCTGAACAGGCCGCCGACCGGGATGCCGACGTTCTTGAACGGCGAGTGGTCGGAGCGGCCGTCGCCCTCGGTCTCGGGCTCGGTGGCGACGCCCAGGCCGGAGAAGTAGGTCTGGAACAGCTGGTCCAGGGCGGTGTCGTCGTCGTAGACGAAGTAGCCCGGGTTGGGCGAGCCGATCATGTCGAAGTTGAGGTACGCCTCGATCTTCGAACGGTCGGCGGTGGAGAGGCTGTTGACGTAGTTCTTGGAGCCGACCATGCCGGCCTCCTCGGTGCCCCACCAGCCGAAGCGCAGGTGCTTGGTGGGCTGCAGGGCGGCCCGGGAGACGGCCAGCGCGGCCTCCAGGATGCCGGCCGATCCGGAGCCGTCGTCGTTGATGCCGGGGCCGGCGGTGACCGAGTCGAGGTGCGCGCCGACCATGACGACGTGCGAGGCGTCGCCGCCGGGCCAGTCGGCGATCAGGTTCCAGCCGGTGGCGCCGCCGTAGGTGTAGGACTGCAGCGCGGTGGTGAAGCCGGCGGCGTCCAACTTGCCCTTGACGTAGTCGATCGAGGCCTTGTAGCCGGCCTTGCCGTGGGCCCGGTTGCCGCCGTTGGCGGTGGCTATCGACTGCAGTTGGGCCAGGTGGGCCTTGACGTTGGCGACCGGGATGTCCGGCGCGGCGAGGACCGTCGCGGACGCCGCCGGCGGCTGGGCCGGCAGGGCGTGGGCGGCGGGGGCGGCGACGACGGCGGCGACGGTCAGGGCCGCCCCGGTCGCGAGGGCGGTTCGGCGCAGGCGGGATCGCCGCGGGGCGCGCTGGCTCAATGGAGGCTCCAGATTCTGGTGGGGCAGAACGGAACAGGGCGCCGTGGCTCGCGGGCGAAGTCGGTTGACCCACCCTAAAGTTGACGCGACCATGATGATTGGGCCACCTAAAGATTTCGTCAAGGGGCACCGCGGCGAAGACGGCCCGATCCGGACGGCGGACCGGGGCGCCGGCCGCCGGCGGCCCCACCCGGCCACCGCCCCCGGACACCCCGGCCGATCGGCCCCGACCTGCCCTCCGGCCGTGCCGGCCGCCCCCGGCACGTGCACCGGACGCCCCTCCCCGGCGACCCGTCCCGAGTCGTACCGTGGACCGTGGAGGCGGCCGTCATGCACTTCACGGGTATGCACTTCACCGACCGGACGGACGCCGGACGGCAGCTCGCCGCCCGGCTGGACCACCTGCGGGGCGCGCCGGTCGTGGTGGTCGCCCTCCCCCGGGGCGGCGTCCCGGTGGGCGCCGAGGTCGCCGAGGCGCTGGGCGCCCCGCTCGACATCTGCGTGATCCGCAAGCTGGGCGTGCCGTCCCAGCCGGAGCTGGGGATGGGCGCGATCGGCGAGGACGGCGCGCGGGTGATCAACGAGCAGGTGGTCCGGATGGCCGGCGTCTCCCCCGCGCAGAGCGCCGAGGTGGAGCGCCTGGAGCGGGCCGAACTGCGGCGACGGGTCGAGCGCTACCGGGGCGGGCGGGCGGCCGTCGACCTGCGCGGGCGCACGGTGGTGGTGGTCGACGACGGCGTCGCCACCGGCTCGACCGCCCGGACGGCCTGCGACATCGTCCGGGCCCGGGGCGCGGGCCGGGTGGTGCTGGCCGTACCCGTGGCGCCGAGGGACTGGATCAGCCGGCTCGGGGACGCCGCCGACGAGCTGGTGTGCGTGGCCATGCCGTCGCCCTTCTTCGCGATCGGCGAGTTCTACCAGGACTTCACCCAGACCGAGGACGCGGAGGTCCTGCGCTGCCTGGCCCGCTTCGCCGGCCGCGAGGCCGCCGCCGCAGGGTCGGCCGGCCCCGCCGCGACGGGCTCCGGCGGCACCGCCCCCGAGGCCGTGGACCGCGAGGTCACCGTGCCGGTCGACGGCGGCCGGCTCGGCGGGCGGCTCACCGTACCGGCCGGCGCCGCCGGCGTGGTGGTCTTCGCCCACGGCAGCGGCAGCAGCCGGCACAGCCCGCGCAACCGCTTCGTCGCCGAGGTGCTGAACCGCGCCGGGCTGGCCACCCTGCTGTTCGACCTGCTCACCGAGGCCGAGGAGCCCGACCGGCACAAGGTGTTCGACGTGCGGCTGCTCGGCGGCCGGCTGGCCGCGGTCACCGACCGGCTGGTCGGCGGGCACTGGGCGCCCGGGCTGCCGGTCGGCTACTTCGGGGCCAGTACGGGCGCCGCCGCCGCGCTCTGGGCCGCCGCGCAGGACGGCGCGCGGGCGGGCGCCGTGGTGTCCCGGGGCGGGCGCCCGGATCTGGCCGGATCCTGGCTCGGCCGAGTGGAGGCGCCGACGCTGCTGATCGTCGGCGGTCGTGATCAGGTGGTGATCGAGCTCAACGAGCAGGCGCGGGAGCGGCTGCGGTGCCCCAGCGAGCTGGCGGTGGTGCCGCACGCCACCCACCTGTTCGAGGAGCCGGGGACGCTGGAGGCGGCCGCCGGCCTCGCGCGCGACTGGTTCCTGCGGTACCTCGCACCGCCCCCCGGCCCCGGGGCGGACGGGCCGTGAACCGGGCTCCCGCCCGGCCCCGGTGCTCCGCCGGGCCGGAGGGACCCCGGCCGGACACCGGGCAATCTGCGCAGTGGAGCGGCCGATTTCCTGCTCACCTTGTACACATTGAGCAGTGGATTCCCGACCTGTTGTGCAATCCGCCCGGCTGGAGCAAGCTCGGCGATCAACCGCACCGCCCACCCCTGCGGCGCGGACGCCTCACTGCGGAGGAAGACCGATGACCACCCAGTCACACGCCCTTGAGCTGACCCCCGAGGAGCGCGAGGCCGGCCTCGACGCCGAGCAGCTGCGCCGCCTGGTGGGCCTGGTCGAGCACGACCCCGCCGACGACCCCTTCCCGGTGATCGCCCAGGACGCGGTGGTCTTCGTCGTCGGCAACGCCACCCTGACGGCCCAGCTGTACCAGGCCGTCTTCGGGATGGAGCTGGTGGCCTACTCCGGCCCCGAGACCGGCCGCCGGGACCGCAAGTCCTTCGTGCTGCGCTCCGGCTCCTGCCGCTTCGTGGTCAAGGGCGGCGTCGCCCCGGACAGCCCGCTGCTGGAGCACCACCGCCGCCACGGCGACGGCGTGGTCGACCTGGCGATCGAGGTCCCCGACGTGGACAAGTGCATCGCGCACGCCCGCGCCCAGGGCGCCCGGATCCTGGAGGAGCCGAACGACGTCTCGGACGAGAACGGCACCGTGCGCCGGGCCGCGATCGCCACCTACGGCGAGACCCGCCACACCCTGGTGGACCGCTCCCGCTACCGCGGGCCGTACCTGCCGGGCTACGTCGCCGCCGAGACCAAGGTGGAGCGCCCCGAGGGTGCGCCCAAGCGGCTGTTCCAGGCGCTCGACCACGCGGTCGGCAACGTCGAGCTCGGGCACATGAACGAGTGGGTGGGCTTCTACAACAAGGTCATGGGCTTCGTGAACATGGCCGAGTTCGTGGGGGACGACATCGCCACCGAGTACTCGGCGCTGATGTCCAAGGTGGTCGCCAGCGGCAACCACCGGGTGAAGTTCCCGCTCAACGAGCCCGCCGTGGCCAAGAAGAAGTCGCAGATCGACGAGTACCTGGAGTTCTACGGCGGCCCCGGCTGCCAGCACCTGGCGCTCGCCACCAACGACATCCTCACCACCGTGGACGTGCTCCGCTCGCGCGGCGTGGAGTTCCTCAACACCCCCGACTCGTACTACGACGACCCGGAGCTGCGGGCCCGGATCGGCCACGTCCGGGTGCCGGTCGAGGAGCTCAAGAAGCGCGGCATCCTGGTCGATCGTGACGAGGACGGCTACCTGCTGCAGATCTTCACCAAGCCGCAGGGCGACCGGCCGACGGTGTTCTTCGAGTTCATCGAGCGGCACGGTTCGCTGGGCTTCGGCAAGGGCAACTTCAAGGCGCTCTTCGAGTCCATCGAGCGCGAGCAGGACCGTCGCGGCAACCTCTGACCGGGAGCACCGGCCGGCCGGGGCACCCGCCCCGGCCGGCCCACCTGACCGGCCTCGATCGGCTCAAGGGAGAGCGGACCATGGCGCACTACCGGCAGCTGGGCAGCATTCCGCCCAAGCGGCACACCCAGCACCGCACCCCCGAGGGCGGGCTGTACTACGAGGAGCTGATGGGCGAGGAGGGCTTCTCCTCGGACTCCTCGCTGCTCTACCACCGGGGAATCCCGTCGGCCATCGTGGACGCCGTGCCGTGGGAGCTGCCCGACCAGGCCACCGTGCCCAACCACCCGCTGCTGCCGCGCCACCTCAAGCTGCACGAGCTGTTCGCCGGGCAGGACTGGAAGTCCGCCGACGTGGTCGCCGGGCGCCGGCTCGTCCTCGGCAACGCCGACGTCCGGATCAGCTACGTCGCCGCGGGCGCGCCCAGCGAGCTGTACCGCAACGGGCTCGGCGACGAGTGCGTCTACGTGGAGTCCGGCGCGGGCACGGTGGAGACGGTCTTCGGCTCGCTGGAGGTCGGCCGGGGCGACTACGTGATCATCCCCCGGGCCACCACCCACCGCTGGGTCCCCACCGGGGACGAGCCGCTGCGGGCGTACTGCATCGAGGCCAACAGCCACATCACCCCGGTCAAGCGCTACCTCTCCAAGTACGGTCAGCTGCTGGAGCACGCCCCCTACTGCGAGCGCGACCTGCGCGGCCCGTCCGGACCGCTGCTGGTCGAGGGCGCGGACGTGGACGTGCTGGTCAAGCACCGCGGACCGGACGGGATCTCGGGCACCCGCTACACCGTGCCGCACCACCCGTTCGACGTGGTCGGCTGGGACGGCTGCCTGTACCCGTACGCGTTCAACATCGCCGACTACGAGCCGATCACCGGCCGGATCCACCAACCGCCGCCCGCGCACCAGGTGTTCGAGGGCAACGGCTTCGTGATCTGCAACTTCGTGCCGCGCAAGGTGGACTACCACCCGCTGTCGATCCCGGTGCCGTACTACCACTCCAACGTGGACAGCGACGAGGTGATGTTCTACTGCGGCGGGGACTACGCCGCCCGCAAGGGCTCGGGCATCGCCCAGGGCTCGATCTCGCTGCACCCCGGGGGCCACACCCACGGGCCGCAGCCCGGCGCGTACGAGCGCAGCATCGGCGCCGAGTTCTTCGACGAACTCGCCGTGATGGTGGACACCTTCCGCCCGCTGGAGCTGGGCGAGGGCGGCCGGGCCACCGAGGACCCGGGCTACGCCTGGACCTGGTCCGGGCGGGGGCCCGGCCGGTGACCGGGCAGGCGCCGACCGGGGGCGTCCCGGACCTGTTCCGGGGCCTGTTCGACGACGCGGCGGTCTTCCCCCCGGGTGACCTGCCGCTCGCCCTGGCGGTGCCCGCGCACCGCACGCACCGCGCGTCCTGGTACGCGGACGCGGTCGGCCCCTTCCTCTGCGGGGCCGCCCGGCTCGACGAGTTGCCGTACCTGGCGGGCGGGCCGCTGCGGGTCGGGCTGGTGCTGCCGGGGGGCAGCACCAGCCTGTCGGCCGCCCTCAAGGCCGTCGCGGCGTTCGAGCCGGAGGGGCCCGAGTCGGCCGGCGTCGAGCTCGCGGGCGTCGAACTCGGCGGCGTGGGAACGGCGGTGGCGGACGTCCGGGCGGCCGTCGCCGCGCTCGACGCGCAGTTGCCCCCCGACGTCCCCGCCGCCGTCGAACTCCCCCGCGGCCCGGGCCTGGAGGACGCCCTCGACATCCTCGCCGGGACGCCGTACCGGGCCAAGTTCCGTACCGGCGGGCTGAGCCCCGAGGCCTTCCCCGACGAGGCCGAGCTGGCCGCCTTCCTGACGGGCTGCGCCGAGCGGGCCGTCCCGTACAAGTGCACCGCCGGGCTCCACCACGCCGTCCGGCACACCGATCCGGCCACCGGGTTCGAGCACCACGGCTTCCTGAACGTCCTGCTGGCCGCCCTGGCCGCGCACCGCGACGGCCGAGAAGGCGCGGTACTGGCCCTGCGGGAACGCTCGGGGGGTATCCTCGCGGGCGCCGCATCCGCACTGACGGCCAGTCAGTCCTGGCTGATCCGTTCGTCCTTCACCGCCTTCGGCACCTGCAGCATCGCCGAGCCGCTGGAGGACCTGGCCGGCCTCGGCCTGCTGACGCCCCCCGCACCGCCCCCGCACCTGGAGGACCGTTGACCACCGCCCGCCCCTGGCTCGCCTCCGCACAGGACTCGCCGTTCGGCGTGCACAACCTCCCGTACGGGGTGTTCAGCACGGACGCCCGCCCGGGCCGGCGCCGGATCGGCGTGCGGATCGGCGACTTCGTGCTGGACGCCGGCGGCGCCGCCCGGGCCGCCGGGGTGCCCTCGGTGCTGCTGGACGCCGACTCGCTCAACCCCCTGCTGGCCGCGGGCCGGCCGGCCTGGGCGCAGATCCGCGCCGGGCTGACCGACTGGCTCACCGACGAGTCCTACCGGGACGCCCTCTCCCCGCTGCTGGTGCCGGTGGCCGAGGCCACCATGCACCTGCCGTTCGAGGTCGCCGACTACGTGGACTTCTACGCCTCGGAGCACCACGCCACCAACCTCGGCCGGATCTTCCGCCCCGGCGCCGAGCCGCTCACCCCCAACTGGAAGCACCTGCCGATCGGTTACCACGGGCGGGCGGGCACCGTCGTGGTCTCCGGCACGCCCGTGGTGCGCCCGCACGGGCAGCGCAAGGCACCCGCCGACGCGGTGCCGGACTTCGGGCCGACCCGCCGGCTGGACATCGAGGCGGAGGTCGGCTTCGTCGTCGGCACGCCGTCCGCGCTCGGCACCCCGGTGCCGATGGACGCCTTCGCGGACCACGTCTTCGGCGTCTGCCTGGTCAACGACTGGTCCGCGCGCGACATCCAGGCCTGGGAGTACGTGCCGCTCGGCCCCTTCCTCGGCAAGTCCTTCGCCACCTCCGTCTCGCCGTGGATCGTCCCGCTGGAGGCCCTGGAGCACGCCCGGGTGGCCCCGCCGGCCCGTGACGTCGAGCCGCTGCCGTACCTGGACGACCGCGCGGCCGAGCCCTGGGGCCTGGACCTCTCGATGGAGGTCCGGCTCAACGGCCACACCGTCTCGCGCCCGCCGTTCGCCACCATGTACTGGACCGGCGCCCAGCAGCTCGCGCAGATGACCGCCAACGGCGCCTCGCTGCGCACCGGCGACCTGTTCGCCTCCGGCACGGTCAGCGGCCCCGAGCCGGAGACCCGCGGCGCCCTGATCGAGCTCACCTGGAACGGCGAGAACCCGGTCAAGCTGCCCGACGGCAGCGCCCGGGCGTTCCTGGAGAACGACGACGAGGTCACCATCACCGCCACCGCCCCCGGTCCGGACGGGACCGTGATCGGCTTCGGCGAGGTCACCGGCCGCGTCCTGCCCTGACTGACCGGCCCGACCGTGCCTCCCGGCCGGCCCCGACCCCGTCGGCGGCCGGCCGGGTACCGTGTCGGGAGATCTTGCACCGGCACCGAGCGGACGGGAGCGGCCCGATGACCACCGAGGTACAGCTGCACAGGGACGGCCGGGTCGGCCGGATCGTGCTGGACCGGCCGCGGGCCCTCAACTCGCTGACGCACGGGATGCTGACCACCGTCCGCGCCGCCCTCGACGACTGGGCGACCGACCCCTCGGTCGGCGCCGTCGTGCTCACCGGCGCGGGCGAGCGCGGCCTGTGCGCGGGCGCGGACATCCGGGCGATCCACGACGACGCCAAGGCGGGCGGCGCGGGCGCCCGGGCGTTCTTCCGGGACGAGTACCGGCTGAACGCGCTGATCGCGCGCTACCCCAAGCCGTACGTCGCGGTGATGGACGGCATCACGATGGGCGGCGGGGTCGGCCTCTCCGCGCACGGCAGCGTGCGGATCGTCACCGAGCGCTCCACCGTGGCGATGCCGGAGACCAGGATCGGGCTCGTCCCGGACGTCGGCGGGAGCCTGCTGCTGGCCTGCGCCCCCGGCGGCCTGGGCACCCACCTGGGCCTGACGGCCGGCGCCATGGACGCGGGCGACGCCCTGCTCTGCGGCTTCGCCGACCACTTCGTGCCCGGCCGGCGACTGGCCGCGTTCACCGAGGCGCTGGCGGACACCGACCCGGCCGAGGCCCTGCGGGAGTTCGCCGAGCCGGCCCCGCCCGCCGCCCTCGCCGGCCACCGCGGCTGGATCGACCCGTGCTACGCGGCGGACACCGTCGAGGAGATCGTCGAGCGGCTGCTCGCCACCGGGGTCCCGGAGGCCAAGGAGGCCGCCGAACAGATCCTGTCCAAGTCCCCGACCGCGCTCAAGGTCACCCTCGCCGCGCTGCGCCGGGCCCGGGGACTCGCCACGCTGGAGGCCGTCCTCGACCAGGAGTACCGGGTCTCCTGCGCCGCGTTGGACGCCCCCGACCTGGTCGAGGGCATCCGGGCCCAGGTGGTCGACAAGGACCGCGACCCGCACTGGTCGCCCGCCACCCTCGCCGAGGTCTCCGAGGCCGCGGTGGCCCGCTTCTTCGCCCCCCGCGGCGCGGACGAACTCGGGCTGGCCTGACGCGCCGTCGTACGGGCCCGGGCTGGTGACCACCGTCTCGCATGCCAAGACTGGCGCGAGGCCGGGCCGGTCGGAGATCGTGGGACCGTCAGGGCGCACCGCGTGCCGCGAGAGCAGGAATGGGAGTCAATGGCGATGACCGATCACACGACGACCGATCACACGTCGACCGAGTACGAGACGATCCTCGTCGAGCGCAAGGGCCGGGTCGGCCTGATCACCCTCAACCGCCCGAAGGCGCTGAACGCGCTCAACAACCGGCTGATGAACGAGGTGGTCACCGCGGCCACCGCCTTCGACCGCGACCCGGAGATCGGCTGTCTGGTCATCACCGGCTCGGAGAAGGCCTTCGCGGCGGGCGCGGACATCAAGGAGATGCAGGGCAACGCCTTCCCCGACGTCTACCTGGACGACTGGCTCGGCCCGTGGGACCGCCTCGGTCAGCTGCGCAAGCCGGTCGTGGCCGCGGTGGCCGGGTTCGCCCTGGGCGGCGGGTGCGAGCTGGCGATGCTCTGCGACATCCTGCTCGCCGCCGACACCGCCAAGTTCGGGCAGCCGGAGATCAAGCTCGGCGTCATCCCCGGCATCGGCGGCTCGCAGCGGCTGACCCGGGCCATCGGCAAGGCCAAGGCGATGGAGCTGTGCCTGACCGGCCGGATGATGGGCGCCGAGGAGGCCGAGCGGGCCGGCCTGGTCTCCAGGGTCGTCCCCGCCGCGGACCTGCTCGACGAGGCGATGGCGGTCGCCGAGACGGTCGCCGCGATGTCCGCCCCGGCCGCGATCATGATGAAGGAGAGCGTGAACCGGGCGTTCGAGACCACCCTGGCGGAGGGCGTCCGCTTCGAGCGCCGGCTGTTCCACGCGGCGTTCGCGACCTCGGACCAGAAGGAGGGCATGGCCGCCTTCGCCGAGAAGCGCACGCCGGACTTCCGGCACCGCTGAGCCCTGGGCGGTACCCGACGAGCCCGGCTCAGTACCGGACGAGCCCGGGGCGGTACCCGACGAGCCCGGCGCGGGGGTACGGCTCCGGGCCGACGTCCCGCGCCGTCGGCTCCGCCCGTTCCCGGGCGGGGCCGGGGCGGAGCACGGTGTCAGTCGCCGCTCGCCACCGGCGTGTTGAGGCGCGCCAGGCCGCTGCGGGTGGCGGCGACCACGATGCGGTCGCCGGGCAGCAGTCGCCGGGTGCGGTCGGCGTAGTTCCACAGGTGGTCCCGGGGGCGGCGGGCCGTACGGACGGCCAGCACCCGCACGCCGCCCGGGTCCTCGATGTCGTGCTGGTCCATGCCCACCAGCCCGGTGCCCTCGTCGGCCCGTAGTTCGGCGATCAGCAGGACGTGCCGGAACACCGACAGCGTGCCCAGCACCTCGCGTCCCATCAGGGCCGCGGCGAAGGCCGGGGCCGACAGGTAGGAGACCGAGCGCGAGGCCGCGTTGTCCAGCGTGGCGTAGACGTGGTGGGCGAAGTCGTCGTCGAAGAGCCGGACGACCACCCGCAGCCCCGGGGTGATCGCCCGG
Source organism: Kitasatospora sp. NPDC057015 (assembly GCF_042673745.1). Classification (NCBI taxonomy): domain Bacteria; kingdom Bacillati; phylum Actinomycetota; class Actinomycetes; order Kitasatosporales; family Streptomycetaceae; genus Kitasatospora; species Kitasatospora sp. NPDC057015. Next base: position 123,703 of record NZ_JBHUSG010000002.1, read on the forward strand.
GCCTCCAGGGCCGCCTCCAGGTTGGCCGCGTCGTCGTTGGTCACGGCGACCACCGCCCGGGCCCGGTGGATCCGGGCGCGGCGCAGCTGGGTCTCCAGCGGGGCGTCGCCGACCACCACGGGGATGCCCAGGGTGCGGAGGGCCGCGATGCCGCGGGCCTGCGGATCCCGCTCCACCCCCACCACCGGGACGCCCAGCTCGTGCACCAGGGCCGCCACCCGGGTGCCCACGTTGCCGAGGCCGACCACCACGACGTGCTCACGGGTGCCGGCACCGGGGTTGCGGGCCTGCCCGCGCCGCCCGGAGGCCAGCACCTCCACCATGATCGCCGTGGCCACCGGCGCGAAGGTGATGCCGCAGAAGGTGATGACGACCTGCGCCACCCGCTGCCAGGTCCCGCCCGTGCCGCCGCCGGCGCCACCGGGCTGGTCGGGCTGTGCGGCACCGGCCAGGTCCAGCAGGGACAGGTAGAGCGTCCAGCCGAAGTCGCGGTTGAGGTACCAGATCACGCCGAAGGAGAACAGGACGGCGGCGAGCGCGGTGAGCAGCACCAGCCGCAGCCGGGCGCTGGTCACGTAGCGCAGGGTGTCCAGCAGTCGCCAGCGCATCCGGCGCACCCACGGGATCCGGATCACCGGCTCGGTGGGCAGGGTCTGCAGGGCCGCGACACCGGCCGCGGGGTCGGTGACGTGCTCCGGCTCCGGGTCCGGTCCGGGGTCCGCGTCCGGTGCGGAGTCCGCGTCCGGTGCGGGGCCTGCGTCCGGTCCGGACTCCGGGACGGCTGCCGGCTGCGGGAGTGCCGCTGGATCGGCCTCGACCGTCGGGTCCGCCGGGGCCGCCTCGACCGCCGGGCTGCTCACGGGGGTCGGCTCGCCGGCCGGGGGGACGGTGCTCGGGGTGGCGGGGTCCGTGGTCTGCGGGACGCCGCGGCGGACCGGGCCGTCGTCACCGAACCGCCGGGCGAGCTCGATGAACTCGGCCGAGCGGCCGCCCAGGTCGGGGAGCAGGCGCAGCCGTCCGAGGTCCTGGCGGTCGATCCGGTCGGCGACCACGCAGACCTGGCCGGAGTCGATGTCCTCGTCGTAGGCGACGTAGAGGAAGCGGTCGCCGACCCGCACGGAGTTGGGGCGGGCCAGCGCCGCGTTGGCGAAGGCGGGGGCGGCGGTGGCCGAGCCGGACAGCGCGGTGCCGTTGCGCAACAGGCCCTCGATGTTCTCGCCCAGGCGCTGGTTGAACATCCGCAGCACGATCCGGATGCCGGGGTTGGCACCCTGGGCACCGAGTGCGGCGTGGATGTGGTCCTGGTCGCTGCCGTCGACCAGCGCGATGCCGCGCGCGGTCTGCACACCTGCGGCCCGCAGCGCCTCGTCGCTGAGGCTGGCGTACTCGACCACCGCCGCGACGCCGGGTATCCGCTCGATCCGCGGGGCGTGGTCCCGGGTGCGGTCGGGGACGAGGGCGACCACCGGTACGTCGTAGTGCTCGACGAGCTCCAGCACCAGCCGATGGGCGAGCGCGTTGCCACCGCACACGATGTAGTGGTGGCGGAGCTGCTCGACCGAAGGGCTCCCCCACCCTGCATGAGTCATATCGTCAGATCCTACTGACACGAGGGGCGTTACGGGTGAAGCCCTGATGACCAAGGGGCGATCTCCCGATCACGCCGGCGTTCGGCCGGGCACGGTCATGTCCGATTCCCGCCGGACATTCCCCGGCGAATCCCCCAGAGTGGTCGCAGGGACACCGAGGACGCAGAGGAACGGAACGACGACTCATGACTGTCCACACGACGATCGACAGCCCCCTGGGGCCGCTGCTCCTGGTGGGCGAGGAGTCCGCCACGGCGGTCGGCGGCACCGCGCTGGCGGCCGCCTGCGTACCGGGGACGAGGCGGGCGGTGACCGTCCGCCCCGACTGGCGGCACGACCCGGCGGCCTTCGACGTGGTCGCCGACCGGTTCGCCCGGTACTTCGACGGCGACCTGACCGAGTTCGACCTGGAGTGCACCGTCACCGGAACCGACTTCCAGCGCCGGGTCTGGCAGGCCCTGGACGCCATCCCGTACGGGACGACCACCACCTACGGCCGGCTGGCCGCCGACCTGGGCCTGCCGAACGGGGCTCGGGCCGTGGGCTCGGCCAACGGCGCCAACCCGTTGATGATCGTCCGCCCCTGCCACCGGGTGATCGGCGCGGACGGCTCGCTGACGGGCTACGCCGGTGGTACGGAGCGCAAGCGACGGCTGCTCGTCCTGGAGGGCGCGGCAGCCGCCCTGGCCCGCTGACCGGGATCGGGGCATCCTCGGTACCGGGGCGGGTGCGCAGGACCTCGCCGGACGGCACGGCGACCGCACGACCACCCTCCGAACGACTGACGACTGACGACTGACAGCCGACAGCCGACAGCCGACAGCCGACAGCCGACAGCCGACAGCCGACAGCCGACAGCAAGGAACGACAGGACGGCGTTGTGGACACGCTCTTCCCCCTCCCCGACGGCGGCCCCCGGGACGGACCCGACCGCGGACCCGCCGGCGGGCCGGACGGTTCCGGCACCCGGACCGAGATCGCGCCGGGTGCGGTGCACGTCCCGGGCTGGCTGGACCTCGACCGGCAGCGGGAGCTGGTCGCCGCCTGCCGCGGCTGGGCCGTGGGGCCCGTGCCGATCCGGCACACCCGGCTGCCGCGCGGGGGCGTGATGTCGGTCCGGACGGTCTGCATCGGCTGGCACTGGCTGCCGTACCGGTACACCCGGATCGCGGAGGACGTCAACGGCCTGCCGGTGGCCGAATTCCCCGACTGGATGGTGGAGTTGGGCCGGCGTGCGCTCGTCGAGGCCTACCAGGACCCGGCCGCCGGTGCGGACTACACGCCGGACACGGCGCTGATCAACTTCTACGAGGGCGAGGCGAAGCTCGGGATGCACCAGGACAAGGACGAGAAGTCCGGCGCCCCGGTGGTCTCGCTGAGCATCGGCGACAGCTGCGTGTTCAGGTTCGGCAACACCGAGCACCGCAACCGGCCCTGGACGGACGTCGAACTGGCCTCCGGCGACCTGTTCGTCTTCGGCGGCCCGTCCAGGTTCGCCTACCACGGCGTGCCGAAGGTCCGGCCGGGCACCTGCGACCCGGCCACCGGCCTGGCCCGGGGGCGGCTGAACATCACCATGCGGGTCACCGGCCTGACCGGCTGACGGCCCACGCCGTACGGGCCGGCCCACGCCGTACGGGCCGGCCCGCGGTCGCACCCGGCTCCCGCCCGATCAGCTCCAGACCGGGGCGTCGGCTCCCCAGCGCCCGGGCGGGCGGGACCAGTCGACGGGGCCGCCCCGATAGGCGACCGGGGGCAGGGCGTACCGCAGGCGGCCGAGTGCGGAGTCGGTCTCCGCCAGGCGGCGGGCCGGGTCGGACGGGTCCGCGGGGTCTCCGGCGGCGGAGCCGGTCCCGTCAGCGGCCCGGACGCCGTACAGCAGCCAGTCCGCGGTGGCGGCGAGCGAGAGCCGCAGGTGACTGCCGCCGCCGCCGGCGTGGCGCTCGGTCAGGGCCCGCAGCACGGCCGCGGCCAGCAGGTAGCCGGTGCCGTGGTCGAGCGCCTGGGCGGGCAGGGCGCCGGGGCGCCCGTCCGGGCCCGCCTCGACGACGGAGATGCCGAGTCCGGCCTGGACCAGGCTGTCGAAGCCGCGGCGGCCGGCCCACGGGCCGTGCGGACCCCAGGCGTCGAGCTGCCCGACGATCAGGCCGGGGCGGCGCTCCAGCAGGGCGTCCGGAGCCAGGCCGAGCCGGTCCAGGGCCCCGGGGCGGTAGCCGGTGACGATCACGTCGGCCGTGGCGAGGAGTCCCTCGAAGACCTCCCGGTCGGCGCGCGCGGCGAGGTCCAGACGGGTGGACCGCTTGCCGAAGCCGGTGTCGGCGTGGGCGTCAGAGGACTCCGGGAGCGCGGGCGGGTCGATCCGCAGGACGTCCGCGCCCAGCAGGGCCAGGGTGCGGGTGGCGACCGGGCCGGCGATCACCCGGGTGAGGTCCAGGACGCGCACACCCGAGCAGGGCAGCGGCGCGTCCGCGAGCGGCCGGGAGCCGGTGGCGCCGCGGGGGGCGCCGTGGACCAGCGGCAGCCCGGCCGGGCCGCCCGGAGCCGCCACCGCGACGGCCAGCGCGCCCGCCGCGTACGCGCGCTCCTGGGCCTGCTCGCCCGGCAGCTCCCGCAGGGCGGCCGCCAGTCGTCGCACCGCCGCCTCGTCCTCGCCGTCCGGGAGGTCGAGTGCGGCGAGCAGGCGGGCCCGGTGGTGGGGGTAGTTGGCGTGGGTGCGGATCCAGCCGTCGGCGCTCCGCCAGAAGCCGGACAGCGGTGCGAAGAGGGTCGGCGGCCGGCCGTCGATCCGCAGGTGGCGCTCGCTGACGAAGGCGGTGGCGACCGCACCCTCGTCGATGCGGACGGCGGGCACCGCGTGACCGCCCCGGGCGGCGACCAGTTCGGCCGCCGCCAGCGAGCAGGCCGCGACCGTGGCCCGCGCCAGCTCGCGGACCGGCAGCCGGGCGGGCGACAGACCGGACGGGCCGTGGAAGGAGACCTGGTCGAGCAGGGCCTCGGCGCCCCCGAGCGCGGTCCAGACGTGAGCGGTGGCGGCGTCGGCGGGTTTCGTCATACCGGGATTGTGCTCCCTGCGGGCGGGCGCCGGTCAGCCGACCGGCGCCGTGAAGGTGAACGGCAGCGACTTCACCCGGTTGTCGAAACTGGACGGGACGAGCTCCGGCGCCCCCGTGGCCCGCAGGTCGGGCAGCCGGGTGAACAGCTCGCGCAGCAGCACCTTCATCTCCTGGCGGGCCAGGTGGGCGCCCAGGCAGTAGTGCGGTCCGCCGCCGCCGAAGCCGAGGTGCGGGTTGGGCGAGCGGGTGATGTCGAAGGCGTCCGGGTCGGTGAAGACGGCCTCGTCCCGGTTGGCCGAGCCGAAGAACAGCACCACCTTGTCGCCCTTGGCGAGGCGGGTGCCGCCCAGCTCGTGGTCGGCGGCGAGGGTGCGGCGGAACTGGATGATGGGGGTGGCGTGCCGGATGATCTCGTCCACCGCGCCGCCGAGGTGCCGGTCCGGGTCGGAGAGCAGCAGCGCCCGCTGCTCCGGGTGGTCGGTGAGCAGGCTGAGTCCGTGGGCGAGGGCGTTGCGGGTGGTCTCCACCCCGGCCACCAGCAGCAGGGAGAAGAAGGCGCCGAGCTCGCGACCGGTGAGGTGGCGGCCGTCCACGTCGGCGGTGACCAGGGCGGAGATCAGGTCGTCGGTGGGGTGGCGGCGGCGTTCGCGGCCGAGGTCGGCGACCATGCCCTGCATCCGGGCCAGGGCGCGCAGTCCGCGCCCCGGGATCCGGATCCGGCTGCGCAGCGGGCGGTCCACGCCGGTGTGCTCGGAGGCGTGGTTGACCTGGGCGAGGATCTCGCGGCGGGGCTCCTCGGGGATGCCCATCATGTTGCAGATCACCTGGAACGGCAGTTCGGCGGCGAGGCCGGAGACGAAGTCCGCCGGGCGGCGCTCGACCGTCTCGTCGACCAGCCGGGCCGCGACGCGGCGGATGTCGTCCTCGGCCCGGGCCAGCAGCCGCGGGGTGAAGGCCCGGGAGATGATCCGGCGCAGCTGGGCGTGCCGGGGGTCGTCCAGGTTGACCATCGAGTCGCCGAACAGCATCCGGACCCAGCGGGCGGGTTCGGGGGTGGTGACGCCGGGGCCGCTGATGAAGACGGTGGGGTTCCGGCTGGCCTCGACCACGTCGGCGTGCCGGACGAGGGCGTGGAAGCCCTTGGCGGGGCGCCGGCCGGCAGCGGGGCGTTCGGTGAAGAAGACCGGGCCGGGGAGTCTGCGGAGTTCGGCGAAGGCCCGGGCGCGGTCGGCGGCGGGGAGCCGCCAGAACCCGGGGTCGGCGAGGTCGATGTCGGTCCGGATGGAGTCCGTCGGCGCGGAACTACCCGCCACTGCGCTCATGGTGCCTCTCCCTGTGCCTGTCGGTGCCCACATTTAGCGGGCACCGACAGGTTGGGTGTCAAACCATGCTGATTTACCTACGATATGACTGACCATCACGAGATGGAGAAGCACATTCTCAGGCACCTGTCCCGACCCGCCGGCGTCGACCGGCGCGGACGAGGCGCGCCGCCGACCACCCGTGGCTCCCCCGGAGGGGCTCCCCCGAGGCGTCAGACCCGCGCGTGCGAGGTGATGTCCGCGCCGAACTCCTCGATCATCGCCGGGGTGACCGTCGGACGGGCCTGGGCGATCGCCTCCAGGTAGTCCTTCGTACTCGCGCCCTCGGTACCGTCCGGCGCCGTGAGGTCGCGCTCGAAGGCGCTCTGCGCCGCGACCCGGGCGGCGTGCTCGATGTCCGCCGGGGTGAACAGTTCGCTCGCGCCGACCAGGACGTCCAGGTCCACGTCCGCCCGGCCGGCCGCGTAGCGGGACCAGATCGCGGCCCGGGCCGCCTCGTCCGGGGTGCCGATCGGGATCAGGTAGTCGAAACGCCCGGGGCGCAGGAACGCCGGATCCAGCGAACGGACCGAGTTGGTCGCGCAGACCAGCAACCGCTCCTCACCCTCCCGGAAGCCCGGGATCAGCTTGAGCAGCTCGTTGGTCACCCCGTGCATGCCGCCCCGCACACCCTCGGTGCGGACGGGCGCGATCTCCTCCACCTCGTCGATGAACACCAGCGCCCGCTCCAGCTGACCGATCCGGGCGAAGGCGTCGCGCAGCGCCGCCGCCAGATTGCCCTCGTCGGCGAGGCGGGACGGCAGCAGTTCGACGAACGGCCAGCCCAGCCGGGACGCGATCGCCCGGGCGAAGGTGGTCTTCCCCGTGCCGGGCGGCCCGAACAGGGCGATGGCGCGCGGCGCCCGCACCCCGTGCCTGGCCGCCCGCTCCGGCTCGGCCAGCGGCAGCACGACCCGCCGCTCGATCAGGTTCTTCTCCGCCGACATCCCCGCGACCCGCTCCCACAGGTCCCCCGGCAGCAACCGGCCGCCCAGCTCCTCCAGCAGCCCCGCCGCCGCACCGCCCGCCGGCTCGGTCCGCTCGAAGTACGCGGCCGCCGGCCGCCGGGTGTAGCCGGCGTTGTGCAGGCCCTCCCCCAGCAGCTCCTCCTCCGGCAGCACGTACGCGATCCGGCGCACCCGACCCGCCACCAGGCGTCGTTCCAGCTCGCGCAGCAGCGAACTCGCCAGCCCCAGACCGCGCCAGCCCGGGGCGATCGCGATCCGCATCACCCAGGCCCGCTCGCCGGCCACGCAGGCCAGCGCCGCGCCGATCGGCGCGCCCTGGTGCACCGCGACCACCGCCGGCTGGCGGGTGGTCAGCGCGCCGATGCACTCGGCGAGCGAGAAGACGGACTCCTGCCCGAGCTCCGCCGTGGTGTCGATCAGATGGACGACCGCCGCGAGATCGTCCTCGCGGTAGTCGTGGATCAGCCAGTTCACCGATGCCGCCTCTCGTCCCGCCGATGTCCCCGAACGGTAGGGGCGCGGGCCGGCGGCGGTCCTGCTCCGAAACGGACAAGCACCCGGCCGGCACCCGGACGATCCGCACCTACCGCGACAGGGCCCGCGCCCGCATCCACCCGCCCCGCCGCACCCGTCCACGCGGCTATCGTGACCGGATGGCCGACTCCAGCGCCGCGCCCACCGCCGCCCGTACCGCCGCGCGTACCCTCGTGGACGACCTCGGGCTGGCCGTCCGGCTCGGCGAGGTACGGCGGGTGGTCTCGCTGGTGCCCTCGCTGACCGAGGCGGTCGCCGCCACCGCACCCGACCTGCTGGTCGGCGCGACCGACTGGTGCACGCACCCGGCCGGCCTGGCGGTCACCCGGATCGGCGGCACCAAGAACCCGGACCTGCCGGCGATCCTCGCCCTGGCACCCGACCTGGTGATCGCCAACGAGGAGGAGAACCGGCTCCCCGACCTGGACGCCCTGCGCGCCGCCGGCCTCCCCGTCTGGGTCACCGGGATCCGCACCCTGGAGCAGGCCCTGGACTCGCTGGACCGGATGCTCACGCTCGCCTGCGGCCTGCCCCGGCCGGACTGGCTGGACCGGGCGGCCGACGCCTGGCAGGACGTCCGGCCGCCGGGGCGGCCGCTGCGCGCGGTGGTGCCGATCTGGCGCCGTCCTTGGATGGTGCTGGGCCGCGACACCTTCGCCGGGGACCTGCTGACACGGCTCGGCGCGACGCCGCTGTACGCCGACCATCCACAGCGCTACCCCGCCGTCCCGCTGGACGAGCTCAACGCCGCCCGCCCCGAGCTGGTGGTCCTGCCGGACGAGCCCTACCGCTTCACCGCCGAGGACGGCCCGGAGGCCTTCCCCGGCGTTCCCGCCGCCCTGGTCAGTGGCCGCCACCTCACCTGGTACGGCCCCTCACTGGCCGAGGCGCCGGCCCTGCTGGCAGCCCAGCTGGCCGCGCCGCTGCCGGCCGGCGACGCACGGACCACGAACGCGGCGGACGGCACGGCTGATGCCCCGGCGGACGGCACGGAAGCCAGCGCGGGTGACGGCACCGAGGACGCCCCGCAGGACGGCGGACCGGTCCCCGGGGAGGCCGATGGGCCGCATACCGACCGACGGACGTCCTGACCGGAAGGGGCCCGGCGCGGTAGGCGGGTCCTGCTCGCGGACCGTCAGATCGCACACCGTAGGATGACGCTTCTTTCGACAGCGGTTCGTCAACGGGGGGTTGTTCCACATGCGGTTGAGGTCTGCGCGAAGGGCGACGGTACTGGTCGCGGCCGTGACCGTGTCCACGGCACTGCTCACGTCCTGCGGCACGAAGCCGCACCAGAACGCGGGCGGCCCGGCCACTCCCGGGGCGACGGCCACCGAATCGGCGGCCCCGAGCGGCACGCCGTCCCCGGCACCCAGCGACAGCGGCACCCCCAGCCCCTCGGCCACCCCGTCGGGCTCCCCCTCGGCCAAGGCCGGCACCGCGGCCCCGAGCAGGAGCGCGACCGCGAAGCCCACGGCGACGCCCACCGCCAAGCCCGCCCCGCAGGCGGCCCCCGCCGCACCGGCGCCCGCGCCGGTCGCCAAGCCCGGCCCCGCGGCCCCGCCGCCGCCGGCCCCCGCCGCTCCCCACGTCCCGCCGCTGCAGAGCTCCTGCAAGCCGACCTACCCGCGGCCGAACGAGCCGCGGGCCGCGGTAGGCGCGGCCCTGACCGCCGCGGCCGGCCAGTCCCGGGTGCTGAACCTGAGCAACGGCGGCACCGACAAGATGCCGCCGCTGCCGACGAGCCTGGTCAAGGCGATCGCCTGGCAGGAGAGCGGCTGGCAGTCCGGCATCCTCGCCTGCGACGGCGGCATCGGGACCATGCAGGTCATGCCGGCCACCGTCACCTGGATGAACGGCAAGTTCGCCGCCAAGTCGGACCCGGAGACGCTGGAGGGCAACGTCCAGCTCGGCACCCAGCTGCTCGACTGGCTCGTCGCGTACTACGGCGACTCCGGCTTCGGCGGCAAGTACGACCTCGGCCCGGACCCGGTCACCGGCAAGACCCCGCTGCTCGACCTGGTGATCGCCGCCTACAACGCGGGCGCCGGCAACGTGCACTACAACACCGTCACCGACCCGGTCACCAACACCACCACCGGCAGCCTCGTCATCCCCAACCCCGGCTACGTCGCCAACGTCAAGGCCCTGATGACCAGCGCACCCTGGAACGCGGCCGGCTGACGGGCGCCCCCGCGCGCACCACGCCAGCGGAAAGCACGACAGCACGAGAGCCCGGCGGACGGATCCGCCGGGCTCCCGCGTGCCACCGGTGCCCCGGTGGCACCGACCTCAGCTACGGGCCTCGGAAACCGCCGTACCCAGGGCCTCCTTGATCCGGGGGCCGAGCCGGGCGAAGCCGAACTCCTTCATGGCAGCGCGGAGCAGTTCCTCGTCCGTCCGCTCCACCGCGTCGCCGTCGATCCAGCGCACGACGGCGAGCAGCTCGGCGGCACTGTAGGCCGTGACGGGCTTGCCGGGCGTGAAGTCCGGCTTCTTGGGACGACGCGTACGCGTGGCGGCCTTGGCCGACTCGTCCACCGGGGCAGCGGCCTCGGCGACCTCGACGACCTCGACCGCGGGGGCAACCTCGACGACCTCGACCGCGGCAGACTCGGTCTCGACCGCCTCGACCTCGACCGCGGCCTCGACGAGCGCGAGCTCGACGGACTCGACCTCGACATCGGCTTCGACCGTGTCGGCCTCCACCTCGACGACCTCGGTCCCAACGGCCGCCAGCTCGACGACCTCGACCTCAGCAACCTCAGCCTCAGCCGCCTCGACCTCAGCAACCTCGACCTCGGCGTCGGCCTCAGCGGCTTCGACGTCGACGGCCTCGGGCTCAGCAACCTCGGCCTCAGCCTCGGCGACCTCGACCTGTGCGACCTCGACCTCAGCGGCTTCGACCTCGACGACCTCGACGGCCTCGACGGCCTCGGGCTCAGCAACCTCGGCCTCAGCCTCAGCGACCTCGACCTCAGACACCTCGACCTCAGTCACCTCGACCTCGGCGACCTCGACGACCAGCGCCGCATCCTCCGACGCGGGCGCCGGGATGACGATCGCGGCCTCCGTCGCCACGGCGGCGGGCGCCTCGACGTCAGCGACGTCGACCTCGACCTCGACCTCCTCAGCAGCCGTCTCGGCCACCGTCTCGGTCTGCGTCTCGACCGCCGTCTCCGCCTGGCCGTCGCGCTGGCCGCCGGCCAGGGCCTGGCGGGCGGCGTCGGCGCCGCCGATGTGGCGCTGGTAGGCGGCGTCGGCGGCGCGGCGGTCGGCGCGGGCCGCCGTCAGCTCGGTGAGGAGCTCGGCGAGGCCGTTCTCCTCCAGGGTGGCCCGCAGGGTGCGGATGGTGGGCAGGCGGTAGAGGGTCCCCTCGTCGTCGGCGAGGCGCTCGACCAGGCCGGTGAGCTCCTCGAAGGTCAGCGTGTCCAGGTCGCGGGCCGGCAGCAGGCGGGCGAGTTCGGCGAGCCCGGCGTTGATGGCTTCGAAGGCCTGCGCCGTGGCCTCGACCAGGGCGCCGTCGGCCGGCGGGACGGGGCGGGCGCCCTCGGGGGCGAAGACCGCCCACGCGCGGCGCTCGACCTCGGCCGCGGCCAGGGCCTCGTGCAGTTCCTCGCGGCGGAGCCGGCCGGTCGCGAGGGTCTGGGCCTGCTTGCGCAGGGCCCTGGCGCGGAGCCAGGAGAGCCTGACCCCCCGCTCGCGGCGCCAGGCGCCGCCGGCGGTGGCGGCCGTGAGGGCGTCGAGGTCGCTCTCGTAGGCGGCTCCGTCCAGGGTGGTGGAGGTGCGGTGGACGCGCTGCAGCAGCTCGACCAGGAGGGCCGCCTTGGCGACGGTGCCGGGCTCCTCGAGTCCGGCGTCGGTGGCCAGGCCGGCGACCGACTCCCAGGTCTGCTGCAGGTCACGGCCCCGCAGTTCGGCGAGGACGGTGGAGGCGGCGCGGGCGTCCTCCGGGGTGGCTACGGTGTCGACGGCCTCGTACCAGGCGTGGGTGTCGGCACTGAGGGTGAAGGCTCCCAGGTCGGCGTACTTGCCGAGGTCCGCCCTGGGGTCGGTTTCGGTGGTGCCGTCCTGGGCGGGGGCCTCGTCCAGGTCCGATACGTCGGCTACGTCGGCGTTGCTCGAGTGAAGCACTGTCATGTGAAATCCGGTTCCTGGCAGGGCGACTACGGCGGGGACTGGCGGAGAAGGCGACCGGCGGCGGGCGGCCGCGGCGGGTCGGGCGTTGGTCGCGGCGGGCAGCCGGTGTGGACGCCCAGAATACGGGTGCCCGTTCGAGGCTTGCACGCACCCACCGTCCGACGGGCCGATGTGGCGTCCCGGACCCCTCTACCGGCCCCTTTGCCGCTCCCCCGGCCGGTCCCCACCCGCCCGGGCGGCCCGTCCGGCCCGGGGCGGTGACGTCGGTCCGCGCGGGCCCGTCCGCGCTCACCGCGGCGGCCGGGGTCGGGGCTGCCCGGGGCGTCGCAGCCGACGTCCGGGCAGGTGCAGCGGCACCGTCCGCAGCGCGCGCGGACGGGTGGTGGGGCCGCCGGGCGGGCGGTGGTGGCCGGCCCCGCCGAGGCTCTCGCGGTCGACCGGTCCGAGGAACTCGCGGAGTTCCGTCCGGTGCCACCAGGCTCCGGTGGCGCGCAGTTCGCGGGGTTCGGTGAACCGGTAGAGGTACAGCACGGCCCGGACGTGGGTGGGTGGTGCGGCGGGGAACGGGTTGACGCGCAGCAGCCGGAGGGTGTCCCGGTCGTTCTCCAACAGCCGGGCGACGAAGGGCAGGAACCAGGGCCGGGCGTACTCGGGTGAGATGCCGGCGAACCACATCAGCCAGTCCAGGCGCAGGTGGTAGGGCGCGAACTGACGCGGGAGGCGCCGGACTTCGCCCGGTTTACCCCGGAATCCGTACTCCTTCCAGACGGTGTCCGGGGTGACCTCGGGCTCGTCGGTGCCCTGGACGCTCACCTCCTGGCGAAGCCGGTTGACGCTGCCGAAGGCCCCGTAGGTGTTCACCAGGTGGATCCGGTTGAAGGAGCGGTTCATGACCTGGCGGCGGGACAGCAGGTTGCGCGCGGGCCAGTAGCTGAGCACGGCGACCAGCGCCGTCATCGCGATCACCAGGCCCTCGAACCAGCCCGGTCCGGGGCCGTAATCGGGCGGCACGGGCAGCGGGAGCAGGCCGTCGAGGCGGGTGGCGTCGACGGCGGAGAGCGCGAGGGCGATGGTCAGCCAGTTCAGCCAGGCGAAGTTGCCGGAGGCCACCAGCCAGAGCTGGGTCACCACGATGACCGCGGCCGCCAGGCTCGCGACCGGTTGCGGCAGGAAGAGGCAGACGGGCACCAGGAGCTGGGTGACGTGGTTCGCGGCCACCTCGACCCGGTGCAGCGGATCGGGCAGGTGGTGGAAGAACCAGCTCAGCGGGCCCGGCATCGGCTGGGTCTCGTGGTGGTAGCGCAGGCAGGTCAGGTCCCGCCAGCAGCTGTCGCCGCGCAGTTTGATCAGTCCCGCGCCGAACTCCACCCGGAACACCAGCCAGCGCAGCAGCCAGAGGGTCAGCACCGGCGGCGCGACGTCGTCGTTGCCGAGGAAGGCCATCAGGAAGCCCGTCTCCAGCAGCAGTGACTCCCAGCCGAAGGAGTACCAGGTCTGGCCGACGTTGACGATGGACAGGTAGAGCACCCAGAGCGCCGCCCAGAGCAGCATCGACGCCCAGAGCGGCACCAGGTCGGCCAGGCCGGCGGCGACGGCGGCGGACAGCGCGCAGCCCGTCCAGGAGACGGTGGCGAACAGGCGGTCGGAGTAGCGGAGCTGGAACAGGCCGGGAGCCTGGCGGAAGGTGACCCGGGCGAGGAAGCGCGGCACCGGCAGCATCCCGTGCTCGCCGATCAGGGCCCGGAACTGCCGCGCGGCGGCGAGGAAGCCGAGCAGGTAGACGCCGGCCGTCAGCCGCTGGACGAGCATCCGGCCCAGCCAGTACTCGGGCGCCGCGAACCAGTGCATGCCGGGCCGCTCCCAGGGCGTCGGTCGATTCCGGGCCCCATGCCTACCACCTGCGCGGACGGCGGTCGGCCCGCCCGCCGGGCCCGGCCGCCGCGGTTCACCCGATCGGGCCGCGCGGTGGACCGCCGGACCGGCGGACCGGCGGACGGCAGTCGGCAGTCGGCCCCGGGCGCCGCCCGGCGGATATTTACGGGGACCTGACAGTGCGTCGGGGTACGGTCGCCGACGATCTCGGGCGACGGCCGCACCGGACCGGGCCGGACGCACCACCGACAGGGGGAATTCGTGAGCACGGTGAACGTGGGCATCGTCGGAGTCGGCAACTGCGCCTCCTCCCTGGTGCAGGGGGTCGAGTTCTACGGAGCGGAGGGCGCCGACCCGGCCGGGCTGCCGAACCCGGTCTGCGCCGGGTACTCCGTCGCCGACGTCCGGTTCACCTCGGCCTTCGACGTCGACTCCTGCAAGACCGGCCGCGACCTCTCCGAGGCGATCTGGGCCGGGCCCAACAACGCGCGCCGCTTCGCCGACGTGCCGTGGCTCGGTGTGCCGGTGACCGAGGGCTTCCTGGGCGACGGCGTGGGGCGCACCACGGCCGACCGGATCGACGCCCGGGGCTCGGCCTCCGCCGCGGAGATCGCCGCCCGGCTGACCGACAGCGGGACGCAGGTACTGGTCAACTTCCTCCCGGTGGGCAGCCCTCGGGCCACCGAGCGGTACGCCGAGGCGGCCCTGCTGGCCGGGTGCGCCTTCGTCAACTGCATGCCCGCGGAGATCGCCCGCTCACCGCACTGGGCGGAGCGCTTCCGGCGGGCCGGGCTGCCGCTGGTGGGCGACGACCTGAGGAGCCAGTTCGGATCGACCCTGGTGCACCACGCGCTGCTGGACGCCCTCGCCCGCAACGGCGTGCGCCTGCGGAGCACCTACCAGCTCAACAACGGCGGCAACATGGACTTCCTCGCCATGCAGGACCCGGAGCGGCTGAGGAGCAAGCAGCAGACCAAGGCGCAGGGCATGGCGGGCGGTTCGGGGGCGGAGGGCTCGGGAGCGGGCGCTCTCCCGGCCGCGGCCGTGCACGTCGGCGCCGAGTACATCCCGTTCCTGGAGGACCGCAAGGTCGCCTTCATCCGACTGGAGGCGGCGGCCTTCGGGGGCACCCCGCTGGAGATCGAGCTGCGGATGACCGTGGACGACTCGCCCAGCGCCGCCGGCAACGTGCTGGACGCCGTCCGGTACGCGAAGTTCGCGCTTGAGCAGGGGATCTCCGGCGTCTTCGATCCGGTGTCCGCCCTGCTGATGAAGGCGGCGCCCCGGCCGATGACCGGGGACGCCGCCCTCGCCGAACTGCACGCCCTCACCGGCGGACCCGTCTGACCGGCGGCCGGTGCGGGAGGCCGGGCGAGCGCGGTGGTCGGCGCGGACGGTCAGCGCGACACCGGGACGGGCTCCGCGCCGACCTGCTCGTCGTACTCCTGGCGGGCCGCGACCACCGTCGACAGGTTGGCCTCGGCCCAGACGTTGATCTGGCCGATCAGGCCGCTCACGCTGTGGCCGAGGCCGGTCAGCTCGTACTCCACCCGCGGCGGGATGGTGGGGTAGACCGTGCGGGAGACCAGGCCGTCGCGCTCCAGACCGCGCAGGGTCTGGGTCAGGCTCTTCTGGGTGATGCCGTCCGCGCGCCGCAGCAGCACGCCGAAGCGCATCGGTCCGTCCTCCAAGGCTCCGAGGACGAGGAAGCTCCACTTGTTGGCCAGGAGCTGGAGCACCGAACGTGAGGCGCATTCCCGCAGGTAGACATCGGCGACTCGGCGTCCTGCCAGCTCAGAAGTAGTATCCACAAGGTACCTATATACCTTCAAGGTGCCTTCTTCACAAGGGATACCGGCTCCAGCAGGATGGTGATCACAGCCGCTCACCACCTTGAAAGAGGCCCTGCCATGTCGGTTCACACCACCGCCCGCACCTCCGCCGCGCAGATGAACGCCATCACCCAGCAGACCCTCGGCGGCCCGGAGGTGCTGGAGAGCGTCGTCACCGCCCGCCCGCTGCCCGGCCCGGGCGAAGTCCTGGTCAGGGTGCACGCGGCGGGCGTGAATCCGGTCGACCTGGCCGTCCGGGCCGGGTACTTCCCACTGCTCGGCGAGCCACCCTTCTCGCTCGGCTGGGACGTCGCCGGGACCGTCGAGGGCGTCGGCGAGGGCGTCACCCGCTTCGCCGCCGGCGACGAGGTGTTCGGCATGCCGGGCTTCCCGCAGGCCGGCAACGCCTACGCCGAGTACGTCGCGGCGCCCGCCGAACAGTTCGAGCGCCGGCCGGAGACGCTGCCGGTGGCCGAGGCCGGCGCGCTGGCGCTCTCCGGGCTGACCGCCTACCAGGCCCTGGTCGGGATCGCCCGGGTGAGCCCCGGCCAGCGGGTCCTGGTCCACGCCGCCGCCGGCGGCGTCGGCCACCTCGCCGTCCAGATCGCCAAGTCGCTCGGCGCGTACGTCATCGGGACGGCTCGGGCGGAGAAGCACACCATCCTGAAGCAGCTGGGCGCGGACGAGCTGATCGACTACAGCCTGACCGACTTCACCGGCGCGGTGGGCGAGGTGGACGTGGTCCTCGACCTGGTCGGCGGCGAGTACGCCCGGCGCTCGGCGGGCGTGCTGCGACCGGGCGGGCTGATCGTCAGCACCATCGACCACGACCCGGGGCTGACGCCGGAGGAGGCCCTGGAGCTGGGCGTGCGCTTCGAGCCGGTGATCGTCCACCAGTCGCCGGAGGACCTCGCGGCCCTGCGCCGGCTGGCCGAGTCCCGGGCCCTGCGGGTGCATGTCGCCCTGACCCTGCCGCTGGCGGAGGTCGGGCGGGCGCACCGGATCAGCGCCGAGCGGGCCGTCACGGGCAAGCTCGTGCTGATCCCGTGACGCGCGGTCGGCGAGGCCCGGGAGGGGGACGGCGGGGTGCCGGCGCCCCGCCGTCCCCCTCCCGGGCGTCGCGGCGGCTCAGACGCCGGCCCCCCGCGACCAGGCGGCCGTGCACAGTGCGGCGGCCAGCTCCTCCCCGTAGCAGGAGGCCGCGAGCCAGGCCTCGGTGAACCCGCGGTGGTCGTCGGCGAGCACCCGACCGAACACGTCCCGTCGCTGGTCGGTGGCGCTCTCCCGGAGCCCGTCCAGCAGCCGGGCGGCGGTCGCGAGCCCCACCGCCCGCAGCCGGCCGCCGTCCGCCGCGGCGGAGTCCGGGCCGGCCAGGGCGAGGGCACGGCGGCCACCGGTGACGGCCTGCTCGACCCGGCGGGTCAGCAGGTGGACCGGCGCCTCGACCAGGGCAGGATCGCCCCCGGACGCCACCGAAGCGAGCGAGCCGGGCGGGGCGAGCGAGCTCGCGTCCGCACCGGTGGGCAGGTCCGCACCGGTGGGCAGGTCCGCGCGCTGCAGCCGTTCCAGGCCCAGGTTGACCCTGCCGGCCATGTCGGCGGCGAGCACCAGCGTCCCGCCCTCCCCCGGGTGCCCGTCAGCGGGGTGCCCGTCAGCCGGGTGCCCGGCGGCCGACGCACCGGTGGGCGCGGGACCGGCCGCGAGCAGCCGCAGCTGCGGGCGGGCGGCGCGCTCCAGACGCCCGATCACCCGCAGCCGCAGGCCCGGACGGCCGGCCAGCAGGGCGAGGTTGGCCCGGTGGGCGAGGTCGGGGTGGTCGTGGGCCGGCCGCAGCGTCACCGTCACGCCCTCGCAGCGGGCCAGCGGCTGCGGGCCGGCCGGGCCCCCGTCGTCGGCGACACCCAGCAGGGTGACGTCCAGGAAGAGCAGGTCGCCGCCGGCCGGCCGGCCGTCCTGCGGGAGGGTCGCCCAGGCCAGCGCCCGGGCGACCTGGTCGGCGACCGGCTCGGCCCAGAGCCGGGCGAGCGGCTCGTCCGTCCAGGACGCACCGGCGGCCCGGACCGCGCGCACCTTGGCCCCCGCACCGAGCCGGCCGGTGGCCGAGCGGGTGGCGCCCTGCACGGAGAGGCCGGCCCGGGTGAACTCGCGGTGGCTCAGCACCGCGTCCCCCAGCCGCACCGCGCGGCCGCCCGCGGCCAGCGCCTGTGGGGCCGCCGTGGCCGGGTCCTGGTGCGGCATGATCTCCGCGACGGTACTGAGCCGCCCGGCGCCGTCCACCGCCCAGCTGAGCACCCCCGCGTGGGTGGCGGTGAGCACCGGCTCGGCGAACAGCCCGTACAGGCGCAGGCCGCCGGCGTCCTCGTACGCCTGGCGGGCGGTACCGCGCAGCCCGGCCAGGGCGGCGGGCGTGAGTGCGGCGGCGGCCGGGGAGCCCAGGGCGGTCGCGAGCTCCAGCAGTTCGCGCAGCGCGGCGGTCAGGTCGGCGAGCCGGTGGTCCGGCGCGCCGGAGCGGGCGGCACGCAGCCGGGTGGCCACCGCGACGGCCGCCGCGGCCGGCCGGTGCAGACCACTGATCCGGGCCTGGTGACCGGCCCGCAGCAGCTCGGCCTGGAGCACCCCACCGGCGCCGCTCACCCCCGCCGCCAGCGCGGCGGCCGCACAGTGCTGCAGCCGCTCGGCGGCGGCCGCCTCGGCGGGGGTCAGGGGTGCGGCGGGGGGCGGGGGTACGGCGGGTGCGCCGGGGGCCGGGACCGTGCCGGGCTCCGTGGCGGGGCCGGTGTCGCTCGCGTCGGGCGTGTCGAGGGTGTCGGACACGTCGAGGGCACCAGGCACGTCGAGGGAGTCGTCGAGGGAATCGGCGAGCGGGGTCGCGGTGACGGCCGCCGCGCGGTGCAGGCAGGCGGGGGCCAGCAGGCAGCCGCAGCGGACGTCCGCCGCCGTCCGGACGACGCCCCCGGGAGCGTGCAGGACCAGCCGGACGTCCTCGTCGACGTCGATCAGCCAGTCGTCCCCGGCCCTGGTCACCGGTCGCCCGGCGAGTTTGGCCGCGGCGCCGTCGAGCCGCTTCTGCAGTCGGGGCGAGAGCGCGGCCACCACCTCGGCGACCACCTCCGGCCGTACCGCCGGCAACGCGGAGGCGGTCGGATCCGGGGCGGCCGGGTTGGGGGCGGCCGGACCGGTGGGAGCCGGATCGGTCACGCTCCGGTCGGCCGCGCTCTGTTCGGTCGTCGGACTCATCGGATCTTCTCCCCCACCCAGCGGGCCAGTTCCAGCGGGCTGAGCGCCGCCACGGGCATGCCGGCCGCGACCAGCTGCCCGGCCACCGCCTTCGAGTACCGGGCCTTGCCGGCGTCGTCCAGGGCCGCACAGCCCAGCAGGTGGCAGCCCGCGCCGACCAGGGCGCGGGTCCGCGCGAGCAGGCCGCCGACCGGGTAGCCCTCCTCGAAGTCGCTGATCACCGCCACCAGGGTGCGCGAGGGCACCGTCACCAGGCTCTGCGCGTAGCGCAGCCCCGCCGCGATGTGCGTACCGCCGCCGACCCTCACCTCCAGCAGCAGGCCCAGCGGGTCGTCCACGCGTTCGGTGAGATCGACGATCTCGGTCGAGAACGCGACGAAGTGCGTGCTCAGCGAGGGCACCCCGGCCAGGATCGAGGCGGTCAGCGCCGCCCAGACGGTGGAGGCCTCCATCGAGCCGGAGACGTCGACCACCAGGATCAGCCGCCAGTCGGCCGCCTTCCGCGCCCTGGTCCGGAACACCGGCCGTTCGGGGACGATCAGCGTGCCGCCGTCGGGGCCCGGGCGGGCGGTGGCGAGGTTGGCGCGGATCGTCCGGTGCAGGTCGAGGCCGCCGCCGGGGCGGCTGCTCGGGCGGGGCACGGAGATACCCGTCAGCGCCGGGCGCAGCTTGGTCGCCAGCTCGCGGGTCAGCTCCTCGACCAGCCGCCGCACCAGCGGGCGCAGCGCGGCGAGCCGGGCCTCGGGCAGGCCGCCGGCGTGCTCCAGGACGGTACGCAGCAGGTCGACGGAGGGCCGGACGGCGTCCGGGTCGATCGCGCCGAGGGCGTCGGTGCGCCCGTGTTCGGCGGCGGCGGCGAGCACCTCCTCGCGGATGCCGGGGCCGAACAGGGCCGCCAGGTCCTCGGACCATTCACGGATGCCCGGGTAGGGGGCCTCCCGCCCGCCGCCGCGGCCCGAGGCGGTGTCCGGACCGGAGCCTTCGCCGCGACCGGTGCCGTACAGCTCGTCGAGGGCGGTGGCCAGCCGGGCGGAGCGGCCGGTGAGCCCCCGGCTGCCCGGGCGTCCGAGCAGCAGCCGCCACCGGTCGGCGGGCGGCAGCTCGGACGGCGCAGCGGACGAGGCGGCAGGCGACGCGGCGGCCGGCGCCGGGGCGTCGAAGGTGGTGGGACGAGTGGGTGTCCCGGCCGATTCGGGCCCCGGCACCGGCACCGGCGTCGGCACCGGCACCGGCCCCGGGCCGAGCAGCCCGCGGGCCTGCAGGGCTCGCCGGGCGGCGAGGTCGGCGCGGGTCCAGGCGGCGAGCAGGGCCGGATCGAGGGTCTCCGGCAGGGCGTCGACGCGCTCGCCCAGGCGCTCCTCGACCATCGCGATCAGCCGGTCGCGGGCGGCCGGGCTGAGGGTGTCGAAGCCGCCGCGCAGGGCGGGCAGCCGGTCCAGGAACGCGGTGTCGGGGAGGGCGGTGACCCGCTCCAGCAGGGGCTCCAGCACGGCGGGCGCGCCGGCCAGCAGGCCTTCGGCGGCGCTCAGCAGGCCGGTGAGCGCCCGGGCCAGGGAGCGTCTGGCGTCCTGGTCGGTGGCGCCGTCGATCCAGGAGGCGACGCGGTCGCCGAAGGCCGCCGGCTCCTCCTGGCCGAGCAGCACCCGGACGGCCCCGGCGGCGCCCCGGATCAGCGGGGTGCCGTCGGTGGCCAGCCCGGCGATCGTGTGGGCGAGCCGGATGCCGCCGGACTCGTCGGCCCGGCGGGCCAGTTCGAGCAGGGCGCGGGCGTCGGCGGGGTCGTCGGAACCGCCCAGGCCCTCCAACTGCCGGACGGCCGCGACGGTCAGCAGCTCCGCCATCGACGCGATGGCCTCCGGGCGCTCCGCCTCCGGTTCGAACCCGGCGACGTGCCCGGCGGCCAGGCGGTCCAGCAGGCCGAGCGCGTCGAGCAGTTCGGGCAGGGTGCCGGTGGCGGGCAGCAGCTCGGCGAGCTGGGCGAGCCGGACGTCGACCAGGCCGGGCAGCCCGCAGGCCGCCGCGTCGGCGAGGCCCCGGACGGTCTGCCGGGCGGTCGTCCCCTCGCCCTCGGCCTCCCGACGCAGCCGCTCGCGCAGCGCGCCCTCGGCGGCCTGGGCCGGAGTGACGCCGCGCATCCCGGCGACGGTGAGCATCGCGGCGACGGCCGGGGTCCAGTGGACGCGCCAGCGGGTGCCGAGCGCCTCCGTCCCGCCGGCCCCGGCGGTGGCGACGCTCTCCCCGTACGGAACGCCGCAGGCCGCCAGGCGGTGCAGCAGCAGTTCACGGCGGCGGTCGAGGGCCGAGCGCAGCGGGTCCAGCCGCAGTTCGCGGGGCCCGCTCCCGTCGGCGGAGCGGGCGGAGCCCGTGCGCGGACCGGCGATGGTGGTGGCTTCGGAGGTGTCGGCCGGGCCGGGCAGGCCCAGCTCCGCCAGCAGGGTCTCGACGGCGGGTGCCAGACCGCTGCGCGGAGCGGCCGGCGTGGGGCGCCCGGTGCGGGTGCCGACCAGGACCTGTTCGAGGGCGGCGGCCACGGCGCGGCCACGGCCCAGCGGTTCGCCCTGGGCCAGGGCGCTCTGGACGGCCTCGACGAGCTCGCCGCGCCCGGGGCCGGGCAGGCCGCGCAGCCGCGCGAGGTCCCCCGCGAGGCGGACGATCTCGCGGCCGTCGGCGGGCCCGGCGGGATGGTCCTGGCCGCGCAGGGCCTCGCAGATCCGGACGGCGGCCAGGGTGAGGGCCTCGGCCAGCCGGGCCGGGTCGCCGCCCGCGTCGAGGACGGCGTGCTGCCACTCGGGATCGCGGATGCCGGCCGGGTAGCCGGAGCGGGCGTCGAGCAGGGGGTAGGTGTACGGGATCAGTGAGACGACGTGCCCGTGGTCCGGCCCGTCGGTGCGCTCCGCCTGCCGTCCCTGCGGGTCGGCAGGGTCGGCAGGGTCCGAAGTACCGGCAGGGTCCGCCGGGCCCGGGGCCTGCGGTGCGTGCGCGGTGCCCGGCTGCCCGGCCGCACCGGCCAGTGCCGGCGCGTGGAAGGCGCCGATCACGGCGGCCACCCTGCGCCCGCCGGCGGCTGCCTCGGCGATCCGCTCCCGCATCCAGGCCTCCCGGCGGAGGTCGTACGGGTCGACGCCGGGCGCCGGCGACGGCTGCCCGGCGCCCGCGCGCGCGGCGTCCCCGCCGTCGCCCCCGCCGTCCTCCCACTCGTCGGCCCGCCCGTCGTCCCCTTCGGCGTCCCGGCGCAGGGCCCAGCCGACCAGCAGTGCGGCCCGGCGGACCGCCTCCGGGGTGGAGCCCGGTGCGGCCGTCTCGACCAGGCGGTCCCACAGGTCCTCGTCGGCGCGGCCGGTGAGCCGGGCGCGCAGGGCGTCGGCCACGCCGGGGCCGCTCTCCGGCGCGCCTGCCCGCCGGTACTCCCCGCGGTGGGCGAGTGGCAGGTCGCAGGCGACGGCCGGGACCCCGTGGCGGGCCGCCCAGCGCAGCGCGGCCAGCTCGGGGGAGAAGTCGGCGAACGGGTAGAAGGCGGGGCCCGTGGCCTCCTCGCCGCCGCCGGCCGGTGCGGCGGCCAGCGCGACGGGGGCCCGGGTGGCCTCGTCGGCCAGCCAGCCCAGCCAGGGCTGGAACTCGGCGGGCAGCTCGACCAGCAGGACGTCCGGCCGGGCCGCGTCCAGCAGGGCCGGCACCACGGCGGCGATCGACGGCGCGTGGTGGCGCACGCCGATCAGGTAGGGCCCGGGGCGGTCCACCCCGGAGGAGGCCAGCCGGGCGACCCGGGCCTCGACGAGGGCGCGGGCGTCGCCCGCCGGGCCGGCGGGCTGCGCAACCTCGACCGCCGTGCCCGTGACCGGCGTACCCGGGTCCGGCGTACCGATGACTGCCGTGCTCATCGCGGTCAGTCCTCCAGCGCCGGGCGCAGGTCCCACAGGGTCCGCCAGGTGGCGGCGCCCTGCTCGGCCCGGCGGCGCACCGGGCCGTCCCAGTAGCCGAGCAGCCGGGCGGCGTCGGCCGGGTCGTCCTTGCGGACCACGCCGATCAGCTGGCCGGGCAGCCGGTCGAGGATGTCACCGGTGCCCGGCAGGTAGGCGGCCGAGACGCCGAGCGCGGTGGCCACCGAGACGGCCTCGGCGGTGCTCATCACCGTCGAGGGCCGCTCGACGTCCCAGCCCTCGGTGGAGCGACCGGTGCGCAGGTCGCGGAAGGCCGTGACCAGGGCCTCCAGCACCGCGTCGTCCACGGCGTAGGCGGCGCCGGCCCGGGCGACGGCGGCGGTGGACTGCCGGCGCACCAGCTCGACCTCGGCCGCGAGGCTGCCGATCGGGCCGACCGTCTCGAAGTTGAACCGGCGCTTGAGGGCGGCGGACATCTCCGAGACGCCCTTGTCCCGCAGGTTCGCAGTCGCGATCAGGGTGAACCCGGCGGCGGCGTGCAGCTGCCCGTCCGCCGTCCCGGCCAGTTCGGGTACGGCGATCCGGCGTTCGGACAGCAGCGAGACCAGGGCGTCCTGCACCTCGGGCAGGCAGCGGGTGACCTCCTCGACCCGGGCGACGGCGCCGGAGGTCATCGCGGTCAGCACCGGGGACGGCACCAGGGCCTCCCGGCTCGGGCCCTTCGCCAGCAGCAGCGCGTAGTTCCAGCCGTACTTGAGCTGGTCCTCGGTGGTGCCGGCGGTGCCCTGGACGGTCAGGGCGCTGGTGCCGCAGACGGCGGCGGCGAGCAGTTCGGACAGCATCGACTTGGCGGTTCCCGGCTCGCCGACCAGCAGCAGACCGCGCTCGCCGGCGAGCGTGACCACGCAGCGCTCGACCAGCGAGCGCTCGCCGACGAACTTCTGCTCGATCGCCAGGCTCCGGCGGCCGGCCTTCAGCTTCTCGCCGTCGCTGCCCATCACGAAGGTGACGACGGCGCGCGGGGTGAGCCGCCAGCCGGGCGGGCGGGGGCCGCCGTCGTGGGCGGCGAGGAACTCCAGCTCGGCGGCGAACCTCTCCTCCGGCGGGACGACCTGACGGTCGACGGGGACGGTGGTGGTCGTACCCGTGGTGGCGGTTTCGGTGGTGGTGCTCATCGGCGGCCCTTCTTGCGCTTGCTGGTCTGGAGTTCTTCGTAGCCGGGGGTGTCCCCGTCGCGGACGCGCTGCCAGGCGCGGGCGAACAGCTCGGGGACGGGCAGGTGCGGCAGCACCGCGTGGCCGGACGGCAGCTGGTAGAGGCCGGACTTCCAGGTCTCCACCGGCAGGCCGGGCGCCTTGGCCTCCTGCCAGCCGCCCGGCAGGAACAGGCTGCGGCCGGCCCGGGCCCGCTTGGCCTCCAGCACCAGGGTGGTGGCGGCCAGCTCGGCGCGGGCCCGCTTCAGCCGGGCGGGCTTCCAGCCCGTCCAGCGGGCGACGTTGCGGTCCGTGGGGTCGGGCAGGGCGAGCAGTTGGAGGTAGAGCGCGGCGGCGTCCTCGCCGAGGCCGAGCGCCGCGGCCGCCTCGGTGACCAGGGCCGGCACGCTGAGCTGCGGGTCCTGCGCCCAGCCCGGTGCCGCGGCGGTGCCGTCCGTCACCAGCCGGTGCAGGTCGTCGCCGAGGACGGCCTGCAGGGCCGGGCCCTCGGTCTGGAACCAGTAGCCGCCGGAGAGGCCGCCGATCAGCTCGAACACCGGGTCGTCGGCGCCGCTCAGCCCGGTCGGCCGCAGGTAGGCCGCCTCGACGGCCCGGCCGGGGGCGAGCACCAGGGCGTCCCCGCAGGGGACCAGCCCGTCGGTGCCCGCGCCGCCCTGCTCGGGCAGCCCGGCGTGGGCGCGCAGCACGGGCGCCAGCGGCTCGCCCTTGACGGTGTGCGTCAGGTCGTAGTCGAGCAGGAGTCCGGGGTCGGCGATCCGGCTCCGGAGCGCCGCCAGGGCGACCGGCAGCAGCGGGCGCAGCCCGTCCCCGTACGGCAGCTGGTAGGCGAGCCAGCGCAGGGCGTCGACGGCGCCGGAGATCTCGTTGCGGCCGGGCACCGCGCCGGGGTCGTCCGCGGTGAGCTGCTTCTCGGTGCTGTGCTCGACCGTGCGCAGCCGCTGCCGGGTGGTGCGGGAGAGCCAGGCGGTGCGCCCGGGGTTGAGCATCGCCTCGACGGCCTCGATGGTGGTGCCGCTGACGGTGGCCTGGGCGGTCTCGGGCAGGGTGACGATCCGTCCG
This sequence comes from Kitasatospora sp. NPDC057015, assembly GCF_042673745.1. Lineage (NCBI taxonomy): Bacteria > Bacillati > Actinomycetota > Actinomycetes > Kitasatosporales > Streptomycetaceae > Kitasatospora > Kitasatospora sp. NPDC057015. The sequence continues at coordinate 148,440 of NZ_JBHUSG010000002.1, forward strand.
ATCCGGCGCAGCCACTCCTCGGCTCCGGCGGCGGCGTCGGGGCCCTCGCTCCACAGCCGGGCGGGGTCGGCGGGCAGCAGCGCCGTCCAGACGGCGTGCAGGTCCTCGCCGGGCAGCGCGCGGAGCCAGTTGCGGGCGGCCGCGGCCTCGCCGGCCTTGAGGCCGAACTCCTTGAGCAGCTCGGTGCCCAGGAAGGCGCCGTACCACTGGAAGAGTCCGGGCGGGGCGCTGAGCAGGAGCGCGGCCCGGCTGCGGCCGATGCCGGTGGCCTCGCCGAACGCCACGGCCGGCTCGGGCTGCCAGCGGAACCCGCCGTGCTCGCCCAGCAGTGCGGTGAAGCCGGTGACCCAGTCGGCCGTGACCGGCTCCCGGAGGCGGCGTTCCCGGTGGACGCCGAAACGGGCGACCGGTCCGAAGTCGCCGGACGGGTCGTGGTCCAGCGCCAGCCAGTGCACCTGCTCCTTGTCGTGGCCGTGGCAGGCGAGGATGACGACCGTGCGGGCGCCGTGGCGCAGCACCTGCCCGGCCCGCTTGGTGTGGCCCTCGCGCTTGCGGGCGGGGTCGGCGGGCTCGCTGAGGGTGACCTCGCGCAGGGCGGCGGACCGGCCGGCGAGGCCGCCGCGGGTCAGCTCGGTGAGCAGCAGGGCGAGCGAGGCGCGGGCCGCCGGCGTGGTGGCAGGCCCGGCGGCCGCGAGGGCCAGCGGGCCGAGTTTGCCGAGCAGTTGGACCCAGCCGTGGTAGGAGCTGTCGCCGGCCAGGGTGAGCGGCTCGGGGTCGGTGCTCCAGCCGTCGGCCGCGGTCGGGCCGGTGCCGGCCGGCTGCGGCGCCGTCCCGGCCGGACCGGTGGCGGCGAGCAGGTCGGTGACCGTCCGCAGGTTCGCCAGGACGTGCCAGGAGTTGCCGCCGCCCCAGGAGTTGCCGAAGCCGCTGACGCCGGGGAGCACCGCCGCGACGGCGTCGCGGAGCTCGTGGTCGCGCCCGTGCTCGGGGCGGTAGGGCTGGGCGGCCGGCTTGGCGCCGGGCTTGGTCCGCGGCTCGGCCTCGGGCTGCGGGACGAAGCGGGCGACCCGGTCGAGGGTGTCGGTGGCGATCCGGGCCAGGCCCGCGACGCCGGCGGCGAGCAGCGGGTGCCCGATCTCGGGGAGGACGGCGCCGACGGCCTCGGTCGGCAGGCCCGAGCGGGCGCGCTTCTCGGTGGCGAGCGGGCGCCGCACGCCCTGGACGGTGAGCCAGCGCTGGTCCTCCGCGGGGACGGGCTCGCGGTTCACCGGCCAGGCGGCGTCGATGAGTTCGGCCGCCAGGGCGTCGGTGACCAGGCGCAGGGCCTTGGAGGACTGCTCGTCGCGCGGGCGCAGGGCGTGCCAGTGGTCGAGCGGCGGGACGAGCGCGGTGCCGGCCGCGGCGAGGCCGCCGGGCTTGCCGGGCTTGAGCTCGGCGGTCCGCTCGGCGGGGCTCCCGGTGCCGCCGGGGAGGTTGAGCGACAGACCGCCGGACTCCTCGACGAGCAGCACCTCGCCCTCGGCGGGCAGCCGCAGCAGGCCGACCGGCGGTCGGGTGAGCCGGGTGCCCTGCCGGGGCAGCACGGTGGTGCGGCCGTCCGGGCCGGTGAGGGTGAGCCGGTCGGCGGTGGCGTGGATCCAACCGCCGAGGACCGTGCCGTCGGTGCCGAGCGGGGTGTCCTCCAGGCCGGGCTGCATCGGGAGCAGCCGCGAGTGGCCGGGCTGCAGTTCGCCGGCCTCCGCCGGGGCGGCGGCGAACAGCGGCGGCAGCGAGTCGCGGCCGGCGCTGCCGGTGGCCGGGTCGTACTCGGTCAGGGCGGTCCGGCCGGCGGTACGGCGCAGGGTCCAGTAGCCGGTGCCGTCGCCGAACACCTGCTGCTCGACGGGCAGTCGGCTGTCGCCGGCGTGCAGCGCCCGGCCGCCGCTGGCCCGGCCGCCGCCGGGCACCGGGACGGAGGCGGGCGCGAGGTTGCCGCCGCCGTTGTAGTAGCCGGAGATCCACTCGCCTTCGAGGTGGAGGATCTCGGTGGGCCGGTTGGACCAGTAGGCGCGCTGCTTGCCGTCGTGGTACCAGACGACGAGCAACTCGCCGTCGGCGTGGCGGAAGCGGGGGCGCTGCCAGTGGTCGAGCTTGTCCGGGATCCGCAGGTCGTGCTCCAGCAGGACGCCCTGCGGGCCGACCACCACGGCCTTGTCGGCACGGCTGAGGATCAGGTGGGGCCAGGCGTTGTCGATCAGCAGGCCGTCCGAGCTCTCCTTGCCCTTGGGCAGGCCGGGGTTGGCGCTCTCGGCCACGCCGAGGCGGCGCAGGCCCTCGTCGAGGGCGGGCCAGCCGAGCTCGTCGGCGATGCCGGTGCGCAGGGCGCGGCCGAGCAGCGCGGCGACGTCCAGGCCGGCGATCCGCTCGGCGGCGCGCGGGTTGGCCGCCATCACGGCCTCGCGGTGCTGGCGCAGGGCGAGCAGCAGGTTCTGGGCGCCGGCCAGGCCGGGGGCGGCGAGGAGCTCGTCGGCGCGGTCGTCGGCCCATTCGACGAACAGCTCGCGCAGCACGGGTGCGCCGGCCATCACCTTGCCGGCCTCGGTGCCGGTGCGGCTGGTCCAGACGCCGGGGGTGGCGGCCTTGAGGGCGGGGCGCAGCCGCGGGTCGGCGGCGACGGCGGCGAGGTCGCGGCGGCCGGGGCCGCCGGCGCTCACCCAGGTCCCGAGGTCGAAGCCCAGGTCCTCGGGCGGCGCGGCGACGGGCACCCGCTCGGCGAGGAGCAGGTCGAGCAGGTTGAGTTCGATCGCGCTGCGGCGGCGACGGCCGCCGAGGATGTCGACGGGTACTCCGTCGGCGCGCAGCCGCTGCGCCATCCGCCCGGCCAGTTCGACGGTGGCCGGGCAGGACTCGCGGCCGCGCCAGCCGCGGGCGAGGTGGGCGGACCAGCGCTGCAGCCAGGCTGCGGCGGGCTCCGCGCCGTCGGGGCGGGGGCCGGTGAGGAGCTGTTCGGCGCCGCTCTCGGCGAGGACGGCGAGCCAGGCGCGGTCACCGTCCCCCTTGTCCTCGCTGCCGCCGGAGTTGGGCAGGATCTCCAGCAGGCGGGCGCGGACGCTCTCGTCGCGCCCGGCGAGGGCGATCAGGGTGCCGTGCCAGGACTTCCAGAAGGCGCCGGGGGCGCGGTCGACGGCGGGTGAGGCGAGGAGCTCGGCCAGCAGCGCCTGTTCGCAGTCGTCGCGGTCGAGGCCGGCGGCCCGGATCAGCGCGCGGGCGTCCTCGGCGACGCCGGCGTAGGGGGCCATGCCGGCCGCCGAGCGCTCGGCGCAGAGCTGGCGGAAGCGCAGCCAGGCCGTCTCGGGGTCGAGCCGGGCGGCGAGCTCCTTGACGTACTGGCGCAGGGCCTTGACGGTGAGCGCGCCGGCCAGCGCGAACTCCAGGAAGACCGCGCGCAGGCGCTCCTCGTCGACCGCCAGGCCGTGGGTGCGCTCGGCCTCGCGGGCCTTGCCGAAGAAGGTGCCGGCGTAGGTCTGGTTGCCGTGGGCGAGGAAGATCCGGCCGACCTCCTCGCAGTAGGTCGGCAGGAACTGCGGCACCGCGCGGCCGAGCCGGACGGCGAGCGCCTCGAAGCCGTCCTTGGCGTTGCCCGGCTTGGACCTGGCCTGCCGGGCGAGCCGCTCCATCTCCTTGACCAGGGCGAGCGCGTGGTGGCCGTTGGCCGGGTCGTGGACGAGCGCCCAGGCGGGGAAGCCCAGCGCCTCCTGGCGGACCTCGCCGACCTCGACCGGGCCGGCGGCCGGGGCGAGGCCGAGGAAGTCGGCGGCGAGGTCCTCGGCCGGGCCGAGCATCGCGGGGACCAGGCGCACCACGCGCCGCTCCCCGAGGGCGGGGTGGGCGTAGCCGCGGGCGGTGAGGACGTCCGCCGCACTGCCGGGGCGACCGGCCCCGGGCAGGGTCCCGACCGGGAGCACTCCCCCGGCGTCGAGCAGCCGCTCGGCGCGGCCGGTGTCCATCTGATCGGCGCTCATGCCGACTCCTCCCCCTCGATCGTGCGCCCGGCGTACAGCCCGGCTGCCATCCGCATGCCCTCCGACCAGGCCACCGGCCCGACCTCGCCGACCGGCAGCACCTTGCCGTCGGCGCCCGTCCAGCTCAGCGAGCCGGTCTCACAGGCGTCGTACTCGTAGTAGTCGCCGACCCAGAGCCGGGCCTCCAGCGTCACGCCGGCCTCGACGACCGGGACGACGGCGCAGCCGCCGCGCACCCGGTAGCCCAGGCGCGCGCAGCGGCCGAGCAGTTCGCGCAGCTCCTTGTAGCGGCCGCCGGCGTAGGTGTCGACGTGGGTGGCGGTCGGGTCCTGGCCCGGCGGGCGCTGCCACACCTCGCGGTAGAGCTGCTGGACCTGCTGGGAGACGCCGAGCTCGACGGCGAACTCCCGCAGGTCGTCCAGGTCCTCCAGGAGCACCGGGTGCGGGATGCGGATCTCGGTGGCGGTCAGCCGGACGGTGTCGCCGTCCAGGTCGACCAGCCCGAGGCCGCGGTCGGCGTCGGCGCCGCGCAGGAACCCGGCGACCGCGCCGTCCGGGCCGGTCACCACGAGGTCGCGCAGCACCTCCTGCCAGGCCTCGTCGGCCCAGACGGCGGTGACGACGGCGGCCGGCACCGGCAGCGAGCGGACCATCCAGCGCTCGACGTCCTCCTGGCAGCGGGCCCGATGGGCGGTCAGCCACTCGGTGAGCTGCCGCAGCCCGGTGACCACCGGGTCGTCGGCCAGTTTGGACGGGACGCTCTTCAGCAGGCGTCCGGTCGCATTGCGGCAGATCACCTTCCCGTCGGCGTCCAGCGCGACTTCATAGCCGCCCGCCCCCGCTTGAACCCATGCCACGGCCGCGCTCCTCCCAGCTGCTGGTGTGTGATGGGAGGAACGTAACGGGCCCTACTGACAGCGGGCCGGGCGGGCCGGGGTACGGGCGTCCGGCGGCGCCCGCGCAGGTCGGCGCGGTGTACGAAGCTCCCGGCCGGGAGCGGGCCCGGGGCCGCCGAGCGGGTGCCGCCGCCGTCCGGCGCGTCGGCGTACGGGCCGTCAGGGCGCCCGCAGGCCCAGGCGCAGGACGCGGTCGTCGCCCGGGCGCACGTCGCCGCGGCCGTCGGTGTTGCTGGTGCTGACCAGCAGGGTGCCGTCCCGGTCGGTGAGGACGGTGCGCAGCCGGCCGTAGGTGCCGTTCAGGAACTCCTGCGGCGGCCCGGCGGTGCCGGCACCAGCCAGCGGGATGCGCCAGAGCCGGGCGCCGCGCAGGGCGGCCATCCAGATGGCGCCGTCGGCGTAGGCGATGCCGCTCGGGGAGGCCGCGTCGGGGTGCCAGGTGACGACGGGATCGACGAACTCGGGCCGGTTCCCGGTGCCCTCGACGGTCGGCCAGCCGTAGTTGCCGCCGGGTCGGATCAGGTTCAGCTCGTCCCAGGTGTTCTGGCCGAACTCCGAGGCCCAGAGCCGGCCCTGAGGGTCCCAGGCGAGCCCCTGGACGTTGCGGTGCCCGTAGGAGTAGACCACCGATCCGGGGAACGGGTTGCCGGGGGCGGGGGCTCCGTCCGGGGTCATCCGCAGGATCTTGCCGCCGAGCGAGCCGGTGTCCTGGGCGATCGCCCCGCCCTTGCCGCTGTCGCCGGCGCCCGCGTAGAGCATGCCGTCCGGGCCGAAGGCGATCCGGCCGCCGTCGTGGTAGGTGCCCTTGGGGATGCCGGTCAGGACCGTCTGCGGGGGGCCGAGTTGGGCTCCGGCGGGCTGCTCGGGGTCGTACCGGAAGCGGAGGATGCGGTTGTCGGTGTCGGTGGTGGCGTACGCGTAGACCAGCCGGTCGGCGGCGTAGTGCGGTGACAGGGCGAGGCCGAGCAGACCGCCCTCGCCGCCGGGCGCCACGCCGGGGACGGCCCCGAGGTCGGTCCGCGCGCCGTCCGCGGCGGCGATCCTGGCGATCCGGCCGGTGTCGCGGGAGCCGACCAGCAGGGCGCCGTCGGGGAGCAGGGCGATCCCCCAGGGGGTGTCGAGGTCCTGCGCGACCGTCCCGCGCACCTGGACCACATCGGTGGCACCGGGATTGACGGCCGGGGCGGGGCTGAGGCCGGTGCAGGCGACCGGCTCGAGGACGAGGGCCAGCAGTGCGGCGGCGAGGCCGCGGAGGCGGTGCGGCACGGCTGCTCCTCCCTGGCTGCGGCGGAGGGTGGCGGGGCGGATCACGGGCGGGCGGGTCGGGCGGCTGGGGAGCGCCGGCGGGCGCGGCGGGATCCCCTCTCCTCCAGCAGACCACATCCGGGCGGCGGTGGCGGCCGGTCCGCGGGAGGCTGGACGGGAGGCGGGGCGGGTCCGACCCGGGCCGCTCATTCATAGACGCAACGTTGCGTCCAGTGTTACTTTCAAGCGCAACGCAACGTTGCGTCCAGCTTGAGGAGCCGCCCCGCATGACCACCACCGACAGCCCCACCGGGCGACGCCCCCGCATCCGCGGGCGCCTGCGGGCCGGCGCCGCCGCCCGCCCCGCTGTGGCCTACGCCTTCTGGGCGGCCATGGTCGGCACCACCGTCCCGACCCCGCTCTACCCCCTCTACCAGCAGGAGTTCGGCTTCTCGCCGCTGATGGTCACGGTGATCTTCGCGGTCTACGCCCTCGGCGTGGTCGCCGGACTCCTCGCCCTCGGCCGGCTGTCCGACGAGATCGGCCGCCGCCCGGTGATCGCCGTTGCGCTGCTGCTCGCCGCGGGCGCGGCCGCCCTCTTCCTGGCCGCCGACGGGCTGCCCTGGATCCTGACCGCCCGCGTGCTCTCCGGGTTCTCCGCCGCGCTGGTCACCGGCGGCGCCACCGCGGCCCTGCTCGACCTCGCACCCCCGCAGGGCCGGGCCCGGGCGCAGAGCGTCGCGATCGTCGCCAACATGGGCGGCCTGGCCTGCGGCACCCTGCTCGCCGGGGTGCTCGCCCAGTGGGCCGGCGCGCCGCTGCGGCTGCCCTGGGTCGTCACCCTCGCCCTGGTGGCCGCGGCGCTGCTCGCCCTCCTCGTCGTGCCGGAGACGGTGGCCGAGCCGACCGGGTTCCGGCCGCGCCTCCAGGCCCTGCGGGTACCCGCCGAGATCCGCCCGGCCTTCCTGCGGGCGGCGCTCACCGCCGGCTCCGGCTTCGCCGTCCTCGGCGTCCTGACCGCCGTCACCGGGCTGTTCCTGGGCACCGTCCTGCACCTCACCAACCACGCGCTCACCGGCCTGGTGGTCTTCACCGCCTTCGCCTGCACCGCCCTCGGCCAGTTCGCCGCCCGGGCGCTGCCGCCACGGCGGGCACTGCCCGCGGCCTGCGCCGGCCTGGTGCTGGCCGCCGCCCTGGTCGCCACCGCGCTGCTCGCCGAGACGGTCGCCCCGCTGCTGGCCGGCGCCGCCGTGGTCGGCCTGGCCACCGGTGTCGCCGTCGGCGACGGCCTCGGGGTGATCAACGGCGGCACGCCGCCGCAGCGCCGCGGCGAGGCGGTCTCCACCTTCTTCGCGATCCTGTACACGATGCTCTCCGTGCCGGTGATCGGCGTCGGCCTGCTGATCCAGGCGGCCGGGCTGCGCACCGCCGGCGTGGTCTTCAGCGCCCTGGTCGCCCTCCTCGCCGTCGGTGTCGCGGCCGGGCTCCCCCGGGCCGGGCGGCCCGAGCGGCCCGGGCGGTGAGGGCGGTCACCGGGCCGGCGGCGGGCAGTCGGCGTCTCGCCCGCGCGGCACGGGCGGGCCGGCCGGCCCGTGAGAGGATGAGCGCCGAACCCGGCCCCCGCCCCCGGCGGAGCGGCCGACCAGCAGAAGCCCGGAAGGACCCCAGCGCCATCGCCGCCACCAGGCCGGCCGGCCCGACAGCCGCCGAGCAGACCAGCAGCGGGCCGCGCCGCAACGAGGCCGCGCGGCTGGCCGTCCTGAACGCCGCCGACGACCTGCTGGTGGAGCGCGGCTTCGAGGGCCTGACCATCGAGGGCATCGCCGCCCGGGCCGGGGTCGCCAAGCAGACCATCTACCGCTGGTGGAAGTCCAAGGTCGACATCCTCTACGACAACCTGGTGCTGGACGCCGAGGAGGCGCTCCGCTGGCCGGAGCCCGCCGAGGGCGCCGACCCCTCGGTGGCCGACCTGCGCGACTACCTGCACCGGTTCGCCGCGTTCCTCGGCGAGGCCCCGGCCGGCCGGGTCCTGCAGGCCCTGCTCGGCCACGCGCAGCTCGACGCCCGGACGGCGGGACTGCTGCACGACGGGTTCCTGCGGGAGCTGCGGGCCCGCGACACCGAGCGGGTCCGCGCCTGCCTGGCGGAGCCGGACCAGCGGGGCGAGGTGGACGCCGACGAGGCGGCCGCCCTCCTGGACGACCTGCTCGCCCCGCTCTACTACCGCGCCCTGCTCGCCCTCGCCCCGGCCGACCCCGCCGAGCTGGACCGCCGGCTCGACCGGGCGCTGCGGGCCCGCGCCGCGGGCTGAGCCGGGGCCCGCACCGGGGAGCACCGGGGAGCACCGGGGAGCACCGGGGAGCACGCGGTCACCCCGGCGCGCCGGAGCCCGTCAGGGCGAGCCGGCGGGAGTCGCGGTGGCCCCGGTGGTGGCGCCGGACGAGGCCGCGGGGGCGCCGGGCGAGCCGTCGCCCGGGGCGGGGGCCAGGCCCGTGCAGCCGCGCAGCGCGTCGCGCCGCTTGAGGGCGGCGGAGGCGGCCACCCCGGACTGCGGCTGCGGCACGCCCGTGCCGTCGACCAGGGCGGGCGTGAAGCTCTCACCGGTGACCTTGCCGGCGGCCGTCAGCGTCAGCGTGGTGACCCCGGTCTCGTCGGAGAACGGGTAGTCGGAGGTGCCGTACCAGAGGAAGTTGCCGAAGCCGTAGCCCACGTAGGTGCTGCCGAGCATGCCCGAGCCCAGCATCGTGTGGGCGTGGGTGCCGACCACGGCGGTGGCCCCGGCGGTGGCGAGCTTCTTGGCGATGGAGGTCTGCGCGGTGGTCGGGCAGCTCTTGCCCTCGTCCCCCCAGTGCAGGTAGACGATCACCACCGGAGCCTGCTTCTTCGCCTGCTCGACGGCCTTCAGCAGCGCGGGGACGTCCAGCGCGGAGGCGATGCCGGGCTTGCTCGCCCCGGCGCGCCACTTCTGGTTGGTGAGGTCCTCCACCTGGCTCGCCGCCACCACCGCGACCTTCACCCCGCGGATGGTCGTCAGGTACGGGGCGTAGGCCTCCTTGGCGTTGCGGCCGAGGCCGACCACCGCGATCGGCGAGGCCTCCTTGGCCGCGAGCGTGTCGGCCAGGCCGTCGGCGCCGAAGTCCACCGCGTGGTTGTTGGCCAGCGAGACCACGTCCACGCCGGAGTCCTTCAGGGCCTCCAGGGCCTTCGGCGAGGTGCGGAAGGTGTAGAGCTTGGACTCGGGCGCGCCCCGCCCGGTGATCGCGGTCTCCAGGTTGAGCACCGCGAGGTCGGCGTCGGAGAGGGTCTGGGATATCTGGCCGAGCGCGTGCTCGGGCGCGGCGACCGCGAGGCGGTTCTCGGTACGGCCCTCGAAGTGGACGTCGCCGGCGAAGGCCACCGTGATCACACCGTCCGGCCGGGGGGCGGCCGTCGGGGAGGACGTCCCGGTCGCGGTGCCGCCGGCCGGGGCGGGCTTCGCGGCGCGGTTGGCGTTCCGGGGCGGGTCGTCGGGTCCGCAGGCTGCCACCGGGGCGAGGGTGAGCAGCAGTGCGAGCACGGGCGCGACGCGGCGCATGGAGGTCCCCCCCGAGGTAGGCAAGAGCGCGGGACAGACTACGCCACCGGCGCCCGGACCCTTCACCCCGCCTCCACACGCGGGCGGGACGCGCCGACGCCCGACGCCCGACGCCCGACGCCCGACGGCGCGGTGGTGCACGCGGTGGCGGCGGCGCGGACCCTGACGGCAGAGGTCGACGAGGTGATCGGCCGCCACCCGCGGCGCCACCTCTCCCGCCGAGGAGTGACCCGTCCGCCTCCGGAGGCTGCGCGCGGGCCGGCCGGTGCGCGATGCTGGTGCCGGGAGCTGCCGGCCCACGACCCGGGGAGTGGAATGCACACGGACCGCACGGACCGCCCCGACGGCGGCCCCGAACGGCGTACCGGGCCCGAGCCCGACGACGTCCCGCCGGTCGGGGGCACCCCTGACGACCGGGCATCCGACGGCTCCGCGCCCGAGGGCCTGACCCCGGGCGAGTTCACCGCGGGCGACTTCACCCCGCAGGAACGGGCCCGCGGCCGGGCCCTGCGCCGGGCCCAGACCCCGTGGGCGCTGGGCGGGCGGCTGGCCGGTCTCGCCCTGGCGCTGCTGCTGGGCCTGACCCCGGCCGGGGCCGGGCTGGTCACGGCCGCGGGCACGGCCGTCGGCGGCGGGCGGACGGCCACCGTCCTGGCGGGCACGGTCGTGCTGGTGCTGCTCGGCCAGGCCGTCCGGCTGCCGTTCGGCGCCCGGGTGACGGCGGTGCGCCGGCGCTACGGGCTGGTCACCCAGGGCTGGGCCGGCTGGGCCGCGGACGCGCTGCGCGGGCTGGCGCTGACGCTGGTACTGGCGCTGCCCGTGGTGCTGGTCCTGTTCGCGCTGACCGACCGCTCGCCGGAGCGCTGGTGGATCCCGGCGGCGGCCGGCGCCGCGCTGCTCACCGCCGCGCTGTCCTTCCTCTTCCCGCTGGTCGTCGAGCCGGTGTTCAACCGTTTCGAACCGATGCCGCCGGGGGCGCGGCGCGAGGCCCTGCTGGCGCTGGCGGCCCGGGACGGCGTCCGGGTGCGGGACGTGCTGGTGGCCGACGCCTCACGCCGGACGACCGCGCTCAACGCGTACGTCTCCGGCTTCGGGGCCACCCGCCGGATCGTGGTGTACGACACCCTCCTGAGCAGCGCCGATCCGGGCGAGGTGGAGCTGGTGGTGGCGCACGAGCTGGGGCACGTGAAGGCCCGCGACGTCCTCGGCGGGACGCTGCTCGGCGCGCTCGGCGCGGCGGCGGCGGTCTGCGCGCTCGGGCTGCTCACCGGTTGGGAGCCGCTGCTCTCGGCGGCCGGCGCCGACTCGGCGGCGGATCCGCGGGTGCTGCCGCTGATGGCCGCGTGCGCGGCACTGATCGGCGCGCTCGCCGGCCCGCCGCAGTGCGCGGCGAGTCGGCGGGTGGAGGCGCGGGCGGACCGGCACGCCCTGGAGCTCACCGGTGACCCGGAGCGGTTCGTCGCCATGCAGCGCAGGCTGGCCGTGGCCAACGTCTCGGACGTGGACCCGCCGCGCGTACTGGAGCTGCTGTTCGCGACCCACCCCAGCGCCGTGCGCCGGATCGCCGCCGCCCGGGCCTGGCGCTCCGCCGCCCCGCCCGCCTGATCCCCGGTGCCCGACGCCCTGAGCAGGCACGATCCCGATCGGCGTTGTACTGTGCAACGGGCCCCGCGACCGGGCACGGCCGGCGCGGCAGCAGCCCGAGGAGGTGCGCGTGGAGGATCGTGACTCGTCCATCGACGTCATCCAGCGCGAGCTGACCGCCTTCGCCCGGCGGGCCCGGCACAAGGCCTCCCAGCTGCATCCGGACCTCTCGCTGGTCACGTACAGCATCCTGGACCTGATGAACGAGCGCGGCGGCTGCCGGGCGGCCGACGTCGCCGCGTACTTCATGCTCGACAAGTCGACGGTGAGCCGGCAGGTCGGCGCGCTGGAGAGGCTCGGCCTGCTGGCCCGGGAGACGGATCCGGACGACCAGCGCGGCCAGATACTGCGGCCGACCGCGGCCGGGCTGGCCCTGCTGCGGGAGGCCGCCGAGCAGCGCCGGCTGGCCTTCACCGAACGCTTCACCGACTGGGCCGACGAGGACGTGGCCCGCTTCGCCGACTACCTGGCCCGCTACGCGGCGGCGGACTGACCCGTCGTCGGCCGCCCGGGAGCGATCGGCCCGCCCGCCGGCCGCGGGCCGCATGGCGCCCCACCCGGCCCCGGTGTAGAGAGGAGGGGTGCCCCTCCAGCAGAGCCCCACGGGACACCACGGGTGGTGGCGGCCAGGCCGTGCACTGCACGCGGTCCCGCTCGCGCTGATCGTGGCCATCACCGTGGTCGACATCCTCGCCCCGCCGGAGATCCACCTGGGGCCGCTGCTGATCGTCGCGCCGGCTCTCGCGGCCTCCTTCTCCGGCGCCCGGGCCACCGCCGTGGTCGCCGCGCTCGCCGTCGCCGCGCAGGTGCTCATCGGCACCCTCCGGGACGGCCTGACCACGGCCAACCACCTGGCGCAGGTCGCCGCGCTGATCGGGGTGTCGGCGTTCATCGTGGTCCTGCGCGCGCTGCGCGACCGGCACGAGGAGGAGCTGCACCAGGTCCGTTCGGTCTCCGAGGCGGCCCAGCGGGTGCTGCTGCGCCCGTTGCCGGCCCGGATCGGCCCGCTGCGCCTCGCCTCGTTCTACCTGGCCGCGGAGGCGGAGGCGCAGATCGGCGGGGACCTCTACGCGGTCGCCCGGACGAGCACCGGCACCCGGCTGCTGGTCGGCGACGTCCGGGGCAAGGGCCTCGCCTCGCTCAGTGACGCGGCCCTGCTGCTGGGGGCGTTCCGCGCGGCCGCCCACCAGCACTCCGACCTGCCCGCCCTCGCCGCCCACCTGGACGCCAGCGTCCGCTGGGACTTCGCCCACCCGGCCGACGGCGGGGATCCGGGCGAGTCCTTCATCACGGCCGTGCTCCTGGACCTCCCCGACGACGGCGGCGACGTGCTGATGGTCGACTGCGGCCACCCGCCGCCGCTGCTCCTGCACCGCGGGGCGGTCACCGCCCTGGCCAGCAGCGAGCCGGCGCCCCCGCTCGGCCTCGGCGACCTGGCACCGGACGGCTACCGGGTCGGCAGCTTCCCGTTCGCTCCCGGCGACAGCCTGGTGGTATACACCGACGGCGTGATCGAGGCCCGTGACGCCGAGCGGAACTTCTACCCGCTCGCCGAGCGGATCGGCGGCTGGGCGGGCGAGCCCCCGGCCGCGCTGCTCCACCAGCTGCGGCGCGACCTGCTCGCTTCGGGGGGCGCCCACCTCCACGCCCCCGCGGCGCCGGCCGGCGCCCCACGGCTCCCGGCCGACCTGCCGGCCGGCGACCGCCCGCCCGCCGGCCGGCAGGTCGAACAGCCCGCCGAGGACCGGTACGTCCTGGGACGGACCGACGACGACGCGCCCGCCGTCCAGGACGTCCCGGTCGGACGGGACACCCTCGCGGCCGGACCGGGTGCCGCGCCGGACCCGTCCTGACGCGGTGGCCGGACCCGCGACGGCGCCCGGCCGGCGTTCGTCAGCGACCGATCGGCGGCAGCGGCTGGGGGCCGGGCGGCAGCGGGGTGGGCCAGGGCGGCGGCCACGGCGGCGGCCAGCTCGACGTGGCGGTCCGGACGGTCACCGGCGGCCTGACCCCGGCGGTGCGGACCGGCGCGGGCGGGCGGGCGAGGGCCGCCGCGGCGAGGATCCGGGCCGCCAGGGTGCTGTTGCCGGGGGTGGCGGCCGAGGCCATCGCGGTGCGCGCGACCGTCGGACGGGTGCGCGGCGGCACGACGAGCAGCAGGAAGCGGTCCTGGTGCCCGCCACCCACGCCGACGGTGTGCAGGCTGGAGGAGAAGCAGTTGATCCGGACGACGCGGCCGTCGACGGTGATCCGGGCCGGGATGGTGTCCCAGGCGGAACGTTCCACCCCGACGTGCAGGACGGGGCCGATCCGCGAGCGCAACTCGGTGACCAGGGCCGGGAGTTCGCGCCCGAGGTCGCGCGAGCGCGGCCACCAGGCGCCGTCGAACATGCCGGTGTGGGAGAGCGAGGGGTCGAGGCTGAACCGCGCGGCACGGCGGTCCACCGGGCCGAGCAGGCCGGGCGCCTGGAACAGTGGGTACGGGGAGGTGCGGTCGGTGGCCATGGCGTGCCCGTCTCCGGCTCTCGACGAACCGGGTGACTGTCCGAGGGCGACGCCCGTCCGGATGCGGGCGTCCGCAACGTCCTCAGTGCCTCAACCCTACTGCGCGGGCGCCCGGATCCGGCGGGATCGGGCGGATCGGCCGGGCCGCGCGCTGGCGGTCCGGGCGGCCCGGCCGCCCGGCCGCGGGCCTTCCGGTCATGTACACCGGCCCGGCACCGCGGACCGACTGGTCTGGACAAGTGCGCGAACCGTGGAGGTCACCAGCCACGATGCCCGCTCGACGTCCACCGGATGGGCGGACTTTCACTCCCGTAACACAGTATGACTAGTATCGCTTCGTCAAAAGCCATACTCCAGACGGTCGTCCTGCCGGACCACCGCCCCCCAAGAGGAGAATGCTCTGCGCGCGCGTGCCGATCGGCGGACCGCTTCACCTGGTCAAGGGGCGGCCGTCGAGCCGCGGAGCCCCAGAAGCGGCAGAGCCGGAAAGAGGCCTCCGAGGCTGTCCCTGCGAACGGCCCTCCTCGTCCTGGCGGTGGTACCGGGCATCGCGCTCGCCGCGCTGTGGACGGTGACCAGCGGCCAGACCGTCTTCGACTTCCAGCGGCAGGCCGGGCAGGGCCTGCTCGCCCAGAAGGCCGGCCAGCCGTCCAACATCGTCTACTACAACCTCCAGGAGGAGCGCCGGCTCAGCGCCGAGGCGCTCGCCGACCCGGCCGCCTCCACCGAGGCGCTGCGCCGCCAGCGCAAGCTGACCGACGAGGCCGTCCTGAGCTTCCAGACGCTCTCCGAGGACGTCGCCGCGGACGCTCCCGCCGAGGTGCGGACGGCGGTCTTCCAGGCCCGCCAGGCGATGACCCAGCTGTCCGCGCAGCGCGCCATGATCGACCGCGGGGCGGCCGACCAGCAGGCCGTGTACACCTACTACACCGACCTCATCGCGGTGGACCTCTCGCTGTTCACCGCGCTCAGCCGGGGCGACAACGGCGAGGTCACCTACATCTCCCGCGCCCTGGTCGACGCCTTCTGGGCCAAGGAGATGCTCGCCCGCGAGGACGCCGTGCTGGCCCGTGGCTGGCAGAACGGGAAGCTGAGCACCCTGGACCTCCAGCAGGTCCAGCAGTCCATCGGCAACCAGTCGTTCCTGCTCTCCACGAAGATCATCCCCTACCTGCCGGCGGCCGAGGCCCCGGCCTGGCAGGCGCTCACCACCAGCGCCCCGTGGCAGGCCAAGGCCGCAGTCGAACAGGCGCTGATGCGCCCCGCCGCCACCGACGCGAGCGGCAGCGTGAAGCTCCCCCCGCTCCAGGAGCAGTGGCGCCAGGCCGTCGACCAGGTCAATCCGCAGCTGGTGAAGGTGATGGAGACCCGGACCGCCGGCGTGGTGGAGGTCGGCAAGTCGACCATCATCGCCCTGCTGATCAAGGTCGCCCTGACCAGCCTCATCGGCCTGCTCGCCGTCATCGCCGTCATCATCACCACCTGGCGGCTGACCCGCTCGCTGCGCCGCCGGATCCTCGACCTGCAGGGGCAGGCGCAGGAGCTGGAGCGCACCCTGCCGGAGGTGGTGGAACGCCTCGGACGCGGCGAGCACGTCGACGTCGAGGCCGAGAGCCGGGCCATCGGCGGCACCAACGCCACCGCCGGCCAGGACGAGCTCGGCCAGCTCGGCCAGGCGCTGAACCTGGCGCGCACCAGCGCCCTGGAGACCGCCGTCCGGCAGGCCGACCAGTACCGCGGCTTCGAGCGGCTGCTCCAGCGGATCGCCCGCCGCACCCAGCTGCTGATCGGCCTCCAGCTCAAGAAGCTGGACGAGCTGGAGCGCCGGCACGAGGACCCGGAGGTCCTGGAGGGCCTCTTCGACCTCGACCACCTCACCGCGCGGCTGCGCCGGTACGAGGAAAACCTGGTGATCCTCGCCGGCGGCCAGCCCCAGCGGCGCTGGCGCAAGCCCGTCCCGCTGCTCGACGTGCTGCGCTCCGCGCAGGGCGAGGTGCAGGACTACCGGCGGATCATGCTGGACGTCGACGGCAGCCCGTGGCTGTCCGAGCGCGCGGTCGGCCCGGTCGCCCACGTGGTCGCCGAACTGATGGAGAACGCCGCCACCTTCTCCCGGCCGCCCACGCCGGTCGAGGTGCGGGCCGCCCTCGTCGGGCGCGGCCTGGCCATCGAGATCGAGGACCGCGGCCTGGGCATGGACCCCGACCAGTTCGCCGCGGCCAACGAACTGATGAGCCACCCGCCGCGGATGGACGTGCTCGCCAAGGCCGACGACATCCGCCTCGGCTTCTACGTGGTGGCCCGGCTGGCGGCCAACGCCGGCCTGCGGGTGGAGTTCCGCCCGTCCGCCTTCGGCGGCACCCGGGTCGTGGTGCTCGTCCCCGCCGAGCTGGTCGCCGACGGGGACCCGGCCCTGGACGGCGTCGCGCCGGTCGAGCCGATCGCCCTGCCCACCCGCAACCGCGGTCGCGCGCTGGCCGGTGCGCCGTCCGCCCTGCCCGAGTCGGCGGCCGAACCCGCGGGCGCCGACCACCGCGAGCCCGGGTTCGCCGAACCCACGTACGCCGAGGCCGAGTTCGCGGAGGCCCAGTACACCGGCGCCGACCTGTCGCAGCGCGGCTGGCCGCCCGTCGGCACCGGCCCGGAGCCGGCCGTGACCGACGGGTTCGCCGCGGACGGGTACCGCGCGGACGGGTTCGCGCCCGCCCGGTTCGGGACGGACGACCCGGCGCCCGAACCGCCGGTGCCCGGCTTCCCGTCCGCCGGCTACCCCGCGGGCGGCTTCGCCCCCGAGCTGGCCCCCGCGGACCGGACCCCCGCGCTCGGGTACCCGGACCCCGGCTTCGGCAGCGGCCGGTACCCGGACACGGACCGCCCCGCGCCCGCCTTCGGGTACCCGGCCGGCGAGCAGCCGCGCCCCGAACACGCCCCGGCCGGCCGCGACCGTACGCCGGCCCGGCCCTCCTGGGCCTCGCCCGCGGACGCGTACGGGCACGGCGGACAGTCCGGTGACGCGCTCACCGCCGACGAGAAGCCGCTGCCGCGCCGGGTCCGCCAGGCCCATCTGGCCGCCGAGCTCCGGCTCCCGCCGGCGGAGCAGGAGCTGCCCGCGCAGGCCGCCCCGCCCGCCGCGGACCCCGCCCGGCCGGGGGCGCCCCGCCGGTCCGGAGCCGCCATCGGCGCCTTCCAGCGACAGTCCCGGGCCGCGCGCGGCCAGGGCGGGAACGGCGGCGACCAGCAGTACCCCGCAGCACCCGCAGCGAGCCCGCCCCCGTGGGACGGACCGTGGGCGGATACCAACACCCCTAGGACGGAAGACCGGACATGACGCGCACGATAGCCACCCATCAGGACCTGGACTGGCTGCTGGACGGACTCGTCGACTCGGTGGCCGGCACCCGGCACGCCGTTCTGCTCTCCGACGACGGCCTGGTGGTCAGCCACTCCCGCAGCATCGACCGGTCGGACGCCGAGCGGCTCGCCGCCGTCGCCACCGGCCAGCAGAGCCTGGCCCGCGGGGTCGGACAGCTCTTCGACGGCGGCCAGGTCCACCAGGTGATCGTCGAGCTCGCCGACCTCTGGCTGTTCATCATCGCCGCGGCCCAGGGCACCCACCTCGCCGTGGTGGCCTCGCAGGACGTCGACGCCGAGGTCATGTCGGTGGCCATGCACACCCTCGTCCAGCAGGTCGGCCAGAAGCTGACCACCCCGGCCCGCTCGGAGTTCGACGCGTTCGCCGCCCGGGGTGGCCGCGGGTGAGGCCGCCGCACTGGAGCGACGAGGAGGAGGACGACGAGGACATGTCGGGCACGATGGTGCGCCCGTACACCATCACCCGGGGCCGGACCGCCCCGGAGCGCGACGACCTCACCCTCATCACCGTGCTGACGACCGTCCAGGACGGTCCCCGCGCGGCGCTCGGCCGCTCCGGCCGCCCCCCGCGCGGGCTCCAGCCGGAGCACCGGCTGATCCTGGACCGCTGCCACCGGCCGGCCGCGGTCGCCGAGGTGGCCGCCGGCCTCGACCTGCCGGTCTCGGTGACCAAGATCCTGGTCGGCGACCTGATCGCCCAGGGCCTGCTGCTCGCCCGCGCCCCGCTCTCGGTGGCCGCGGGCGGCGGCGGTGTGAACCTCGGCCTGCTCACGGCCGTTCGCGAAGGACTCCGGAGACTCTGAAGACATGACCATCGGGACGAACAGCCAGTCGGCGCCCGCCGCCGTCAAGATCCTGATCGCCGGCGGCTTCGGCGTGGGCAAGACCACCATGGTGGGCGCCCTCAGCGAGGTGGCTCCGCTGCGCACCGAGGAGTACCTGACCCGGGCCAGCATCGGTGTCGACGACCTCAGCGGCGTCGACAACAAGGACACCACCACGGTCGCCCTCGACTTCGGCCGCATCACCATCAGCTCCGAGCTGGTGGTCTACCTCTTCGGCACCCCCGGCCAGGAGCGGTTCTGGTTCATGTGGAACGACCTGGTGAACGGCGCCCTCGGCGGCGTCGTCATCGTCGACACCCGGCGGGTGGAGGCCAGCTTCGCGTCGATCGACTTCTTCGAGAGCCGGGGCATCCCGTTCGTGGTCGCGATCAACTGCTTCCACGGCCGCAACACCCGCAGCACGGAGGAGATCAGGTCCGCCCTCGACCTCGACCCGCAGGTGCCGATGCTGCTCGGCGACGTCCGGGAGCGGATCTTCGGCCGGGACCTCCTGCTCGCCCTGGTCGACCACCTGATGACCCTGCCCGCCCCGCTGGCCGCACCCGTCGGCTGACCCACCCCCCTGGAGAGCTCCGTCATGTCCTCACCCCTGCGCGTCCTGATCCACGGCGGCGGCATCGGCGGCCTGACCCTGGCCACCGCACTGGCCCGGCGCGGCCACCGGGTCGACGTCGCCGAGCTGCGCGACGAGCTGGACGCCCTCGGCGTCGGCATCATCCAGCCCTCCAACGCCCTGCACGTGATGCGCGAGATCGGCGTGCTGGAGGACTGCCTGGCGGCCGGCTTCGAGTGGGAGGTGCTCACCATCTGCGACCCCACCGGCGCCACCCTCGCCAGGATCCCGCAGCCGCAGATGGACGACGCCCCCTCGAACAACGGCATCCCCCGCCCGGCACTGGCGAAGGTGCTCGGCCGGGCCGCCGCCGAGGCCGGCGCGAAGATCCGCTTCGGTACCACCATCACCGACCTCGCCGACGACGGCGAGGGCGTCGACGTCACCCTCTCGGACGGCGGCTCCGGCCGCTGGGACCTCGTGGTGGGCTTCGACGGCATCGGCTCACCGCTGCGCAAGCGCCTGTACGGGGACCGCTTCGAGCCCGAGTACACCGGCTTCGCCAACTGGCGGGTCACCGTGCCGCGCGACCCCGAGGTGCGGGGTGTGGTGATGAGCGCGGGCAACCTGAACGCCAAGGCGCTGCTGACCCCGATCACCGACGACACCATGTACCTGGGCACGGTGTTCGCCGAGGCCGAGGACTTCCGGCCGGACCCGGAGCGCGCCCACGAGCAGCTCGCCGAGCGGCTCACCGCCTTCTCCGGCCCGGTCGCCGCGGCGCTGACCCACGTCACCGACCCGGCGGCGGTGGTCTACTCGCGGATCTCCCAGGTCACCGTGGAGGACGCCTGGCACGTCGGCCGGGTGGTGCTGGCCGGCGACGCCGCGCACGCCAGCACCCCGCACCTCGCCCAGGGCGCCGCGATGGCCGTGGAGGACGCCCTGGTGCTGGCCCAGAGCCTGGACGCGGCCGAGGACGTGAGCGGCGCGCTGGCCGCCTGGGAGGCCCGCCGCCGCCCGCGGGCGATGTGGGTGCAGAGCCTGTCGCGGGCGATCCTGAAGCAGGAGACCGGCACCGCCACCACGCCCGAGGAGGACGAGCTGCTGAAGGTCGGCATTCCGGGTGCGGCGCATTTCCTCGTACGCCCGTACTGATTCCGACCTGTTCGAGCTGATGGGGCCCCGTCCACGGCGGGGCCCCTTTTCTTGTCCGCTGATATGACTGTTTCTGTTACCGGATACGCTCTCGGGCACCCGGGTAATGCTGAGCCGAACGGATGACACGGCCTCAGAAACGGCACTGATGAACCAGCCTGATCACACGAACGCCCACTTCCCGATTCCCGGCCGCGCACCGTCCGGCCTCACGCCACCCGGCCTCGCACGGCCCGGCCCCACGCCACCGGACACCGGCGGCGCGAGCCCCACCTCTCCGGCCCTCCCCGGGCCCGGGCTCACCAATCCCCGGTTCACCAACCCGGGCCTGCTGCACCCGCGCCTGTCGGGCCGGGGCGGGACACCTCCGGGCGTGCCGACCGATCCGCCGGCCCGTCCGGGCCGCGTGCCGACCGGCCCCACGCCCGTACCCGCACGCCCGCCCGTACCCCCGAAGGCACCCACGAAGGCGACCGCGCCCACGAACGCCGGGGACCGACCGGCGCAGCCCTTCCAGCTGCCGGACTTCTACCTCCCGCACCCGGCCCGGCTCAACCCCCACCTGGAGCACGCCCGGACCCACACCAAGGCCTGGGCCCGATCGATGGGCATGGTGGAGGGCTCCGGCATCTGGGACGAACACGACCTCGACTCCCACGACTACGCCCTGCTCTGCGCGTACACCCACCCCGACGCCTCGGCCGCGGAACTCGCCCTGGTGACCGACTGGTACGTGTGGGTCTTCTTCTTCGACGACCACTTCCTGGAGATCTTCAAACGCTCGCAGGACCGCGAGGGCGGCAAGGCCTACCTGGACCGCCTGCCCGCCTTCATGCCGCTGGACCTCACCGCCGAGGTGCCGGCCCCGACCAACCCGGTCGAGGCCGGGCTGGCGGACCTCTGGGCCCGGACGGTGCCCGGCATGTCCGCCGACTGGCGGGCCCGGTTCGCCGAGAGCACCGAGCACCTGCTGAACGAGTCCCTCTGGGAGCTCTCCAACATCAACGCGGGCCGCACGCCCAACCCGGTCGAGTACATCGAGATGCGCCGCAAGGTGGGCGGCGCGCCCTGGTCCGCTGGCCTGGTCGAGCACGCGGTGGGCGCCGAGGTCCCGGCCGTGATCGCCGCCTCCCGGCCGATGCGGGTGCTCAAGGACACCTTCTCGGACGGCGTGCACCTGCGCAACGACCTGTTCTCCTACCAGCGGGAGACCGAGGAGGAGGGCGAGCGCAGCAACGGCGTGCTCGTCCTGGAGACCTTCCTCGGCTGCAGCACCCAGGAGGCCGCCGACGCCGTCAACGACCTGCTCACCTCGCGCCTGCACCAGTTCGAGAACACCGTCGTGACCGAACTCGCCCCGCTCTTCGCCGAGCACGGGCTGGACCCGCAGGCCTGCGCGCAGGTGCTGGCCTACGTGAAGGGCCTCCAGGACTGGCAGTCGGGCGGGCACGAGTGGCACATGCGCTCCAGCCGGTACATGAACGGCGGCGGGGCGGGCACCTCCCCCACCGGGTGGTCGCCCTACGGCGCCGGCGCACTCGGCACCTCCGCCCTGGACCTCACCCGCCTCGGCGGCCTGATCGGCCCCGGCCGGGTGCGCAGCTTCACCCACGTGCCGCACCGGCCGGTCGGGCCCTCGCAACTGCCGGCCTTCCAGATGCCGTTCGCCCTGCGACTGAGCCCGCACCTGGAGGCCTCGCGCCGCAACACCCTCGACTGGTGCCGGGCGATGGGGATGCTCCAGCCGCAGCCCGGCATCACGGGATCGCACGTCTGGGACGAGAAGCGGGCCGCCGACATCGACCTCCCGCTCTGCTCGGCGGGCATCCACCCGGACGCCACCCTGGCCGAGCTCGACCTGACCTCGGCCTGGCTGGCCTGGGGCACCTACGGCGACGACTACTACCCGGTGGTCTACGGCCGCCCCCGGGACCTGCTCGGCGCCAGGGCCTGCAACGCCCGGCTCCTGCTCTTCATGCCGCTGGACGGCGCGACCGCCCCCGCCCCCGTCAACGCGCTGGAGCGCGGCCTGGCCGACCTGTGGACGCGGACGGCCGGCCCGATGGCCCCGGACGCCCGGCGGAAGTTCCGTACCGCGGTGGAGGAGATGGTCGAGAGCTGGCTCTGGGAGCTGGCCAACCAGGCGCAGAACCGGATCCCCGACCCGGTGGACTACCTGGAGATGCGCCGCAGGACCTTCGGCTCCGACCTGACCATGAGCCTGTGCCGGCTCGCGCACGGCCGGCAGGTGCCGCCGGAGATCTACCGGACCGGGCCACTGCGCTCGCTGGAGAACTCGGCGGCGGACTACGCCTGCCTGATCAACGACGTCTTCTCGTACCAGAAGGAGGTCGAGTACGAGGGCGAGGTGCACAACGGCGTCCTCGTGGTGCAGAACTTCTTCGACTGCGACTACCCGACCGCGCTGGCGATCGTGGACGATCTGATGAACTCCCGGATGAGGCAGTTCCAGCATGTCATCGCACACGAACTGCCGATCCTGTACGAGGACTTCAAGCTGACCAAGGAGGCCAGGGCGGTCCTGGACGGCTATGTGCAGGAGCTCCGGGACTGGCTGGCCGGCATCCTCAACTGGCACTTCGGCTGCTTCCGCTACCAGGAGGCGGCGCTGAGCCACCAGGGCCTGCCGGAGCTGTCCACGCTCGCGTTCACCGGCCCGACCGGGCCGGGCACCGCGGCGGCCCGGATCGCCACCCTGGTGGGGCGGCCCTAGGGCCTGTCCGACGGATCCCGGAACCCACCCGGCCGAACGGGGCCCGACCGGGTGGGTTCCGGCAGCCCGCGGCGCGGCTCCGGCCCGCCCCCGGGCGATCTCCGCCCGCAGCCGCGAGGATGAGGGGGCGGGCCGTGAGGAGGCGACAGTGCGACGTGGGAGCAGCGGGCCGGCGCCCGGTCAGATCAGTGTCCGGACCGGCGTGGCCGTCACCGTCCTGGTGCTGGTGCTGGTCAACGTCCTCAACAACCGGCTCGCCCCCGGCGCCTACCTGGTCACCGCGCCGCTGACGGCCGCCCTGCTGCTCGTCGTCCTGCGGCTGGCCGGCGGGACCTGGGCGGACGCCGGCCTGGACCGCGGCAGCTGGGGCCGCGGCGCCCGCTGGGCCGCCGCCCTGATCGGCCTGGTCGCCGCCGGCTACCTGGCGGCGGCCCTGCTGCCGCAGACCCGGGAGCTGTTCACCGACCGCCGCACCGAGGGCGACAGCGCGGCGACGGTGGCCTTCCAGGTGCTGGTGCGGATCCCGCTGGGCACCGTGCTCCTGGAGGAGGTCGCCTTCCGCGGCGTGCTCTACGGCCTGCTCCGCAAGGAGTGGGACGTCAGGGTCGCCACCATCGGCTCCTCCCTGCTCTTCGGGCTCTGGCACGTCCTGCCCTCGCTGCACCTGTCCGAGGACAAGCCCGCCCTCACACCGCTGTTCGGCCACTCGGCCGTCGGCGTCGTGGTGGTCGAGCTCGGGACCGTGCTGTTCACCGGCCTGGCCGGCGTCCTCTTCTGCGAGCTGCGCCGGCGCAGCGGCAGCCTGCTGGCCCCGGCCGGCCTGCACTGGGCCACCAACGCCCTGGGCATCCTGACCGGCTTCGCCCTGAACGCGCTCACCTGACGACCCGTCCGCCCCGTCCCCGTGCCTCGGCGGGCCCGGCTGCCGGCGCCCTTCCTCCGACCGCTCGGCCCCGGTGGGCAGTCAGGCCGCGTCGGGGCCGACGTCGGCCGGGGTGAGCGGGCGCCGGACCGGGGCCAGCGTCGTGTACTCGTCGGCTCCGACGTCCCGGGTGCTGCCGCGGGGGTGGCCGTCGAGGTCCTGGGTCACGGCCGGGCTGGTCAGCGTCGCCGTGTCGATCGCGGGGCTGCCGGCCGAGAGCCGGTACACCCCGTCGGACTCCTGCCGCAGCAGGGGGTCCACCCGGCGGTGGCCGGCGGCCGGGATGGTGCCGTTGGCCGCCGCGCCCCACAGGATGTTGCCCTGCCAGGTGAATCCGGTGGTCGCGCCCATCGCGACCAGGCTGCCGCTGCCGGCGACCAGGATGTTGTCGGCGACCACCACGTCCCGGGGTTCGTGCTCCCGGGTCTCGCCGGAGAGCGTGCCGGCGTTGCCGACCAGCGTGTTGTACGCGATCACCGCGCGGTCGCAGGCGTCGTTGCCCCGCCGCTCCTCGGTGCTCTCGCCCGCGTGGTGGTCGCGGGTGGTTCCGCTGCCGATCACCAGGGCGCGGCCCGACAGGCCGGCCAGGTAGTTGTTCACGACCAGGTGGTCGTTGCCGTACAGGCGCAGACCGTCGGTGCCGCCGATCAGGTGGTTGCCCTCCACCGTGGTCCGGTTGCCGTGCCGCAGCACGATGCCCCCGCGGCTGTCGCGCACCGTGTTGTACCGGACGGTGTTGTCCGAGGACTTCACCGAGACGGCCTCGGGGTCTCCGTCGCACCGCTCGAACAGGTTGTACTCCACCACGGCGTTGGCGCTGGACAGCGCCCGGCTGCTGACCCCGAGCCGGATCGGCTCGCCGCCGTTGGCGCCCGGGTAGCCGTGGTCGGCGAAGTGGTTCCGGAGGATCTGGGTGCGCTGCGCCATCGCGGTCGATCCGGGACCGTCCACGACGAGGAAGATCCCCTCGGTCGTCCGGTCGTGGAACCGGTTCCGGTCGATCTTGGCGTCGTCGCCCCGGACGACGACCCAGTCGAGCCCGCTCACGTCGGCGAACCGGAAGTCGTTGCGGGTCAGCCGGATCCGCGGGCAGCTCGCCGGGATCTCCAGCGTGGTGCGCTGCCGGAAGGCGAACCCGCTGACGGTGATGTTGCCGGAGTCGCTGAAGACGAAGCCGCGCTCGCCCTGCAGCACCGCGCCGCCACGGGACTGCGCGACGACGGTGATCGGCGCGTCCGCGGTGCCGTTCCGGCCGGAGACCCGGATGGCACCCCCCGTGGGGACGGTGTACGTCCCGTCGGCCAGGACGATGCGGTCGCCGGGACCCGCCCGGTCGATCGCCGCCTGGAGGTCCTTCAGGGAGCTGACCGTCACCGTCGTCGCGGCCTGCGCCGAACCGGCCAGCCGCGGTACGGCGAACGGCGCGGCGGCGACCGCCGCGCCGATCAGCGTGCCTGTGAGGAACGTTCGTCGCTGCATGACGCCTCCGGGGAGCGGGGGGAACGAGGTGGCTCGACCGGACGGCCGCGCGATGTCCGGCGGTCGGCTGTGGAACGGGGGTGAGCCGACGCCTCGCCCGGACGGTACCAGCGGGGGCCGCCGCTCGAACCCCCCGCCGGGAGGCCGCGAGGGGGCTCCCGCGCAGCGGGCGACGGCCCTGGCCGGGCCCGAACACACCTGGCTGACCTGCCCGTTCGCGGCGTCGGCACCGGCACCGGACGCTGCGTCCGAGCGGACGTCCGGCGGCCGTGCTGCCCGTTCGGGCAGGCGGCTCGACCCCAACGGGCAGCCCGGGCCGACGCGGTGCGGACGGCCGGCGGCGATGGCGGCGGCGGGGCCCCGGAGGCGTCGTCAGGAGCCCATCAGGGCCGCCAGCCGCTCGGTGTCGGCGGCCGTCCAGCCCGGCGGCGCGGCGATCGCGGCCCACGCGTCGGTGGGCAGCGTGCCGTAGCGGTGGCCGAAGCCGGGCGGCACGTCGTTGGCGCCCATCAGGTCGCAGACCACCTGCCAGAAGGTCACCACCGGGTACCAGCGCATCGCCGGCGAGATGTCCTCGGCCCGGGGGTCCTTCAGCCACTGCGGCTCGCGCAGGAGCATCGACGGACTCCACCAGACGATCGGGTCGGAGCCGTTCTGGAGGTAGACGACGCGGGTGCCGTCCCAGGGCCGGGGCGGGATGTCCAGGTCGGTGGGCACCTGGGCGAAGCGCACCGAGCGGCCGTCCTCGAAGACCGGCCGCCAGACCGGGCTGCCGGGCTCGCGGTCGTCGGTGACCCGCTTCCACAGCGGGTTGTCGTAGGTGGGGCCGACCAGCAGGGCTCCGTCGGTCTCCGTCGTCAGCCGCTCCAGGCTGCCGTCGAAGGCCTTCTCGGTGGCGAAGGAGCCGAGGCTCTCCCCGAAGACCACCAGGCGCGGGCGGGTCTGCTCCGGCAGCGCGGCCCACCGGGCGTGCACGGCGTCGAACAGGGCCCGGCCGGCGTCGTTGGCCTCGTCCTCGGTGAGGACGGACACCCAGCTCGGCAGGTACGAGTACTGGATGGCCACCATCGCGCTGTCCCCCGTGTACAGGTACTCCAGCGGGTCGCTGGCCTGCCGGTTGATCCAGCCGCTGCCGGTGGTGGCCATCACCGCGAGGATCCCGCGCGAGAACCCGCCGGTCCGCTCCAGCTCGGCGACGGCCAGGTCCGCACGGGCCTGCAGGGTGTCGGCGGCGCGCAGGCCCACGTACACCCGGACGGGGTCCATGGCCGGACGGCCGGCGAACGCGGACAGCTCCTCCCGGGTCGCCGCGCCGGCGACGAAGTCCCGGCCCTTGGACCCGAGGCTCTGCCAGGACTCCAGCGAGGCCGGGCTGCCGGAGAGGGTCGGCAGCTGCGGCTGGACGACGCCCGGCGTCGTCCCCTCGTCCGCCAGCGAGGCCGCGCTCTCCACCACGTCGAGCACCCCGGAGAGGAGGAACCCCTGCACGAAGCCGACCACCAGGAACACCACCACGGCCACACCGGCGCCGAGCGCGACCGGCCTCGGCACCACCCGGTCCAGGGCGTGCACCACGATCCGGGTGCCGAGCCGCAGCAGTCGCGCCACCAGCACGATCAGCGCCAGCACCAGCAGCGCCACCACCGGGACGAGCGACCACCGCCACCAGGAGACCTCCGGCGGCAGCGTCACGGCCCGCCGGACGTCCCCCTGCCAGCGCACGCTCCAGGCCGTCACCGCGACCACCAGCACCGGCCCCAGCACCGCCAGCGCCGCCCACGCCGTCCGGCGCACCCGGGGGCCGGGCCTGGCTCCGAGCCGTCGTGCGATCGCGCCGACCAGCGCCCCGAAGCCGTAGCCGATCGCGGCCGTCACCCCGGCCTCGACGCCCTGCAACCACCAGGACCGGGGCAGCATGGACGGCGTGAGGGAGAAGTAGTAGAAGAGCACGGCCCCCGCGACGGCGCCCCAGCTCGGCCACCGTCGCAGGACCGGGCGGTCACCGGCGTGCTCCTTGAGCCGCCGGCCGAACCGTGCCATCGCGCCCACGTCCGCTCCCTCGTCCGCACCACCGGCCCGGCCGCCGGGACGGGCCTGCTCCTCCCGTCCGGCCGGGACCGGCCCGGTGCCCTGGGGACCCCGGGCCGGTCCCGCTGTCAGGGGGATCGACCCATTTTCGGCCGAAGGATGGAAATGGGACGATTCATCCGGTTCCCGCGTGTCGTTCCGCCGGCTCATGGCCGGCCGATCACCGGCGGACGATCCGGGGTGGACGGTCCGGGGCGGACGGACGATCACCGGGCGGACGGGCTCCCGTGGTGGGGGATCCCGCCGCGGTCGAGGCTCCACGTCCGGGTGGTTCGGGCCGCCCCGGTGGTCCGGGGGCATCCGGGCCCGCGGGTTCTTACTCCACGGTAAGTCGGCTGCCCGTAACGTCGGGTAGCCGCTTGGATACCCTGGCCCGATGGATCCGCAACCCAGCCGCAAGCGGCTGCCCCGCAAGGTGCGCGAGCAGCAGATGCTCGACGCCGCCGTGCAGGTCTTCTCCCGGAACGGCTTCCATGCCGCCTCGATGGACGAGGTGGCCGAGCACGCCCAGGTCTCCAAACCCCTGCTGTACCTCTACCTGGGCTCGAAGGAGGAGATATTCAGCGCCTGCATCGCGCGTGAGGCCGACCGCCTGGTCAACCTGATCGGCTCGGCCGCACACCCCGGGGCCGACGACCCCGCCGAGCGGCTCTGGCGCGGGCTGACCGCCTTCTTCACCTACGTGGCCGACCACCGGGCCAGCTGGGTGGTCCTCTACCAGCAGGCCCGCAGCCAGGGCGACTCGTTCGCGACCCAGGTCGCGCGGTCCCGCACCGAGATCATCGACACCGTCGGCGAGCTCGTCCGGCAGTCGATGCCGGCACCGGCGCGCGGCGACGACGGGGGTGACTACGTCGCGCTGCGACGTGAGTCCGCCGCCGTGGCCCATGCCCTGGTCGGCGCGGCCGACGCGCTGGCCGAGTGGGCGCTCACCGTACCCGGCGAGCAACCGCAGGCCACCGCACGGCGGTTGATGAACACGCTGTGGATCGGCCTGGAACGCCGGGCCAAGGGCGAGGGGTACCACGCCCCCGAGGACATGGCCGGCTGACGGCCCCCGGCCCGCTCCACGGACGGCCCGCCGACGCCTCCGACGGACGCCCCGCCGACCCGGACGGTCCGGACGGTCCGGACGGTCCCGGACCGCCCCGGACTGCCCCGGACTGCCCCGGCGAACGGGTCGCCGGGGCGGTCCGGGCCACCTGGCCGTCAGGCCCGTCCTCAGCCCGTGAGGTTCGCCCAGCAGTCGGCCTCCCCGACGTGGGCCGGGTCGAGCGCGTGCCGGACTTCGTGCAGCACCACCGGGTCGACGGCCATCAGCACGTGGTCCGGGCTGTTGACCGGGCAGAGGTCCTGCACCAGGACATTGTGCACGTCCGGGCCGGTCAGCGCCTGGGTCCGGTAGGGCGTCACCACCTCGTCGTACTTGGTGTAGATCGCCGTGTAGGAGACCCCCGGCACGGTGTCGCCGCCGGCGTTGAGCCGGGTGAGGACGTCCGAGCCGACGACCTGGTCGACGCAGGCCGGACAGGCGGAGCCGACGATGTCCATGGCGCCGGGGATCGTCTGCGCGAGCGTGGCGAGCCCCAGCAGCGTGGTCCCGTGGTTGCTGGGGGCGAGCCCGACCAGGCTGTGCACCTTGGCGGCGCCGCCCTCGAACTTCAGGTAGTAGCGCGGCGTCAGGCCGCCGCCCTGACTGTGCCCGACCAGGTCGGCCTTGGCCGCGCCGGTCGCGGCCAGGACGCCGTCGACGAAGGTGGCGAGCTGGCGGGCCGAGTCGGGCACCGGCGCGATCGCGCGCAGGACGGGGATGCCGGGCTGCTCGCCGTAGGTCAGGGCGAAGACGCAGTACCCGTCGGCGGCGAGCGCGGGCGCGATGGTCAGCCAGTTGACCGACCCGTTGGCGAAGGTCCCGTGCACCAGCACCACCGGGCGGGGGTGGGCGGCACTGGGGCGGCAGGACCAGTTGTTGGCGCCCGGCACCAGCGGCGCGGCCAGCGCCTTGGCCGCGGCGACGGGGTCGGTTCCGGTGGCCTGGGCGGTTGCGGCGTGTGCGGGGGCCGCGCCGATCGCCGTGGCCGCGAGCAGGGCGCAGCCCGCGAGTGCGGTGGCCAGCCGACGGCGGACACCGGTACCGGTACGGGTGTTGGATCTGGTCGCGGGCAGCACGGGGTGGGGGGTTCCAGGCATGACTGTCCTTCGGGTGGGGGGTCGAGGCATGCATGCACTCCGAGGCGGCGAACTCCGCCTACGCATCGGTAAGTTACCGAGGAGTCAGTACCTTGGCCAGACTTCTCACACGCCTTGGTGCCGCGAACCTGCCAGGACCGAACCCTGTGCCCGTGGTCACAATGGGGCGTCGCGGGCGTCCGTCCGGGTACGCCACCCCAGAGCCGCGACGGTCCGGGTGCACCACCCGGGGCGGCGACGGCAGGCGCCCGCCGGCCCGCGGTACCGCCCCGCCCCGAGGAGCCCCGAGGAGCCCCGATGTCCACCCTGACCAGCACCTTCCTCACCGACCACGGACCGGTCGCGGTGCGCGGCGCGTACGAGCTGGAACGCACCGCGCACGGCCTGCTGCCGCACCGGCTGCCCGCCGCCGCCCGGGCCCAGTTCCCCGACGACTACCTGACCGCCGTCGACGCCCAGCCGGCCGGGGTGCGACTGGCGTTCCGCACCGCGGCCGCCGTGATCGAGCTGGAGACCCTGCCCACCAAGGCCGTCTACCCGGAGGGAGCGGACCCGGACGGGGTCTACGACCTGGTGATCGACGGCCGCACCGTGCGGCAGGCCGTGGTGCGGGCCGGCAACACCGTCACGATGGACGCGGCCGGCGGCTCCGAGTTCACCGCCGGCCCGCCCGGGCGGGCGCGGTTCACCGGTCTCGGCGACGAGGTGAAGGAGGTCGAGATCTGGCTGCCGCAGGCCGAGCGGACGGAACTCGTCGCCCTGCACACCGACGCCCCGGTGCACCCGCCGACCCCCACCGGGCGCCCGGTCTGGCTGCACCACGGCAGCTCGATCAGCCACGGCGCCGACGCCGACAGCCCCACCGGCACCTGGCCCGTGGTCGCCGCCGCCCTCGCCGGGGTGGAGGTGGTCAACCTGGGCCTGAGCGGCAACGCGCTGCTCGACCCCTTCACCGCCCGGGCGATCCGGGACGCCCCCGCCGACCTGATCAGCCTCAAGCTCGGCATCAACCTGGTCAACACCGACCTCTTCCGGCTGCGGGCGCTGGGGCCGGCCGTCCACGGCTTCCTCGACACCGTGCGCGAGGGCCACCCGCGGACCCCGCTGCTGGTGGTCTCCCCCGTCCTGTGCCCGGCCGTCGAGGACGCGCCGGGCCCCACCGTGGTCGACCCGGACTCCCCCACCAAGCGCTTCGTCACCCTCGGCGTACCCGCCGACGTGGCCACCGGACGCCTGAGCCTCAACGTCATCCGCCGCGAACTCGCCCGGATCACCGCCGAACGCTCCGCGGACGACCCGCACCTGCACTACCTGGACGGGCGCGAGCTGTACGGCGCCCGGGACCACGAGCGGCTCCCGCTGCCGGACGGCCTGCACCCCGACACCGCGGGCCTGCGGCTGATCGGCGAACGCTTCGCCCGGCTGGCCTTCGACCCCGGCGGGCCCTTCGCCGCCGACCGGGCCGGCGGACCGGTCACCTGACCGACCGGCCGGCCAGGCCCGGCCTGCGGTCGGCAGCGGGCCGGCCCGGGCCTGAGTGGCTGTTGTTTCCGAACGTGAGGACCGAGGTCGCGCTGGTCGTCCATGGGTTCGGCGGCTTCATGGCAGTGGTGGTGTGTGGTGTGACGTTCCCCTGATCTCGGACAGCTGTTGATCGGGTCCGCGATCCCGGCCGCACCGCGAGCAGCCCGGCGGCCGGGATCCTCCCCGAGCCCCGTCCGAAAGTCCTCACGACCGGGTGGCTGCAAGGACTACGACTGATGCAGCCTCATGACGCGACAGACCTCGGACGCGGCCAAGGTCAGAGGGTGGTCGGGGCCCAGTACCCGCTTGGAGTCGGCGACGATCTGCTCCAGCAGCGGGATGGCGAGAGCCGGGTCCCCGTTCTCGTAGTGGGCGCTGGCGAGTCTGCTACGGGCGGCGAAGGGGTCGGGGTCGTCGGGGCCGAGCACCCGTGTGGAGTCGGCAAGGACTTGTTCCAGCAGCGGGATGGCGAGAGCCAGGTTCCCGTCCTCGTAGTGGGCGCTGGCGAGATTGTTACGGGAGGCCACGGTGTCGGGGTGACCAGGACCCAGCAACCCTTCCTGGTCCGCGAGGATCCGTTCGAACAGCGGGATGGCGAGAGCCAGGTCGCCGTTCTCCCGATGGGAGCCGGCAAGATTGTTGCGCAAGGCCACGGTGTCGGGATGATCGGGACCCTGCACCCGTTCCAGGTCCGCAAGGGTTTGCTGGAACAGCGCGATCGCGCTGGCGAGGTCGCCGTTCTTCCGGTTGGCACCGGCAAGATTGTTCCGGGTGACCATGGTGTTGAGGTGATCGGGGCCCAGCACCCGTTCCTGGTCCGCGAGGACCTGTTCGAACAGTGCGATGGCGAGAGCCAGGTTCCCGTCCTCGTAGTGGACGCTGGCGAGATTGTTACGGGAGGCCACGGTGTCGGGATAATCGGGACCCTGTACCCGTTCCTGGTCCGCGAGGATCCGTTCGAACAGCGGGATGGCGAGAGCCAGGTCGCCGTTCTTCCGGTGAGCGCCGGCGAGGTTGTTACGGGTGGCCATGGTGCTGAGGTGATCAGAACCCAGCACCCGCTCCTGACCCGCGAGGGTCTGCTGGAAC